>NZ_JBFALG010000032.1:0-83506 GCF_040656135.1 Micromonospora sp. NPDC050200
CGCGGCGTACGACACGTTCCTCACGGACAACTACATGGAGCGCTGGGAGGTCTCCGACCAGGAGGCGCGCCAGCACCTGACCGACGCGGCGAAGGGCAGCCACGACGCCCCCGACCCGGACGGTACGGTGACGGGCGACGCCAGCTGGCCGGGCCGTACGCCCGCCGCCGGCGCCACCGGCCCGGGGCGGGGCCCGGACGGGACGGATCGGGGACGGGGCGCTGAACGGGATCGACGGGGGCGGTGACGACGGTGGGCTCCGCCCGGTCGTCGTACCGCCCGGACCCCTGACCCGGCTGGCCCGGCTGGTCACCGAGGTGACCGCCCCAGCAGTGCTGGTCACCCCGCTGACCGTGGCGCTCGGCTGGCACGGCGCCGGCGGCGCGCACGGGCTGGGCTGGGCGCTGCTCGCCACGGTCTTCGCCAGCGGCATCCCGTTCGCGTACATCCTCGGCGGGGTGCGGCGCGGACGCCTCACCGACCACCACGTGGGCGTCCGCGAGCAGCGACGCGTACCCCTGCTCTTCGGTCTGGCCTCGGCCACCGCCGGCCTGGCGCTGCTCGCGGCGCTCGGCGCCCCCCGGCCGGTGCTCGCCCTGGTCGCGGCCGGGGTGGTCGGTCTGGTGGTGGCGGTGACCGTCAGCCACCGGTGGAAGATGTCGATCCACACCGCGGTGGCGGCCGGGGCGGTGGTGGTGCTGGCGCTGACCTTCGGCCCCCGGATGCTGGCCGCCGTGCCGCTGCCGGCCCTGGCCGGCTGGTCCCGGGTCCGGCTGCGGGACCACACCGTCCCGCAGGTGGTCGCCGGGGGCGTGGTCGGCGGTCTGATCGCCGGCCTGGTCTACGCCGCGCTGCGCTGAGCGCGGCGCAGCCGGTCAGGGCGTGTCGTCGCCGAGGCGCTGCCGGTTGGCCTCGATCCAGGCGTCCAGCGCGGCCGGGTCGTCCGGGTCCACCCCGTCCGCCATCAGCTGCGCCACCGCGGCGGTGGCCGGGCTGCGCCGCTCGCCGGTGCTGTAGAGCCGGGCGAACTCGGGAACCAGCTCCTCGATCGCCTCGTCGGTCCGGGTGGTGGCCTGCTCCGGCAGCCCGCGCCGCCGTCCCGCGTACGCGGCCCAGGCGCGCAGCACCCGGGGCAGCATCGCGGCGTCGTCCATGTCCAGCACGGCCCGGCGGTGCACCCAGTCCAGCAGGAACAGCCCGGCCACCGCCGGGCTCCAGCGCAGCGGGTCGGCGTCCGGGAAGCTCGCCGCGTGGTCGAAGAGCAGGCCCAGGCAGAAGTGCAGCGAGGCCAGCTCCGCGTCGCCGTCCAGGGCGTCCAGGCCGAACCGGGCCGCCTCCGGAGACGCCAGGAAGGCGCGCACCAGCTCGCTGCGCTCCTCGCCGGTGAGCGGCTCGGCGCCCCAGGTGAGAGTGCTGGCCGTCGCGCCGGGCAGCACCGCCAGCCGGGCGCCGACCAGGGCCCGGTCGGTGGCGAGTGAACCCTCGCCGGGCAGGTCGCCCAAGTCGTCGGTGACCGTCAGGTGTCGGCTCACCTCGCCGTGCATCCGGGCCGGGTCCTCCTCGCGGAACCAGGTCAGGTCGTCGGCGGCGCACATCTGCCGGACCTGTTCGAGGATGCGCTCGGCGGGGCCGCCGACGAAGACGTCCTTGGTGATCCCGATGTTGTGGTCGACGAGCGCCACCAGGGCGTGCTCGGGGCCGCCGGTCAGGTCGTCGTAGGCGAAGGTGGCCAGGTAGGAGGTCTGGTCGCCGTACACGTCGCCGTACGACCAGGCGCCGGTGAGATGGACCCGGCCGAGCTGGCCGGACCAGGCCGGGGCCTGCGCGCCGGGGCGGACCTTCGCCGCGCCCTCGGCATCCGGCACCAGCGCGGCGAAGACCGACCGGATGGTGGTCGCGGCGGCGGTCCGCCGGCGGGCGGTGGCGGCCAGGAAGCCGGAGACGAACTCTCGGACGGCCCGCTCCCGGTCGGTCTCGGCGATCGCGTAGACGCTGCCCAGCAGTGCGGCGCCGAGCATCTCGGCATCGAGGGCGGTGTCCAGCCTGGTCACGTCGCGTGCGGCGTGCAGCACCGCGTCGTAGGGGGTCTGTGGCGTGGCCATGGTCCGACCCTACGCCGCTGCGGCGGCCCGGGCACCCGTCGCGCCGGCCACTCTCACCGGGCGGCGTCGCGCAGCGCGTCCCGAGCCTGCCCGTACCGGTCGAGGACGGCCCGCACCGGGGTGCGGACGTACGTGTCGCCGACCTCGGCCACGGCGGCGGTGAGGCGTTTCTGGGCCCGCTGCCGGGCCCGGCGGGCCGCCCAGCGGATCGCCGGCCGGGTCGCGGTGGCCACCAGCAGGCCGGCGAGCAGGCCGCCGAGCAGCAGCAGGGTCGGCAGTGGCACCTCGCCCACCCGCGGGTACTCCGGTGCGGGCAGCCCGAGTACGCGCAGCGCGTAGCCGAGCAGCAGCCAGCCGAGCCCGGCCAGCGCGGCGAGGGTGACCAGCCACTGGACGCCGCCGACCAGCCGCCACCACAGCGGCCGGCGGTCCAGGCCCAGGTCGGTGTCGGCGATCGCGCGGTCCAGCGCGTCCGGCAGGTCGTCCAGGCGGGACCGGGCGGCCGTGGTGACCGCGTCCGGCCAGGGCGGGGGCAGGTCGGCGCCGGCGCGGTCGGCGACCGCGCGGATGGCCAGCCCGAGAGCGGAACGCTGGGCGGTGGTCGGGTCGGGCACCGAGGTCGCGGCGACCAGGCTCTCCGCCGGCTGGTCCGCCTCGCCGGCAGGGCCGGGCAGGTGCAGCCGGCGCAGCGGATCCGGCTGTAGCCGGCGCCAGCCCCGCACGACCGGCCAGCCGGTCGTGCCGCCGGCCCGGTGCCGGTACGCCCCCTCGACCGCGTCGGCCACCGCCGGCACGCCGGCCGCGCCGGCCAGGGCCCGGTCCAGTGGCCCGACGGTGTCGTCGTCCGGCGCGTTCCGGGGGACGTCAGGGTCGACCAGTTCGCCGAGCCCCGCCACGACGGTGTCCACGTCGCCGGAGAGTCGGCGCAGCGCCGCCTGACGCTCGGCGACCGCCCGCTCCAGCGCCTCCCGCAGCCCGGCCATGCCGGCCTGGTCGACCGCCCTGGTGGCCAGCAGCGGTACGCCGTCCAGCCCGTCGGCGTCGAGCAGCCGGCGCAGGTCGTCGAGGACCCGGGGCAGCTCGGCCGGGGACAGCCGGTCGGCCTGGTTGAGCACGACCAGGGTCACGTCCCGGTGCCGGTGGAACTCGCGCAGGTAACTCGTGTGGATCACCCGGTCGGCGTACTTCTGCGGGTCGACC
This sequence comes from Micromonospora sp. NPDC050200, assembly GCF_040656135.1. Lineage (NCBI taxonomy): Bacteria > Bacillati > Actinomycetota > Actinomycetes > Micromonosporales > Micromonosporaceae > Micromonospora > Micromonospora sp. NPDC050200. The sequence goes on from NZ_JBFALG010000032.1 coordinate 3,303, forward strand.
ACCCAGACCACCAGGTCGACCAGGCCGAGCAGCCGGTCCACCTCCAGTCGGTGGGACCGCTGCACCGAGTCGAAGTCGGGCAGGTCGAGCAGGACCAGCCCGTGCAGGGCGGTCTCGTCGTCGGCGTCCAGCGCGCTCTCCCGGACGAACCGGTGCCGGGGCAGCACGCCGACCCAGTCGAGCAGCCGGGTGGCGCCGTCGAGCGGCCCCCAGACGCAGGCGTGCGCCACGCCGGTGGTGGGGCGGCGCACCCCGACCGGGGAGAGGTCCAGCCGGGCCAGCGCGTTGAACAGGCTGGACTTGCCGCTGCCGGTGGCGCCGGCGAGCGCCACCACGGTGTGGTCCCGGGAGAGCGCCAGCCGGGTGCCGGCCCGCTCGACCAGGGTGTGCGCGGTGACCAGGCGGGAGTCCGGCACCTGGCCGTCCACCGCGTCGAGGAACCGGCGTACCGCGTCGAGGCGGGCCACCAGGTCGTCGGCGTCCATCCGCTGGTCTCCCCGGAACGCCTCGCGCATCCGGCCGACGATGCCCGTCACCGGCGGCCGCCGGTCGGGGCGGGCAGGCCCGGGCCGTCACCCTCGGCCAGGCCGGTGCGGTGCCGGGCCACCTCGACCCGGCCGGCGGCCCGGCGCAGCTCGGCCCCGGCGTTCGCGCCGGGCCGGGCCTCGTCGGTGCGGGTCAGGTAGCGCGCCGCCTCCTCGTCCAGCAGCGCCTGGATCCGTTCCAGCAGATCGGCCCGGGCCTTGTTGGCGAGGGTACGCACGGCCTGGTCGCCGAAGATCGCCTGGAGCACGGCCTGCGCGGCGACCGTGGTGCCCGCCCCGGTCGCGACCTCCAGGCCGGTGGGGATGAACGCGGTCGAGGCGAAGACGGCGATCATGACGGCGAGGCCGGTGGCGTTGACCGCGTACGCGGCCGTGCGGGCCACGAAGCGCCGGTCACCCCCCTCGGCCCGGACCAGGTCGAGCACGCCGCGCTGCCAGTCCCGGACGAGTCGTTCGGCCCGCTCGGACAGGTCGTCGGAGGGGTGGGCCAGCCCGGGTTCGAGCAGTCCCGCCCCGGCCGGGTGCGCCTTCCAGGCGGTGTACGCGTGTTCGGCCGCCTCGGACGAGACCCCGCGCAGCAGGGTGACCAGCTGGGACTCGATGGCGTTGTGCAGCTCGACGGCGGGGCTGGCGGGACGCCCGGTCATCGCGGCGACCACCCGGTCGCGCAGCCGGCCGATCCGGGCCTCCAGGGTGCGGAAGAACTCGCCGGTGCCGACGAACTCCTGCCACCGGGCCAGCACCTCGCCGCGGAGCAGCCGGCCGTCCTTGAGCCCCTCCGCCACGGTCCGCTGCGCCCCCCGGTACGCGGCCCGTACCCGCTCGTCGAGCGCGTCGGCGGCGGCGACCTGCTCTTCGGCGGCCTCGGCCAGCGCCTCGACGGTCGGGTGCAGCGAGGCGAGCGCGCCGTCCAGCGTCTGCCGGACCACCGCGGCCCGGGCCTCGGCGTCGGCGGCCAGCCGGGCGAACCAGGCGCTCAGCGGCGCGGTGACCTTGTCCGGCAGCAGGCCCTGGCCGTCGACCCAGGTCTCGGGCAGGACGAAGAGCGGCGCGGCGCCGAGATCCTGCGCGGCGAGCATCTCCGACAGGTGGGCGGCGATCTCGTCGGCGGCCTCCGGCGGCACCCGGTCGAGCACCATGGCGATCGCCGCGCCCCGGGCCCGGGCGCCGCGCAGCAGCTCCCAGGGGACCGCGTCGGCGTACCGGGCGGCGGTGGTGACGAAGAGCCAGAGGTCGGCGGCGGCCAGCAGTTGGCCGGCGAGGGCCCGGTTGGCGTCGACCACCGAGTCGATGTCGGGCGCGTCGAGGAAGGCCAACCCGGCCGGGAGCGCGGGTGCGGTGACCAGGTGCAGGGTGCGCGGGTCCTCGGCCGGCTCGGTCGTGCGGGTCAGGCCGGGCAGCAGCTCGCCCTGGCGGAACCAGGTGGAGTCGGCCGGGTTGCAGACCAGCACCGGGGAGCGGGTGGTCGGGCGGAGCACCCCGGCGGCGCTCACCCGGGCCTGCACCAGGCTGTTGACCAGGGTCGACTTGCCGGCGCCGGTGGAGCCGCCGACCACCACCAGCAGTGGCGCGTCGAGCCGGGCCAGCCGGGGCAGCAGGTAGTCGTCGAGTTGGTCGGCCAGCGCCGAGGCGGTACGCCGGGCCGGCTCGGCCGAGGGCAGGGTCAGCGGGAAGCGGGCGGCGCCGATCGCGGCCCGCAGCCCGGTCAGGGCGGCCGGGAGGCCGTCGGCGCTGGTGCCGGGCGGCGTCTCGGCGACGTCCGGCGATCCGGTGCCGGCGGCGACGGTGGGCGCGCCGGACCGGGTGGCGGGATCGCCGTTCGTCGTCACCGCTAAAGCGTGCCCGACCGATGCAAGGGAAGACAACCGGACAGTAGTAACGGTCGGGTTGCGCCGGGTCGACTCAACCTCGACTTGCGGTTTGCCGGGGGCATGGCACTATTGAGTCAAGTTCACTCAACTTATGGTGCGGTCGCTGCGGGCGACCCGCCGGGCAGGCCCCGTGACCTGCTCAACGTTACGAAGCGAGGAAGCGAAGATGGCACGTGCGGTCGGTATCGACCTCGGCACGACGAACTCCTGCGTCAGCGTTCTCGAGGGCGGTGAGCCCACCGTCATCGCCAACGCTGAGGGGTCGCGGACGACCCCGTCGATCGTCGCGTTCGCCCGCAACGGCGAGGTGCTCGTCGGTGAGGTCGCCAAGCGCCAGGCGGTGACCAACCCCGACCGGACCATCCGGTCGGTCAAGCGGGAGATCGGCACCAACTGGTCCGTCGACATCGACGGCAAGAAGTACACCCCGCAGGAGATCTCGGCGCGGACGCTGATGAAGCTCAAGCGGGACGCCGAGGCGTACCTGGGCGAGCAGATCACCGACGCGGTGATCACCGTCCCCGCCTACTTCAACGACGGTCAGCGCCAGGCCACCAAGGAGGCCGGTGAGATCGCCGGCTTCAACGTGCTGCGGATCGTCAACGAGCCGACCGCGGCCGCCCTGGCGTACGGGCTGGACAAGGGTTCCAAGGAGCAGACCGTCCTGGTCTTCGACCTCGGTGGCGGCACCTTCGACGTGTCGCTGCTGGAGCTGGCCGAGGGCGTCATCGAGGTCAAGTCGACCAGTGGTGACAACGACCTCGGTGGTGACGACTGGGACCAGCGCATCATCGACCACCTGGTGAAGACCTTCCGGGGCGAGCACGGCATCGACCTGGGGCAGGACAAGATGGCCCTGCAGCGGCTCCGCGAGGCCGCCGAGAAGGCCAAGATCGAGCTGTCCGCCGCCACCACCACCAACATCAACCTGCCGTACATCACCGCCGGCGCCGCCGGCCCGCTGCACCTGGACGTGACGCTCAGCCGCGCCGAGTTCCAGCGGATGACGCAGGACCTGCTGGACCGCTGCAAGGGCCCGTTCGAGCAGGCCGTGAAGGACGCCGGGATCAAGATCGCGGACGTCGACCACGTCATCCTGGTCGGCGGCTCGACCCGGATGCCGGCCGTGACCGACCTGGTCAAGCAGCTCACCGGCAAGGAGCCCAACAAGGGCGTCAACCCGGACGAGGTCGTCGCCGTCGGCGCCGCCCTGCAGGCCGGTGTGCTCAAGGGCGAGGTCAAGGACGTCCTGCTGCTCGACGTGACCCCGCTGAGCCTGGGCATCGAGACCAAGGGCGGCATCTTCACCAAGCTGATCGAGCGCAACACCACCATCCCGACCAAGCGCTCCGAGGTCTTCACCACGGCGGACGACAACCAGCCGTCGGTGCTGATCCAGGTGTTCCAGGGCGAGCGGGAGATCGCGGCCTACAACAAGAAGCTCGGGACTTTCGAGCTGACCGGCCTCCCGCCGGCGCCGCGCGGCGTGCCGCAGATCGAGGTCACGTTCGACATCGACGCCAACGGCATCGTGAACGTGCACGCCAAGGACCTGGGCACCGGCAAGGAGCAGAAGATGACGATCACCGGCGGCTCCTCGCTGCCGAAGGACGACATCGAGCGGATGCGCCGGGACGCCGAGGAGCACGCCGAGGACGACAAGCGTCGGCGCGACGAGGCGGAGACCCGCAACCTGGCCGAGGCGCTCCAGTGGCAGACCGAGAAGTTCCTCGCCGAGAGCGGCGACAAGCTGCCCAGCGAGAACCGCGACCAGATCAACGAGGCCCTCGGCGAGCTGCGCGGCGCGCTCGGCGGCCAGGACATCGAGAAGATCAAGGCGGCCCACGAGCGGCTGGCGCAGGTCTCCCAGCAGGCCGGTTCGCTGCTCTACTCGCAGCAGGCCGAGCAGGGCGAGCAGCCGGGCGCGGCCGGCCCGGGCGCGGCGGGTGCGGGTGCGGGTGCCGCCGGCGGCCCGCAGGCCGGGGCCGCCGACGACGTGGTCGACGCGGAGATCGTGGACGAGGACAAGAAGTGACGATTCGTCCCGGACCCGGACTCACGGCAGAGAAATCGAGGTAGCCGCATGACGGAGAAGCCACGAGCCGCCGACCCGGGCGCCTCCGGGTCGGTGCCGGGTGGCTCCGCGCCCGGCGAGCCGGCCGCCGGCGACGGGCCGCGGGTCGTCATCCGCAACAACCGCAAGATCGGCAAGACCGAGGAGGCGCCCGCCGCCGCCGACGCCGGGGCGGACGTCCCGGCCGAGGGCCTGGTGGAGGAGGGCGAGGTCGTGGTCGACGAGATCGAGGCCGAGGCCGATGCGGTCGACGGTCCGGCCCCGGCCGGCCCGACCGTGGTGGACGCCCCCGCGCAGCCGGCCGACGGCGGCGCGGCCGGCTCCCCGTTCGGCGCCGAGCTGGAGGCCCTCCGGGCCGAGCTCGACGAGCGGACCCGGGACCTGCAGCGGGTGTCGGCGGAGTACGCCAACTACCGCAAGCGGGTGGACCGCGACCGCGGTCTGGTCCAGGAGCAGGCGATCGGCACGGTGCTCACCGAGCTGCTGCCGATCCTGGACGACCTGGACCGGGCCCGCGAGCACGGCGACCTGGTCGGGCCGTTCGGCTCGGTGGCCGAGCAGCTCACCACGGCGCTGGGCAAGTTCGGGCTGACCCCGTTCGGGGAGCAGGGCGACCCGTTCGACCCGACCCGGCACGAGGCGGTCGCGCACCAGACCTCGGCCGACGTGGACGAGCCGACCTGCGTCCAGGTCATGCGTCGCGGCTACCTGCTGGCGGAGCGGCTGCTGCGGCCCGCGCTGGTCGCGGTCGCCGACCCGGAATAGTGCACGACCATCCGGTCGCCCCGCCCGCCGTCGCACGGCGGGCGGGGCGACCGGGCCTCATCACGCGGAAGGGGGTGGACCGGTGAGTTCCAAGGACTGGATCGAGAAGGACTACTACGGCACGCTCGGCGTGCAGAAGTCCGCCTCCTCGGACGAGATCAAGAAGGCGTACCGGAAGCTGGCCCGGGAGTCGCACCCGGACCACAACCCGGGTGACCCGAAGGCCGAGGAGCGGTTCAAGGCCGTCTCCGAGGCGTACGCGGTGCTCGGCGACGAGGCCAAGCGCCGCGAGTACGACGAGATGCGCTCGCTGTTCGGCTCGGGCGCGTTCCGGCGCGGCGCCCGGGGCGCCGGGCAGCCCGGCGGGGTGCCGTTCGACGTCTCCGACCTCTTCGCCGGTGGCGCCGCCGGTGGCGCGGACAGCCGGTTCGGTGGGGGCGGCTTCACCGACCTGTTCAGCTCGATCTTCTCCGGCGGTGGCGGGGCCGGCGGCCCGGCGCGTCCGCGCGGCCCGGCCCGCGGCCGGGACGTGGAGACCGAGGTGGCCCTGGACTTCGACGACGCGGTGCGCGGGGTGACCGTCCCGCTGACGCTGCGGGCGCCGGGGGTCTGCGACACCTGCCACGGCGACGGCGCGAAGCCGGGCACCCGGCCGAAGGCCTGCCCGGTCTGTCACGGGGCCGGGGTGACCACCCGCAACCAGGGGTCGTTCAGCTTCTCCGAGCCGTGCCGCACCTGTCAGGGCGTGGGCACCGTCGTCGAGGAGAAGTGCCCGGAGTGCCAGGGCACCGGCGGGGTGACCAAGACCCGCACGCTCAACGTCCGTTTTCCCGCCGGGGTGGCCGACGGTCAGCGGATCAGGCTGGCCGGGCGCGGCGAGCCGGGTGAGCGCGGCGGCCCGGCCGGTGACCTGTTCGTGCAGGTCAAGGTCCGTCCGGACGAGCTGTTCGGGCGTACCGGGGACGACCTCACCCTGACCGTGCCGATCACCTTCGCCGAGGCGGTGCTCGGCACCGACCTGCGGGTGCCCACCCTCGACGGCGCGGTGACCCTGCGGGTGCCGCCGGGTACGCCGTCCGGGCGGGTGCTGCGGGCCCGGGGCAAGGGCGTGGTTCGGCGCGACGGGCAGGCCGGTGACCTGCTGGTCACCCTGGACGTGGTGGTGCCGGCGGCGGTGTCGGACGAGGCGCGGGCGACGCTGGAGTCGTTCGCCGAGCAGACTCCGCCGGCGGCTCGGGAACATCTCGACGCGCGGGTGCGTCGGGTCGGTTGACCGGTGGATCAGGTGCGGAGGTGAGCGGGATGTCGGGCGAGTTCGTCGGTTCGGGTGACCCTGCCTACGAGGCCAAGGTGCTGATGATCTCGGTCGCGGCGCGGATGGCGGGGATGCACCCCCAGACCCTGCGCCAGTACGACCGGTTGGGCCTGGTGCAGGCCGGCCGGGCGGCCGGTGGTGGGCGTCGCTACAGCGTGCGTGACGTGGTGCTGCTGCGGGAGGTGCAGCGGCTCAGCCAGGACGACGGCATCAACCTGGCCGGGGTGAAGCGGATCATCGGGCTGGAGCGCCTGCTGGACCAGGCGCAGCAGCGGGTGGCCCGGCTGGAGGCGGAGCTGGACGCCGCGTACCGCCGGATCGCCGAGCTGGAGTCGCTGGGCGGTTTCCCGCGCGGTGACCTGGTGCCGACCAACCGCACCTCGACGGCGCTGGTCGTCTGGCGTCCCCGCCGTACGCCCGACCGCTGAACATCCTGCCGCGCCCGGCCGCCCGCCCTGTGGTGGCCGGGCGCCGCCGTCCGCGCACACCCCACACCCGCGTCTGCGGCAGTGGCCTCCACCGGTGCCCGGTCTCCGGTTTCCCGGCGGTGGTCGGAGCCGTTCCGTTAGCCTCAGAATGAGGTCCAACCGACTCATTCCGGACTCCGATGGCAGGGGGAGCCATGACGGAATCGGCGAAGAAGGTCGCCCGGCAAACGGAGGACCGGCTCGACAAGGTGGCCGAGAACGTCCGGCAGGGATTCGAACGGATCACCAAGGGCCGTTTCACCGACGAGATCAAAAACGGCAGGTTCGCCGACCAGGTCGACCACGGCATCGACCAGGGACGCGCCGAAGTGAAACGCCGGGAGCAGGGTGGATCGGAACGCTGATCCGCCGACGTGCGGGCCGGGACCCACGGGGGGTCCCGGCCCGTTCGCCGTCTTGAAACCGGGACCGCGATGCGACCACGCCGTCGAGGGTTCACGGGCGGCGCCCCGCCCACGTCGTGCCGCCGACGGGCGTCAGCCGATCCGGCGGTTCTCCCGGACCAGGCCGCCCTCGCACCAGTCCTGGTAGACGAAGAGGTCCTGCCGGGCCAGCAGCACCCGGCTGTTGTGCGCCCAGTCGCGCATCAGTTCGTCGCCCTCCCGCTCGGCCTGCTCGACCAGCTTGCGGAAGCGGCGCTTCGGGTGGGCACGGAAGTTCGTGCGGATGCCGTCCGCCGCGTAGATGTAGAGGCAGTGCAGGGCGAACCGGCGGGCCGGGCAGGTCGGATCCATCGCCAGATCGAAGAGGGTGAGCACCAGATGGTCCCCGGCGAGAAGCAGGTCCCAGTCGGGCGGCATCGAGGCCAGCGGCACCGAGTCCGGGTAGTAGGCCCACGTCCGCAACTCCGCCGGCGACGGGTCGACGGGGTTGGCGAAGCCGTGGAACGTCCTATCCTGCACGCTCACCGGCAACCTTCCCATTCGCGTCCGCGGGACGCACCGGCCACCCGCGGAGCCCTCGCTTGCTGGGGCGAAACGGTAACCGCCGCCGGCGGGTTGACGGAAGAGCCTGTCGGGAGCAATTCGACAACGGCCGGACCGGCCGGGTTGGCCGTACGGCCGACCCGGCCGCGCTCAGTCGGTGATCGGCGCCGGTTCCGGCCGGCGGACGCCGGCCCGCCGCCGCAGCCAGGCCTTGAACCAGCCCATGTCGGGCAGTCGCGCCAGCATCGGCCCGGTCACCACGGTGATCAGGACGTACGCCGTGGCGAGCGCCGCCAGCCGGGGTTCGACGGTGCCGGCGGCGACGGCCAGGCCGGCGATGACGATGGAGAACTCCCCGCGCGGCATCAGCGCGAAGCCGGCCCGCCAGCGACCGGGCTCGGCGATGCCCGCCCGGCGGGCCGCCAGGTAGCCGGTGAGCAGCTTCGTTCCCATGGTCACCACGGCCAGGGCCAGCGCCGGCAGCAGCACCGGCGGCATGTCCCGGGGGTCGGTGACCAGGCCGAAGAAGACGAAGAACACCGCGGCGAAGAGGTCCCGCAGCGGGGAGAGCAGCTCAGTCGCGTGGTGCGCCACCGGCCCGGAGAGCGCGATGCCGACCAGGAACGCGCCCACCGCGGCCGACACCTGGAGCTTGGCCGCGACGCCGGCGACCAGCAGGGTCAGCCCGAGCACGCCGAGCAGCAGCGCCTCCGGGTCTTTGGCGGACAGCGCCGACGAGATGAGGTGGCCGTACCGGATGGCCACCACCAGGACGACGACCACGGTGAGCACGGCGACGGCGAGGGCGATGCCGCCGGTGACCAGCCCGACGCCGGCCAGCAGCGCGGTGACCAGCGGCAGGTAGAGCGCCATGGCCAGGTCCTCGATGACCAGCACGGAGAGGATCACGGGGGTCTCCCGGTTACCGACCCGGCCCAGGTCGCCGAGCACCTTGGCGATCACGCCGGAGGACGAGATCCAGGTGATGCCGCCGAGGACCACGGCGGCCACCCAGCCCCAGCCGAGCAGCAGCGCGAACGCGAAGCCGGGCAGCGCGTTGAGCAGCGCGTCGATCAGCCCGGCCGGCGCCGCCGAGCGCAGGTTGCCGACCAGCTCGTTGGCGCTGTACTCCAGGCCGAGCATGACCAGCAGCAGGATGACGCCGATCTCCGCGCCGACGGCGAAGAACTCCTCGCTGGCGGCGAGCGGCAGCAGGCCGCCGTGGCCGAAGCCCAGGCCGGCGAGGAGGTAGAGGGGGATCGGGGACACCCCGAACCGCCGGCTGAGCCGGCCCAGGAGCCCGAGGAGCAGCAGCAGCGCGCCGACCTCGACGAGCAGTGTGGTGGTTTCGTGCATCCGCCTCAGCCGTCCGGGTCACTGTCGGCGAGGATGGCGGTCACCCCGTCGAGACCCTGGCGGGTACCGACCACGACCACCACGTCACCGGCCGCGAAGCGGAAGGTGGGATCGGGCGAGACGTTCACCTCGCCCTGACGGAGCACCGCCACGATCGAGGCGCCGGTGCGGGTGCGTGCCCTGGTGTCGCCGAGTTGCCTGTTGACGTACTTCGACCCCGCCGAGATGGCGATCTGCTCGGTGAGCAGCCCGGCCGCCTGCTCGCGCAGCCCGGAGAGCTGGCCGAGCATCAGCGACGCGCCGAGGATGTCGGCGAGCGCCTCCGCCTCGTCGTCGGTGAGCGGGATGTCGGCCTGGCAGGAGTCGGGATCGTCCGGGTCGTACAGGACGAGGTCCCGACGGCCGTTGCGGTGGGACACCACGCCGAGCCGGCGACCGGATTCCGTCACCAGATCGTGACGTACGCCGATCCCCGGTAGGGCAGTCTGTTCGACACGTACTCGCACCCGGGCAAGGCTACCCTGCCGAGGAGACGCGCATGATCGGTCGAATCCTCCGCCCGGTCTTCGCCCTGCTGCTCGTCCCGGTGCTCGCGTCCTGCTCGGCGATCGGCGACGTCCGCCGCGATCCGCCGGCCCGGACCGCCGCGCCGTCTCCGCCGCCCGCGACCGTGCCGGCACCGCCGCCGTCCGCCGGCTTCGACGAGGTACGCGCCGTCCGGGTCGCCGTCGCCCAGCGGTACGACGATCCGTACCTGGAGTTCTCCGACGCCGCCCACGGCTGGGCGCTCTTCGCCGGCTGCGACGGCCGCCCGCCGGACCGGAGCTGCCCGGCGCTGCTCTTCTCCACCCTCGACGGGGGCCGCTCCTGGCTGCAGGTGCGCCACCCGCGCCCGGTGGCCGACAACCAGCAGCTCTACACCGCGCCCGGGCTGGTGGTGCTCGGGGCCGAGCCGCACGGCTGGTACGCCTCCACGAACGGCGGCGCGAGCTTCGTGCGTACCGCCGAAGTGCCGGCGGAGTGGCGGGCCGCGCAGGGGCGGTTCCAGGTGATCGAGGCCACCGGCCGGGTGGGCGAGTGGGACGGCCGGCGGTCGCGCCCGCTCGCCGCCCAGCCGCCGGTGCCGGGCCTGGACACCGTCGCCTCCTCCGACGACCTGCTGGTGGCGGCAGGCATGGCGGACGACCGGCCGTACGCGGCGGTCTCGACGGACCGGGGCCGGAGCTGGCAGCCGACCCCGGTGCCGGCGCCCGACGGCGCGGTGTCCACCCTCCGGGTGCGGGTCGCGCCGGACGGCGACGTGTGGCTGGTGGGAGAGCGGCCGGACCGGATGGATTTCCCGGCGCTCTGGCGCTACCTGGGGCGCTGGCTGCCGGTGCCCGCGGAGTCCTGTCCGTCGCGGATCCTGTCGGTGGCCCCGGTGGGGGCCGGGCGGGTCGCGGTCACCGGCCCGTCCGGGGTCGGCGTGGTCATCGACGGGCGATACACGCCGGTCGCCTGGCCGCTCGGGCCGAACCACTACCTCAGCCTCCTCGGCGACGGCACGCTGGTGGCCCGCGCTCCGGACGAGACCGTCCTCGCCGTCGGCCCGGTCGGTACCCGCCGGTGGATCAGGGTGGTCCTGGTCGGAGAGTGACCGCCGCGCTCCGCGCCGGTCCTTGTCCTGGTGTGCGGCTCGTGCTGCCGGCGCTTGCGGCTCGTGCTGCCGGCGCTCGGTCGACCAGCGCCGGTGGTGGCGGCGTCCTTTGGAGCTGAATCGCTTACGTCATCACGCCATTGACAGCGGCGGGGTGGCAGGGACGAGAGCCGGGCCTGTCCCTGCTACTTCGGCTCGGCGACGAACACTCCGACCCCTTCCAGGGTCTCGGTGAGGCCGGTCGCGCGCAGGATCATCATCGCCTTGCCGACCACGGTGTCCGACACGCCGTATTCCTTGCACAGTTGCGAACGGCTCGGCAGCTTGGTGCCGGGCGGCCACTCTCCTGAGTCGATCTTGCTTTTCAGCTCGTCTGCGAGCACCTGGTACTGCTGCTTGGGCATACACACTCCCCGGATGGCACGCCCATTCGATCACGTAGCGACCTCCAACCTCAAGCAATCGTTAGTCGGTCATTGACCTACAACCGGTGGCGATTGTGGGTTCCTTGCGAACGCCTCCGGATGGCACTTGGGGCGCTCATCTGGTCGGGGCGGGCATCCCCCGTGGTCCGTCCCGACCTTGCCCAGCCCAGTAGCCCGACAGTCGTCGAAAGGGCATGTTCACCGTGCGTAATTTCCTGCGGCCGCTCCTGAGGCGACGCAACGCCGGCCCGCCGATCCGGTCCGGCCCGCACCGCCAGCCGCCGGCCGGCGCGTACCGCTCGACGTCTTACCTCCCGCTGCGGCCGTGGCAGGTGCGCAGCCGGACCTTCGCCACCTGCCGTCGCGGCCTGGACCCGGGCGAGGTCGCCGCGTTCCTCGATCGGGTCGCCGGCGACCTTGCCGCCGCGCACGCCGAGGTGGTCCGCAGCCGGGAGGAGACCGCCAGGATCAAGGACGCCCTCCGCGAGTGGCAGTCCCGTCAGGTTCCCACCACGCGCGACTCGGCCCGGTACCCGTGACCAGCCGGTACGTCATCCACCTGCCGGTCACCGCCGCCGACCTCGCCCGAGCCAAGATCCTCGCCCGGACCGCCGCCCGCTCGCTGGCCTTCCTCGCCCACGTCGATCCCGGCGAGACCACCGTCTCCACCGAGGACAAGCAGGGGGTACGCCACCGGGTGTTCTGCGACCAGCGCCTCGACAACGGCCGCCGCTGCGTCCTGCGTGCCGACCACGAGACTCCCTGTACGGCCCGGCTGCCCCGCTGACCAAGCACCCCGGCGTCTGGCGACAACACGAGCGAGCTGCTCAGGAGTGCTGCGGCCTGATCGCGCCTGAAAAGGGTCAGCGGCTCCCGCGGCGCCACGTCGCCGATCGTCCCAGACCCTCGGGGAAGATCGCGCCCTCGCGGCGGAGTCGGTCGAGGACCACGCGGATCGTCGGGTCGCTGACGCCGGGCAGCGCGGTGCGGACGTCGGCCATCCGGAAGACGACAGGAGCATGGTTCAGCACGTAGTCACGTACCCGGTCCTGCTTCGAGCCGTCGGCACGGTCAGAGGCGGCCCGTTGCGCGAACGTCCGGTAGGCCGTGGCCAGGATGTTGACGAAGTAGGTCAGCCAGGGCCAAGGGTCGGCCCGGTGGTCGTGCCATCCGTGGGTGGAGTCCAGCAGGGCCTGGTAGTAGGCGTCCGCCGTCTCGGCGATCTGCTGCTCCAGGCTGACGTAGCGGGAGACGGTATAGCCGGCATCCATTAGTAGAGCGTTGGTGACGGCACGGGTCACCCGCCCGTTGCCGTCTTCGAACGGGTGGATGACCAGCAGGTCGAGTGCGAAGAGCCCGACCAGGAGCACCGGATGGTGCCGTTGAGCCGACATCTCTGCCAGGTAGCGGTCGATCAGTTCTGACACGTGGAACGGCGTGTCGGAGGCTCGGACGGGCCGGAAGCGGACGGTCATCTCTCCAGAGGTCGCCCGGTCGACCACCAGGTTGTCCTCTGCCTTGAACCGACCGCCCTCGGCGGCCGTGTGCGCGAAAAGCATCTTGTGCAGGTGCAGGAGAAGTCCGCTGTTGAGCGGCCGCCACGATCCTTGGAAGAGGTAGTCCTGGGCGTCCCGGTAACCGGCGAGTTCCTGCTCGCTCCGTGTCCGTAGCTGGGTGACCTTGCCGGCGAGGATCCGGTCCGCCCGTGCGTTGTCGGGGACGACGATGCCCTCGATGGCGGAGGATGCCGTGATGCTGGCGACCCGGGCCCGATCGGCGAGCTGGCTGAGCAGCCCGGGAAGCTGATCACGGTAGAGCGCCTCGGAGCCACGACCCACGTCCACCGTGCCGAGAGCGGTGACCACCGGCCCGGGAACCTGGCCGATGAGCCGGTCCAGGTCGGCGAAGCTCCGCATCACGCCACCCCTGTCTTGAACTATATAAGACGTGCTCTCCATGCATAGTTTATGTATTTCTCTTGGGTAGTTTCGCCGCGCCCAGCGGCTCGGTGAGTGACTGGTGTCACAGCGATAGACTTGAGCGGAATACGCTCAACTCTGGTTGTGTCCTTCCCAGTGGACACGCCGATCCGGAGGGCCCATGAACACCGAACGCCTCACCACCAAGAGCCGCGAGACCATCACCGGTGCCGTCGCGCTGGCGAACCAGCGCGGTCACGCCACCGTGGAGCCCTGGCACCTGTTGCTGGCCCTGCTGGACACCGACGGCTCCACCGCCGCCGGCCTGCTGCGCGCCGTCGGGGCCGACCCCGCCGAGCTGGGCCGGGTCGCCCAGCGCGCGATCGACGCCCTGCCCGCCGCCCGCGGCTCCAGCATCGCCGAGCCCACCCTGGCCCGCGAGTTCGTCAACGCCATCGCCGCCGCCGAGCAGATCGCCCGGCCGCTCGGCGACGAGTACACCTCGACTGAGCACCTGCTCGCCGGCCTGGCCCGGGTGGGTGGCGCGGTCTCCGGCGCGCTGAAGACCGTCGGGGCCACCGAGGAGAACCTGGTGGCCGCCTTCCCGACCGTCCGGGGCGGCGACCGTCGGGTCACCACCGCCGACCCCGAGCAGACCTACCGGGCCCTGGCCAAGTACGGCGTCGACCTGACCGCCAGCGCCCGGGACGGCAAGATCGACCCGGTGATCGGACGGGACTCGGAGATCCGCCGGGTGATCCAGGTGCTGTCCCGGCGGACCAAGAACAACCCGGTGCTGATCGGCGAGCCGGGCGTCGGCAAGACGGCGATCGTCGAGGGCCTGGCCCAGCGGATCGTCGCCGGTGACGTGCCCGAGTCGCTGCGGGACAAGAAACTGGTCTCGCTCGACCTCGGCGCGATGGTCGCCGGCGCGCAGTACCGGGGCCAGTTCGAGGAGCGGCTGAAGTCCGTCCTCGAAGAGATCAAGAACTCGAACGGTCAGGTCATCACCTTCCTCGACGAGCTGCACACCGTCGTCGGCGCGGGCAAGGGTGAGGGCTCGATGGACGCCGGCAACATGCTCAAGCCGATGCTGGCCCGCGGCGAGCTGCGGATGGTCGGAGCGACCACCCTGGACGAATACCGCGAGCACATCGAGAAGGACCCGGCGCTGGAGCGCCGCTTCCAGCCGGTGCTGGTCGGCGAGCCGACCATCGAGGACACCATCGGCATCCTGCGTGGCCTCAAGGAGCGCTACGAGGTGCACCACGGCGTACGGATCACCGACGCCGCGCTGGTCGCCGCCGCCGCCCTGTCCGACCGCTACATCACCGACCGGTTCCTGCCGGACAAGGCGATCGACCTGGTCGACGAGTCCGCCTCCCGGCTCCGGATGGAGATCGACTCCCGTCCGGTCGAGGTGGACGAGATCGAGCGGGCCGTACGCCGGCTGGAGATCGAGGAGATGGCGCTGGCCAAGGAGCCCGATGTCGCCTCCGCCGAGCGGCTGGAGCGGCTGCGCAAGGAGTTGGCCGACAAGCGCGAGCAGCTCACCGCTCTCTCAGAGCGCTGGCAGCTGGAGAAGAGCCACATCACCAAGCTCTCCACCGCCAAGGAGGAGCTGGAGCGGCTCGGCGGCGAGGCCGAGCGGGCCGAGCGCGACGGAGAGCTGGAACGCGCCGCCGAGCTGCGCTACGGCCGGATCCCCGCCCTCAAGGCCGAACTGAAGCAGGCCGAGGAGGAACTGGCCCGGCTCCAGGCCGACGGCGCGATGCTCAAGGAGGAGGTCGGCGCGGACGACATCGCCGCCGTGGTCGCCTCCTGGACCGGCATCCCCGCCGGCCGGCTGCTGGAAGGCGAGACCGCCAAGCTGCTCCGGATGGAGGAGACGCTGGGCTCCCGGGTGGTCGGCCAGGCCGAGGCGGTCACCTCGGTCTCCGACGCGGTCCGCCGCGCCCGGGCCGGCGTCGCCGACCCGGACCGTCCGACCGGCAGCTTCCTCTTCCTCGGCCCGACCGGCGTCGGCAAGACCGAGCTGGCCAAAGCGCTCGCCGAGTTCCTCTTCGACGACGAGCGGGCCATGGTGCGCATCGACATGAGCGAGTACGGCGAGAAGCACTCCGTCGCCCGCCTGGTCGGCGCCCCGCCCGGGTACGTCGGCTACGAGGAGGGCGGCCAGCTCACCGAGGCGGTGCGCCGCCGGCCGTACTCGGTGATCCTGCTGGACGAGGTCGAGAAGGCCCACCCGGACGTCTTCGACATCCTGCTCCAGGTGCTCGACGACGGCCGGCTCACCGACGGCCAGGGCCGCACGGTGGACTTCCGCAACGCGATCCTGATCCTCACCTCCAACCTCGGGTCGTCGGTGATCAGCGACCTGACGCTGGCCGAGGAGCAGCGCCGCGAGGGCGTCCTCGCGGTGGTCCGGTCGCACTTCAAGCCGGAGTTCCTCAACCGCCTCGACGACATCGTGGTCTTCGCCTCGCTGCGCGGCGACGACCTGCACGCCATCGTCGACATCCAGCTCGACCGGATGCGACGCCGTCTCGCCGACCGTCGGTTGGCACTGGAGATCACCGAGGCGGCCCGCACCTGGCTCGCCGACCACGGCTACGACCCGATCTACGGCGCCCGTCCGCTGCGTCGCCTGGTCCAGTCCGCCATCGGCGACCAACTGGCCCGGGCCCTGCTGTCGGGCACGATCCGCGACGGCGACACCGTCAAGGTCGACCTTGCCGACACCAGGGACGCCCTGACGGTCACTCCGGCCTGACCCACCCACCCCGGCCGCCGGGGAGCGGGCCCGCCCCGGTCGGGCCCGCTCCCCGGCGGGCCGGCCCCGATCCGGTGATCGAGAAATCTTCCGTTCGTCGACGCAAACCTCTTGATCGACAGGGTGCGGGCTGGCGGGGAGGGGAAAGGATGGGGGCATGTTCGGGATCGGGAAGAGCAGGGACCGGGAGCTGGACGCGGCCGTCCAGGAGCTCGCCGGGGCGGACACCGTCGCCTTCGGCGGAGTGGGGATCGCGGGCACGCTGCTGCCGGTGACGGAGGCGTACCGGCGGGTCGAGGGGGCGCTCGACGCGCACCCGGACGAGGCGCGCGAGAAGGTCGACTGGCTGCTCCGGCACGGCTCCCCGGCCGGGAAGGCGTACGCGGCGACGCTGCTGGAGCGGGTCGACCCGGCGGCGGCCCGGGACGCCTGGGCGTCGCTGCGCGACGACCGGGGCGAGTTCACCACCTTCACCGGCTGCCTCATGGACAACGCCACGCTGGGCGGGTACGCCACCGAACGGCTCGCCGGAACGTAGCGGGAAGTCCGACCGGACCGGGGCTGCGGTGACCGACCGGCACCCCGTAGCTTCCCGGGCATGACGCAGGACGCCGCCGCGCCGGCCCGCCCACCCCGACCCACCGCCGTCACCGTCGCCTTCTGGATGCAGATCGCCGCCGCCGTCGTGCTGCTCGCCCTGGTCGGACTGGTGCTCTGGCAGGCGGTCGAGTGGAACGGCGAGATCGACCGCGCGGCGCGGCTGGTGCCCGACGCCGATCCGGACGAGGTCTCCGGCGAACGGTCCTCCAACGTCGTCATGTCCTGCGTGCTCGGTGTGCCCGCGCTGCTGCTCGCCGTCGGGCTCGCCGTGACCGCACGCGGCGTACGCCGGGGCAGCAACATCGCCCGGATCCTGGTCTTCGTGGCCGGCGGCCTGCAACTGCTGGTCGTCTGCGCACAGTGCGGTCTCGCGACCCTGTTCATTCCCTTCCTCTTCGCCTTCGGGGGCCCGGACGAGGAGTGGGACTCCGACGTCCCGGGCGAGTTCGCGCCGGAGGAGTCGAGGTTCATGCGGGAGCTCTACGACACGCCCGATCAGACGGGGGACGTCCTCTTCGGCGTCGGCAGCCTGGGCGCGCTGCTGGTCCTCGGCCTGACCGTCACCGCGGTGGTGCTGCTGGCGCTGCCGGCCGTACACCGCTGGTTCGTGCCCCGCGCCGCCGAGGACGCCCGCCGGCCACCGCTCGGCCCGCCCGCCCCGACCGCCTTCCTGCTGCCGCCCGGCTACATGGTCTGCCCCGACCCGCGCGCGCACGGGGCGCCGCCGCAACTGGCCCCCGCTCCGCCGCCGCCCGCACCGGACAGCCGGGAGACGCCGCCGACGAGCTGACCTCGCCGGTCCGCCCGCGCCTCGCCGGTCCGCCCGTGCGGGACGGTGAGTGAGTGGCCGATCACTCAGGTGCGGACGTGTCTCTCCAGGTGCGCGGGGTTGTTACCGTCTCCGCCGACACGTGGGGAGGCGGTCGCGGTGGACGGTTCGGTGGCGTACCTGGTGACGGCGGTGGGGTGTCTGGTCGGGGTCGCCGGGGTGGTGATCGCCGTGGTCGCCCTCGCGCGGCAGCGGAGGAGGACCGTGCCGCCGGCACCGGGTGATCCGTTCCGGGACACCGACGCGGACGCGCTCCGGGGCGACCCGCGCAAGCTCAAGCCCGGTGACATCGTGGAGATCCGGCAGGTGTCGTACGCGGTCCGCGGCTCGGTGCACCTGGTCGAGGGCGCCTGGAGCTGGGCCGAGCACCTGCTGGACGACGCCGGTGGGGCCAAGCGGTGGCTCTCCGTCGAGGAGGACCCGGACCTGGAGCTGGTGCTCTGGAACGCCGAACCGGGCGTCACCGTCACGCCGGGCGCCCCCACCCTCGACTTCGCCGGCCGCCGCTACTCGTGGGAGGAGTCCGGGCAGGCCCGCTATTCGGCCACCGGCACCACCGGCCTCGACCCGACCGGCACCGTCCGCTACCACGACTACCGGGCGCAGGGCGGGGCCCGGCTCGCCTTCGAGGCGTACGGGGACGCCGGCTGGGAGGTGGCCGTGGGCGAGCCGCTGCACCGCTCCGAGGTGATGGTCTACCCGCAGGCCGGACCGGACAAGGTGGGCTGAGCGTGCTGGTCAGCATCGACACCCCCTATGTGGACACCAGCGCCGCCGACCTCGGCCTCGCCCTCGGTGGCCCCGAACTGCCGGCCCTGGCCGTACGCGAGGTCGAGCTGCCCGGCGGAGCCCGGCTGCGGCTGCGCCTGCTCGGCGCCTCGCACCAGGTCGTCCTCGGCGGGCTCACGGAGACGGTGGCCTGCCTGCCGGGCCGGCCGCCGCACCTGCCGAGCACGCTGCACGACGAACCGAACGGCTACCGGTTCACCGCCACGGTGCTCCGGCCGTCCGCCGGTGAGCTGCGCGTCCGCGTCGCCGCGCTCCGCGCCGAACTGGCCGACGACCCGTACGCGCTGGTCGGGGTCTTCCCCGGCGGCCCGGACGCGGTCACCGCGCTCGCCGTCCGCCCGGACCCGCGAGGCGGATCGGTCGGCTGGCGCACCTGGCACGCGTACCCCCAGACCAACGAGCTGGTCCTGACCGAGACGGTGGTGGCACTGCGATGACGTACCGGCGCTGGTTCGTGGTGGGGGTGGGGTTCGCCGTCGTCGGCGCCCTGGTCGCCGCCTTCGCGATCTTCTACGGCAACTTCTCGCCGCGCGGTTACGTGCAGGACCGGTACACCCGGGCGGTCAGCCGGGACATCGGGCGGGAGGCGATCGCCTACACCTCGAACAAGGCGCCCAGTCAGGTGGCGAAGGACGTGACCGGCGCCTGGCAGCCGGCCGACCAGTACGTCGACGGCAGCGGCGTCTACCTGCGCTACGACGACGACTCGGGGGTCATCCTGCCGATCGCCACCGGTTCGGTGATCCTGCTGGAGCGGCTGGGCACCGCCTACCCCCGCTACCACTCCACGGTGGGCAACCACTGGGGCTGGGGTCGCGGCAGCACCGTACGCGGCGGCGGCCCCGGCGCCGGCAAGTAGCCCGACCCTTCCACCCCTCACCCTGGAGTCCCCTGTGCAGACCCTGGTCACCGATCTGCTGGTCACGCTCGCCTACGGCGTGGTCGGTGTCGTCCTGATGGCCATCGGCTACGTGCTGGTCGACATGGCCACGCCCGGCCGGCTCGACGAGCTGATCTGGACGCGGCGCAACCGCAACGCCGCGCTGCTGCTCGCCTCGAACCTCGCCGGGGTCGGCGTCATCGTGGTCGCCGCGATCGCCGCCAGCGACGACGACGTCGTGCTCGGGCTGGTCGGGTCCGCCGCGTACGGGATCCTCGGGCTGCTCATCATGGCGGGGGCGTTCCTGCTGCTCGACGCGGTGACCCCGGGCCGGCTCGGCGAACTGCTGGTCGACCCGGAGCCGCAGCCCGCGGTCTGGGTGTCGGCCGTCGTCCACCTCGCCACCGGCGCGATCATCGCCGCCGCCATCAGCTGATGACCCCGGCGAAGCGCCCGGCGGGCAAGGACGCGAAGACCACGTCCTCGAAGGCCGGGTGGGTCATCTGGCTCAGCATCGGCGCGGTCGTCGTGGGCTGCGTGGCGGCCGGGCTGCGTGGCGGTACGGAGAGCACGGACGTGCCGGCGCCGGCGGCGCAGGAGCGGACCGACACGGTGCCGATCCTCCAGCGCGCCGCCGCCAGCCAGGGCATCTGCTACGGCTGGCGGCTGGCGGACGGCCTCGACGCGGTCAGCGTCGGGTCCAACCTCGGCGACGGGGTGTCGGTCGAGGACAACCCGGCCTGCCCGCGCTGGGTCCAGGTGGTCGCCGACGTCACCTACACCTCGGAAAGCAGCGAGAGCGAGGACTACGCGTACGTCCGGGTGACCGGTTCCGACGACCTCTCCCGCGTCGAACTGTCCTCGATCGAGAGCGGTCTGGACCGGTTCGGGCTGACCGACGACGCCTTCGTCGACGATCCGGGCTGGGCGGTCATCCGCGCGGCCGTCATGCTGCCGCTGCTGGCCGTCGAGGCGGAGCTGGCCGGGCCGGCGCCCACCCCCACCGCCGCCACGGCGAGCCCGTCCCCGCTGCCGGCCGCCGGCAGCGACCTGTGGCGGGACCGTTGGGGCTACCTGCTCGCCGCCGCCGGCCTGCTGCTGGTCACCGCGCTGCTGGTGACCGTCGGGCTGGTGCAGCGGCGCCGGCAGCGGCGGCCGGTCGTGACCGGGTCGCCGGCGGCGTCGCGTACCCCGGAGAACGCGTGACCACCGACGCGCCGGCACGGCCGCGCTGGCGGGCGGCCCGGGCGGCGGTCCTGGTCGCGGTCTTCGTCTGCGCGGCCTGCGGCCTGGTCTACGAGCTGGCCCTGGTCGCGCTCGGCAGCTACCTGATCGGCGACACGGTCGGGCAGGCGTCGATCGTGCTCGGCGTGATGGTCTTCGCGATGGGCGTCGGCGCGCTCGCCGCGAAGCCGTTGCAGTCCCGGGCCGCCGCCGCGTTCGCCGTGGTCGAGCTGACCCTCGCCCTGCTCGGCGGGCTCTCCGTGCTCGGCCTCTACGCCGCCTTCGCCTGGCTGGACCTCTATGGCCCGGCGCTGGTCGGCACCGCGTTCGTGCTCGGCCTGCTGATCGGCGCGGAGATCCCGCTGCTGATGGTCATGCTGCAACGCATCCGGGAGCAGTCCGCCGGCAGCGCGGTCGCCGACCTCTTCGCCGCCGACTACGTCGGGGCGCTGCTCGGCGGGCTGGCCTTCCCGTTCCTGCTCATGCCGTTCTTCGGCCAGCTCAAGGGCGCGCTGGTGGTCGGCGCGGTGAACGCGGTGGCCGGCGTCGCGCTGGTCTGCACGGTGTTCCGGGCGGAGCTGAGCCGCCGGGCGCGGGTCGTGCTCGCCGCCGGCTCCGTCGTGGTCGCCCTCTGCCTGTCCTACGCCTGGATCACCGCCGCCGACTTCGAGCTGACCGCCCGGCAGCAGCTCTACCGGGACCCGGTGGTGCACGCCGAGCGCAGCCGCTACCAGGAGATCGTGCTCACCCGGTCGGTGCGGGAGGTCGGGCACGCCGACACCGACCTGCGCCTCTACCTCAACGGCGACCTGCAGTTCAGCTCGGTCGACGAGTACCGCTACCACGAGGCGCTGGTGCATCCGGCCATGCGCGGGCCGCGCGGCGAGGTGCTGGTGCTCGGCGCCGGCGACGGCCTCGCCGTCCGGGAGATCCTGCGCTACCCCGACGTACGCCGGGTGACCGTGGTCGACCTCGACCCGGCGGTGGTGGCGCTGGCCCGCACCGAACCGCAGCTGCGCCGGCTCAACGGCGACGCGTTCGCCGACCCCCGGGTCCGGGTGGTCAACGTCGACGCGTTCGGCTGGCTGCGTACCGCCACGGACCGGTTCGACGTGGTGGTGGCCGACCTGCCCGACCCGGACGAGACCGCCACCGCGAAGCTCTACACCGTCGAGTTCTACGCGCTGATCCGGTCGGCGCTCGCCGAGGGCGGACGGCTGGTGGTGCAGTCCGGGTCGCCGTACTTCGCGCCCCGGTCGTACTGGTCGATCGAGGCGTCGGTGCGCGAGGCCGGCTTCGCCACCGCGCCGTACCACGTGGACGTGCCCTCCTTCGGCGACTGGGGTTTCCTGCTCGCCGCCGTCGGGGGCACCCCGCCACCGCTGGAACTGCCGGCGGACGCGCCGCAGCTGCGCTTCCTCGACCCGTCGGTGCTGCGGGCGGCGACCGCCTTCCCCGCCGACCGGGCCCGTCTCGACGTCCCCGCCTCCACGTTGCTCCAGCCCAGGGTGCTGGAGTACGCCCGCGCGGAGTGGCGCGGCTATTAGCGCCGTCGTCCTGCCGGCGGTGGTGGCCGCCGGGCACCGCGGCGGTGCCGGCGGACCACGCCGACGGCCTTCGCGGGCTGCGTGGGTGCGCGCGAGGTTGGGCCGGAGTGGATACGGTGTGGGCGCGTTCTAGGGGAAGGAGCAGCGACTAGTGGTTGCTTTCCTTTCTAGAGCTGTCCATAATTGACTGTCGTGGGGAGTGTCTATCGGATCGGCGAGTTTGCCAAGCGGGTGGGCCGCTCGGTGAGCACGGTGCGCCGGTGGGAGGCGGAGGGCCGGATCACGGCCCGTCGTCTGCCGTCCGGGCAGCGGTATTTCGACGATTCGGATGTGCGCGGGGTGCTTCTGCCGGGCTTCGACGCCGGACGGCGGAAGGTTGTGGTGTATTGCCGGGTCTCGTCGCCGGGCCAGAAGTCGGACTTGGCCTCGCAGGTGGCGGCGATGCAACAGTTCTGCCTCGCTCGTGGTTTGGCCGTGGACGAGTGGATCAGCGAGGTCGGCGGCGGGATGAACCTTCGCCGCAAGGAATTCCTGGCGTTGATGGACGCCGTCGACCGGGGTGAGGTCGCCACGCTGGTGGTGGCGCACAAGGACCGGTTGGCCCGGTTCGGGTTCGACTTCCTGGAGCACGTGGCGGCCCGCAACGGCTGCGAGATCGTCGTCGCCAACCAGGAGTCCCTGTCCCCACGGCAGGAACTGGTGGAGGACCTCCTGGCCGTCGTGCACGCCTTCTCCGGTCGGCTGTACGGTCTGCGCCGCTACGAGAAGGAACTCGAAGGGGCGGACTTGACCGTGGAGGGCGGCCGGTGAAGGTCACCCGGATCGCCTACTCGGCCCGGCTGAATCCGGGCAAGTACGCCGCCCTGGTGGAGCAGGCCCGTCGGTTGGGCCGGGTGCGTAGCGAGGTGTGGCAGCGTTACGGCTCGATCCTCGGAGTCGGGTCGGGGTTGACAGACCGGCAGGTGCGGGACCGGTGGCTGGCCGACGGCACGCACGCGTTGTTTGGTGTGCTGGCGAATGCGTGGAAGGAAACCGTCCGCGACGGCATGGCCGACATCGGAGCGAACATGGAGGCGGCCAAGGTCGACGTCCGGCGGGCGATCAGCCGACGCACCAACGATCCGGCGGAGCGTAAGCGGATGTTCACCGCGCTGAAGGCCGACCAGTGGGCCAGTGACCCGTTCCTGGCCCGGCAGATGCGCAAGCACTGGAAGCGGGGACGCAACCGCACGCACGATCAGATCGTGGTGCGCGCCGACAAGTACAACACCGCCGTCGATGGGCGGGGCCGGTTGTGGCTGGCGATTCCCGGTCTCGAGCCCCGCAAGATGGTCAGGATCCCGCTGTCCACGACGGTCGCGCCGACGGGTACCTTGCGGCTGATCCTGCGCGGCGGCCGGGTCGAGGTGCACTACCAGATCGACGCGGCGCAGATGCGGTCGTCACAGCGGCCGTGCGGTGACCGGACAGTCGGTGTGGACAAGGGCTACACCGAAGCCCTGACCGACTCCGACGGCCAGCCCCACGGTGTAGGGCTCGGCGTGCTGCTGACCGCGGAGTCGGATCGGTTGAAGGAACGTAACCGGCGGCGGGCGAAGCTGCGCTCGATCGCGAACACCGCCGCCCTGCGTGGTGACCAGGCGAAAGCGCACCGGATCAAGGTCAACAATCTCGGCACGGTGAAGCGGGACCGGCAGGCGGCCCAGCATCGGGCGCGGGTGCGGACGGAGATCTTCACCGCGGTGCACGAGGTCGTGGACGAGGCCGCCACCGTGATCGCCGAGGATCTCACCAAACGCTTCACCAGCCGCAAAAAGCTTCCTAAGAACGTCAACCGGCGTCTCGCCGCGTGGACCAAGGGGGTCACCGCCGAGGCCCTGAAAAGCGTGTCGGAGCGTAGAGGTTCTGCGCTCGTTCCCGTCAACGCCGCCTACACCTCACAAACCTGTCACCGCTGCGGCCGGTTCGGCCGACGCAGCGGGGACCGGTTTCACTGCACCGGGTGCGGGGTGGTGTGGCAGGCCGACGTGAACGCCGCGATCAACATCCTGCACCGAGCCGGCGACCCCGACATCGCCCTGCACACCCCACACCACAAGGTGAAGCAGATCCTGCAGGACCGGACCGATCGCCACCGGACCAGACTGCCGGTCCAGGACTCCAGCCCAGCCACCGCAGGGCGGAGAGCGAACCATCCGAACTGCTCAGCTATGAGCAACGAGTAGGAAGCAGAATCGTGGTCGATTCCCAGCACACACCGGCCCGCGTCCGGCCAGCCGTCGTGACGATTTCCAGCTATCTGCTGATTCTGTTCGCGCTCATCCAGGTGATCAACCTGATCATCGCCCTCTCCACCATCGGCACCATCCGTGAGGTGCTGGACGAGGCATACCGTGGCACCGCCGCGAACGGGGTCCAGGGCGTGGCGGACTTCGCCATCGCGGCCAGCCTGGGTGGCGCCATCGTGGGGCTGCTGGTGGCGATCGTGCTCGCCGCGCTCGGCCTGTTCAACAACAGGGGCGTGAACGGCACCCGGATCGCCACCTGGGTGCTCGGCGGCCTGATGTTCTGCTGCTGCGGCCTCGGCACGGTCAGCAACGCCGCCGGTGGGTTCGCCGGCACCGGCGGGACGACCAGCGGTGACGTCCCGAGCGCCGAGGAGGTGCAGCGCCGGCTGGCGGAGGCCCTGCCGTCCTGGTACGGCCCGGTCACCACGCTGCTCTCCGTGGTCGCCCTGCTCGCCCTGCTGGCGGCGCTGATCCTGCTGGCGCTGCCCAGGGCGAACGAGTTCTTCCGCAAGCCGCAGCAGGCCTGGGAACCGCCGGTCCCCGGCGCCGCCTACCCCGGCCAGCCGAGCTACCCGGCCACCCCGGGCTACCCGCAAACCGGTTACCCGCCCGCCCCGGGCTACCCGTCGGCCCCGGGCCAGCGGGGCTACCCGTCGGCCCCGGGCCAGCCGGGCTACCCGTCGGCCCCGGGCCAGCCGGGCTACCCGGCCGCGCCCAGCTACCCGGCCACCCCGAGCTACCCGGCGACCCCCGGTTACCCGGCCACGCCGGACCAGCCGCCGGCCGCCTCGCCGTGGCAGCCGCCGTCGGCCCCGTCCTCCCCGCCGCCCTCGGCGCCATCGTCGGATGCGCCCCCCGCGCCGCCGGCCGGCCCGCCGCAGCCGGGTGGCCCAGCACAGGGTGAGGGCGGTCCGTCGTCCGACCCGACCCGCCCGCCGGGCAGCTGACGGGCGAGTACGAGCGACGCCGACGATTCCCTCCGAGTAGGTTGCAAGCCGACGCCTACCGGAGGGAATCGTCGTGTCGTACCCGGATCAGGCACCAGCGCGTCGGCCCGCCGCCGTCACGTCGGCCGCGGCGGTGCTGGGGCTGATGGCCCTCGCCGCCGGGGCCTACGCCGTCGCGGCGCTGCTCGCCCTCGGCGGCACGGTGGACCGGCTCCGGTCCGCCGCCGCCGGTACGACCGCGGGCCCGGACGATGTGGACGCCGTGGTCGCCCTGCTCCGGGTCACCACGATCCTCTCGGCGGTGGTCACCGTCCTGGTGGGCCTGCTGCTGCTCGGTCTCGCCGCCGGGCTGCTTGCCGGGCGCCGGGGCGCCCGGGTGGCGACCTGGGTGGTCGCCGGGCTGGGGCTGCTCTGCGGCTGCGGCGGCCTGGCCGCGTTGGTCGGCCAGCGGGCCGGCCCACTGCGGACCGGGCAGACCACCGCCGAGCTGCTCGGCCTGCTCGGCGACGCCTACCCGTCGTGGTGGATCCCGGTGAACGCGGCCCTTTCGGTGGGCCAGGCCCTCGGCTACCTTGTGGTGGCCGTGCTGCTGGCGCTGCCCGCGGCGAACGGCTGGTTCGGCCGGGCCCGGCCCACGCCGCCCCCGCCCCCGGCTCCGGTCCCGTACGGCCCGTATCCGCCCCCGCAGGCTCCGCCGCCGTCCCGCTGAGGAGCGCCCGTGAGGTCCGATTCCCCGGCCACCGAGCGACGGGCACTGGTCACCGGCGCCACCACCGGCATCGGCGCGGCGTTCGCCCGCCGGCTCGCCGCCGAGGGGTGGCAGCTGGTGCTGGTGGCCCGGAACGCCACCCGGCTCGCCGAGGTGGCCGCCGAGCTGACCGCCCGGCATGGTCACCGGGTGGAGACGCTGCCCGCCGACCTGTCCACGGACGACGGATGCGCGGCCGTGGAACGACGGTTGACCGACGGCGCCGCCCCGGTCGAGCTGTTGGTCAACAACGCCGGGCTCAGCCTCAACCGGCCCTTCCTGCGCTCCACTGTCGCCGACGAGACCCGGTTGCTGCGGCTCAACGTGCACGCGGTCATGCGGCTCACCCTCGCCGCCCTCGGCCCGATGACGGATCGACGAAACGGGGCAGTGATAAATGTCTCTTCCGTCGCCGGCTTCGGCCCGGTGATGCCCGGCTCGACGTACCCGGCCAGCAAGGCGTGGGTGACCAGCTTCAGCGAGTCCGTCGACCTGTCGGTGCGACCGCTCGGCGTACGGGTGATGGCGCTCTGCCCCGGTTACACCGACACCGGCTACCACGAGCGCAACGGCATCGACATGTCCGGCACGCCCCGCTGGATGTGGCTGCGGGCCGACGACGTGGTCGCCGAGGCCCTGCGTGACCTGCGTAAAGGCCGGCAGATCAGCGTCCCGGACTGGAAGTACAAGCTGGCCGTGGCCGGCCTGCGGTACGCGCCGCGACGGCTGCTGCGGGTGGCGTACCGCGACCGGCGGGGGCGGGTCGAGCCCAGCGACGGCTGACCCGCGACCCAGGGCCGATCCCGGTGGACGGGACGCCGGCAGGGTACGGCTTGTCGGGGGCGGTCGCACAGCGTAGCCGTCCATCGCCACCCATCGGTCGCCCGCGAGGTTGACCCGGGTGGACCCCACATCCGGCGCGCAGACTCGCGCAGTACCCTCTATCGCCATGGGGCACCGCGACGACCTGCGTAAATTCATTTCCGACCTGGCTGTGGTCCACGGCCGGGTGGTGCTCTCCTCGGGCCGCGAAGCGGACTGGTACGTCGATCTGCGTCGCGTCACGCTCCATCACCAGGCGGCACCACTGGTCGGTCGGGTGATGCGCGAGCTGACCGCGGACTGGGACTATGAGGCGGTCGGTGGGCTGACCCTCGGCGCGGATCCGATCGCGCTGTCGATGCTGCACGACGCGGCGGAGACCGACCGCCCGTTGGACGCCTTTGTGGTCCGCAAGGCGGGTAAGGCGCACGGTCTGCAACGTCGGATCGAGGGGCCTGAGGTGGCCGGCCGGCGGGTACTAGCGGTGGAGGACACCTCGACGACGGGCGGCAGCGTGTTGACCGCCGTGGAGGCGCTTCGTGAGGCCGGGGCGGAGGTTGTGGGTGTGGCGGTTATTGTTGATCGAGGAGCCGGGGACGCCGTACGAGCCGCCGGACTGCCGTATCTGGCGGCCTATACGTTGGCTGACCTCGGCCTTGTGGCGTGAAAATATGCCGATTCGGATCTGCTGATATGCAGGCGGATCGATGCTGCTGGTGGAAGGATGGATTTTGTGGGAACTGCTTTGGCTGAAATGACCATGCCTCAGATCTCGCCGCTTGCCGGCGAGCCGATCGAACGTGCCGATGCCGAGCGGCTGGCCGGGGTCCTCAAGGCCCTTGCCGACCCTGCCCGGCTCCGGCTGCTCAGCCTGATCCAGTCGGCTCCCGAGGGGGAGGCGTGCGTCTGCGATCTGACGGCGCCGCTCGGCCTCTCGCAGCCGACGGTCAGCCACCACCTGCGTATCCTCACCGAGGCCGGCTTGCTGGAGCGGGAGAAGCGCGGTGTGTGGGCCTACTACCGGCTGGTGCCGTCCGCGATCGCCACGATCGCGGACCTGCTGACCCCGCCGCGCAAGCGGGCCACCAAGAAGGCCCGCTGACCCGGTGTCCGCGCGTCGTCCCCGCACGGGGCGACGTCCGGTGGCGTACCAGGGGTGGCGTCATCGGGTGGTGACGCCTGCCCGTCACCAGCCAGCTCGCTGATCCGTCCACCGGGTCCTCCCGGTGGCACGAACGGCCGGTCCCTTCCGGGGGTCGGCCGTTCGTGTCTGCGCGGGTCAGCGGCCCTGGCCGTGCCCCGGGTAGCGCTCGTCACCCTGCGGCGGCTGCTGCTGGTACGGGTGCCGCGGCTGGTCGTGCTGCTCGACGGTGTCCCGCACAGCCTCCACGGCGCCGGCCGCGCTGGCCGCCGCCACCACCGCGACGGCCTCGCCGCGCTTGCGGGCCCGCCGGTCACGCAGGAACTCGATGATGATCGGCAGCACCGAGATCAGGATGATCAGCGCGACCACCGGCAGGATGTACCGGTCGATCTTGTCGCCGATCGCGGCGTAGATCTGCTCGGCGAGCAGGTAGCCGATCAGCAGGATGCCGTCCACCCAGAGGATCGCGCCGACCACATTCCAGAGGAAGAACTGCCGGGCCGGCATGCCGAGCACGCCCGCCACCGGGTTGAGGAAGGTCCGCACGATCGGGATGAACCGGGCCAGCACCACGGCCTTCGCCGGGCCGAACTTCTGGAAGTAGTACTCCGCCTTCTCCACGTACTCCTTCTTGAAGAGGCGGGAGTTGGGGCGGTCGAACATCCGCCGGCCGTACCGGGAGCCGAGCCAGTGCCCGAGCTGGGCGCCGGCGATCGCGCAGATCGGCCCGCCGATCAGCAGCCCGATCAGGGAGAGCCGGGTGCCGTCGCCGAAGATCGCGTCCGCCACCGGGGACGCCGCGACGCCCGCCAGGAACAGCAGCGAGTCGCCCGGGAAGAAGAAGCCGACCAGCAGGCCGGTCTCGGCGAAGAGGATCACCCAGACGCCGATCAGCCCGAAGGTCTGCAACAGCTCCTTGGGATCGAGCGGATTCAACGCGACCGTCTCGACGACGACCCGGCTCTTCTCACCTGTGTCCACGGCCACACAGGCTACCGAACCCCGCTGTGCCATCACCCCCCACCGCCCCCACTCTCCGTCCTCCGCGCGCACTTTCAGAGAAAGAGTGCGTGTTCGACGCTCGATAGCCACTCTTTCCGTGAAAGTGCGCGCGGAGGTGGGGTCAGAGGCGGGGGTCGACGGGTTCGGACTCGCAGGCGAGGATGGCGAAGACCAGCTCGTGGCGGCGCCAGAGCGGGGCGTGCTCCGCGAACGCGTCGAGGGCGGCCAGCCCGAGGGCGTGCTCGCGCAGGGCCAGGCCGCGCTTGCGGCCCAGCGAGCGGCGGCGCAGCGCGGCGAGCTGGTCGGGGGCGGTGTAGCCGGGGCCGTAGATGATCCGCAGGTACTCCCGGCCCCGGCACTTGATCCCCGGCTGGAGCAGCGAGCCGCGCGCCGACCGGGCGGCCAGGCCCGCGTACGGCTTGACCACCATGCCCTCGCCGCCGGCCGACGTCAGCGCCAGCCACCAGTCGGTGGCCGCCGCCACCGCCGTGGCGTCCGCCAGGTCGACCACCTGCCGCCGGGTCGGGGTGAAGAACTCCGGGTCGGCCGCGCAGAGCCGGTCGGCCAGGTCGAGGTGCCAGCCGTGGTCCCGGCCGGCGAAGCTGACGCCCGCGCCCGCCAGCACCGCGAACGGCGCCAGGATCACCCCGCGTAGCCCGTCGGTCGGCGCCACGTACGCCCGGTAGGCCGCCGAGTAGCCGTCGACCTCCGCCCGGCGTCCGGCCATCCGCTCCCGCAGCCCGTCCACCGGCAGCCCCCGGGCCGCGGCGGCGTCCAGTGTGGCGAGCACCGCCGGCAGCGCGGCCCGGCCGGCCGCGCCGACGCCGGCGTACTGCTCGCGGATCAGCCCGCCCGCCTTCGCCGACCAGGGCAGCAGCTCGCAGTCGAGCAGCAGCGCGTCGGTGCCCAGCTCGGCCCAGAGGCCGGCCGCGGTCACCGCCGAGCGCACCCGGGCCAGCAGTTCCTCGTCCAGCGGCGCACCGAAGAACGGCCGGCCGGTGCGGGTGTGCACCACCCCACCGCCGAACGGCCCACCGGTGGCCTCCCGCTCCACCAGCACCACCGCCCGTGAGCCCATGTGCTTCTCCTCGCAGACCACCCGGTCCACGCCCGCCGCCCGGTAGTCCTCGAACGCCTGCGCCGGGTGCTCCAGGAAGCCCTCGACCGTCGACGTCGAGCAGGGCGCCATGGTCGGCGGGAGCCAGACCAGCCGGCCCGGGTCGACCGCGAACCGGCTCATCACCTCCAGCGCGGCGGCGGCGTTCTCCGCCGGCACGGTCAGCGTCCCGTACGCGTGCTGCAGGTGCCGGCGGCCGGTGACGTCGGCCAGGTCCAGCACGGTGTCCGGCCGGGCCGGCGTGCTGACCAGCGGGCGGACCGGGGCGTACCACTCCTTGACCGCCGGAACGGCGACCAGTTCCTTCTCCGGGTAGCGCAGCGCGGTGAGCCGGCCGCCGAAGACGCAGCCGGTGTCGATGCAGATGGTGTTGCTCACCCACTCCGGGTCCGGGGTCGGCGTGTGGCCGTACACGACCATGGCCGAACCCCGGTAGTCGCGCGCCCACGGGTAGCGGACCGGCAGGCCGTACTCGTCGGTCTCGCCGGTGGTCTCCCCGAAGAGCGCGAACGCGCGGACCCGGCCGGACGCGCGGCCCTGGTAGGCCTCCTTCAGGCCGGCGTGCGCGACCACCAGCCGGCCGCCGTCCAGCACGAAGTGGCTGACCAGGCCGTCGACGAAGGCGGAGACCTCCGCGACGAACTCCGCCGGCTCCGACTCCAGCTGGGCCATCGTCTCGGCCAGGCCGTGGGTCAGCCGCACGTCCCGGCCACGCAGCTTCCGCAGCAGCTTCTGCTCGTGGTTCCCGGGCACGCAGATCGCGTGCCCGGCGGCCACCATGCCCATCACCAGGCGGAGCACGCCGGGGGAGTCCGGGCCGCGGTCCACCAGGTCACCCACGAAGACCGCGGTACGACCAGCCGGGTGCACCGCGTCCACCGGGCGGCCCGCGTCGTCGCGGTGCAGTGACCAGCCGAGCCGGAGCAGCAGCGACTCCAGCTCCTCCCGGCAGCCGTGCACGTCACCGACGATGTCGAACGGCCCGGTCAGCTCGCGCCGGTCGTTGTAGAGCCGCTCGTAGCGGATCTCGGCGGTCTCGATCTCCTCGACCCCGCGCAGCACGTGCACCTTGCGGAAGCCCTCCCGGGCCAGCAGCCCGTACGTCCGGCGCAGGTCACGCTGCATCCGGGCCAGCACCTGCCGGCCGAAGGTCCGGTCGGTCCGCCCCTCGGTCCGCTCCCAGGCCAGCGCCTCCGGCACGTCCAGCACGATCGCCACCGGCAGCACGTCGTGTTCGCGGGCCACCCGCACCAGCCCGGCCCGGGCGTGCGGCTGGAGGTTCGTCGCGTCGACCACGGTCAGTCGGCCCCGCCGCAGCCGGGTCGCGGCGACGTGGTGCAGCGCCTCGAACGCGTCGGCGGAGGCGGACTGGTCGTTCTCGTCGTCGGCGACCAGCGCCCGGAACATGTCCGAGGAGAGCACCTGGCTGGGCGGGAAGTGCCGGCGGGCGAAGGTGGACTTGCCCGCGCCGGAGACGCCGACCAGCGCCACCAGGGCCAGCTCGGGAATGTCGAGGATGGTCATCGGCGCTCCTCCTTCCGGGCGTCGCTGCTCTGGTCGGTCATGTTCTTGTCGGTCGTGGCCCGTTCGGGCGCTGCCTGCTCCGCCGCGGTGAACACGGCCAACTGGGTGGGGGCGCCCACCTCGGGATCGTCCTCGCCGACGCCGCCGATGGTGGCGGTGTAGCCGTACGTCGCCGCCACCCGCTCGACCCAGGCCGCGAACTCGGCGCGGGTCCACTCGAAGCGGTGGTCGGCGTGCCGGAACCGCCCCGCCGGCAGCCCCTCGTAGCGGACGTTGTACTCGGCGTTCGGCGTGGTCACCACCACCGTGCCCGGCCGGGCGTGGCCCAGCACGGCGTCCTCCAGCGCCGGCAGGCGGGGCGGGTCGAGGTGCTCGATCACCTCCATCAGCACCGCCGCGTCGTAGCCCCGCAGCCGGTCGTCCCGGTACGTGAGGGCGGACTGCCAGAGCCGGATCCGTTCGCGCTGCCGCTCCGGCAGCCGGTCCAGGCGCAGCCGGCGGGCGGCCAGCGTCAGCGCGTGGGTGGAGACGTCGGTGCCGACGACCTCCGTGTAGCGCCGGTCGGCGACCAGGGCGGTGAGCAGCGCGCCGCCACCGCAGCCCAGGTCCAGCACCCGGGTCGCGCCGCTGGCCGCCAGGGCGGCGAGCACCGCCACGCGTCGCCGTACCGCCAGCGACGCCCGTCCCGGCCCGGCGCCGTTCTGGTCCCCGGGCCCGGTGCCGCCGGTCGATCCGGCCTCGTGCACGGGCATGCCGGCGTCGGGCCCGGTGTCGGCCGTCGGCGTCTCGTCGATGCTGTCGTCGGGCAGGGGATTGTCGGCGAGGCGAAGCTCGGTCAGCCGGGCCAGGGCCTGCCCGGCCAGCGCCCGGCGGTGGGCCAGGTAGCGACGGGTGATCAATGCCCGCTCCGGGTGGTCGGCCAGCCAGCCCGCGCCCGCCCGCAGCAGCTTGTCGATCTCGTCCGGCGCCACCCAGTAGTGCTTGGCGTCGTCCAGCACCGGCAGCAGGACGTACAGGTGGTTGAGGGCGTCGGCGACCCGGAGGGTGCCGGCCAGGAGGAGGTCGACGTACCGGCTGTCACCCCAGTCGGGGTGCTGCTCGTCGAGGGGGATCGGGGTGGCGGTGACCGTCCAGCCCAGCGGGGCGAAGAGTCGGCCGGCCACGTCGGCGCCGCCGCGGCAGCGCAGCACCGGCACCCGTACCTCCAGCGGGATCGCCGTGCCGGCCAGCTCCGGACGGTCCCGGGACTCGCCGCGCAGCGCCGACCGGAACACCGCCGACAGGGCCGAGGCGAGCAGGCTGGACGCGGCGTACGCCCGGTCGTTGACGTACTGCCCGAGGGTGAAGCTCTCCGGGGTGGTGGCCTGCCGGCGCCCGCGACCCCGGCCCGTGCCGAGCCGCTGCGGGTCGATGTCGACCAGGAGGGCGGCGGTGCAACGCTCCTCGCCCGCCTCCGGGTAGAAGACGTGCGCGGTGCCCGCCGGCAGCTCGAACGACTGCACCCGGTCAGGGTGCTTGACCAGCAGGTACCCGAGGTCGGACGCCGGCCGGTGAGTGGTGGTCAGGGTGAGCAGCACGTTGCTCATGGTCTCAGGGGTCTGGATCTTGCGTCGTCCCGTTTTCTTCGTCCTGAGTGGGGTTTCCGGGGGGAGCCCCGCCCGCTCCGGGCGGTCAGGCTTGATCCCTGCGCGGGCGGGGCTCCCCCGGAAACCCGACGTGGGCGGGCGGCGGGCGGTGGTTCCGGCTGGTGTGGGCGTGCTGCTCGGGTTCGGGATCTTGGGTGGGCTGGCTGCTTTGCGGGTCGTGTCAGGGGCGGGTGTGTTCGGTGGGGGACGGGTCGGGCGCGGGCCCGGCGGGTTCAGCGGGGCTGCGCGGTTGGGTCGGGTCGTGCGGCCTCCTCGGGCGGGAGACGGCGGCGCCCCGCCGACCCTGGGGGTCGACGGGGCGCCGGGTGATGCGGGGTGGGTCAGGCGACGAAGCGGGTCTTGCGGCGGCGGGCCAGCACGTAGCCGCCGACGCCGGCGGCGAGCAGCAGGCCGCCGACGCCGGCCACCAGGCCGGTCGACTCGCCGGTGATCGGCAGCGAGCCGCCGTCACCGCCACCGTTGCCGCCGGCCTTCACGACCAGTGCGGCGATGTCGTTCTTCGGGTTCAGGTCGGCGACCTGGTCCCCCTCCTCGAGGTCGAAGTGGAACAGCTTCACCGAGCCCGCGGTGCCACCCACCTTGTCGATCCGCAGGCCGAACTCGTAGGCGGCGGCGTCGCCCTTGTGCAGGACCTGGTACCACTCACAGAAGTAGACGCGGCCGCCCGGCTCGCCGTACCCGCCGGTCGGTTCCTCCGCGGTGCCGGGGGAGCACTCGTCGGGCGCGTCCAGCACGGTCACGCCGGCCGGGATGGTCACCACCGCGCCGGTGACGATCTCACCCGGCGTGTACGCGTTGGTCATGGCCGGCCCGTTGTTGACGTATCCGACCGTGGCGGTGACCTTCTTGCCGACGGTGCCGGGCAGTTCGGCGCCGGTGGCGGCCAGGTCCGCCCGCTGGTCACCGGTCACGGCGGCCTCGATGAACGTGACGTTGTTCTTCGAGTCCTTGTCGGTCTGCCGCAGGCTGCGGGCCTGCGTGGCCGGGGCCGGCACCAGCTTCAGGGCACTCCCGCCGCCCTTCTGCCAGCCGTCCTCGGGCAGGTACTTGGCGAACTCCTCGAAGTCGCCCTGGGCGAACCAGATGGCCTGGCCGAACTGCCGACTCGGGGCCCAGGCGTCGCCGGCGATCTTCAGCGCCAGGGAGCTGTCGAGCTGGAGCGCGGCATCGGCGGCGATCTCGTCGTCGAAGCGGCACATGGTCAGCAGCGCGCCGTACTCGTCGATGTAGGAGCAGTTGCTGTAGCGCTGCGTCGGGGTGAGCGCGGGCGCGGTGGCCAGGAGCAGCACCGCGCCACGGGCGGCGGTGTCACCGATGTTGGCCAGGCCGAGCGGGGTCTGCACCGTCGCGCCGGGAGCGCCGGAGGCCTTGAGCAGTTCCTGCGCCTGCAGGTCGACACCCTCGCCGATCTCCACGGTGGACCGGATGGTGGCGCTCGGCCCTCCCTTACCGGTCAGGCTCAGGACCAGGTCCCCGGTGGCACCTTCCTTCGCCGTTTCCTTGGCGGTGACCGTCAGGTTCACCGCGTAGTCCATGAGATCGGCACTCTTGAGGTTGCAGGTGATGACCGCGTCGGTGTCCGTGCAGCCCTTCATGTCGTCGCTCAGCACGACCGTGGCGAAGTCCGTGACGGCGCTGCGGTCGATCGTGACGGTCACCTGCTCGGGCAGTGCCTCGGCGAAGGCGTACAGGGTCACCGACTTGGCCTCGCCACCCGCCGCGATCAGCGCGTCGTTGGCGTAGAGCAGCACCTCGTCCGAGCCGGGCGCGGCGACGGCGGGGGTCGCGGAGGCGGCGACGAACGCGCCTGCGACGCCCAACCCGGCGAGCCAGCGCCGGGTGGAGTGCTTGAGCATTGGGGGGTTCCTCCCGTGGGGGTGTCCAGGTGGAGCCTGCGGATCTTAGGAGTCCTTGAGGCTTCCCGTCGCCCGGGACAGTCCCCGGACCAGGTAGATGAGCCGAACGGCTGAGCATGATCGGCGCAACGGCGGACCACGACGCCCGCCGCCCGGACGGCAACGAGGCGTGACGCGGTGCTGTCCGGGTTGTCCGCCGCGCCCGGCGAGCGGGCAGCGCAACGTTTCGGCCGCCCGCCTCCGTCATCAGGGTCGGGACACCGGGAGGTGCAGTGACGTACGAGGAGTTCGCGGACTCGCGGCTGACCGCGCTGCTGCGGTACGCGGTCATGCTGACCGGCGATCCGCACCAGGCGCAGGACCTGGTGCAGGACACCATGGTCCGGGTCCAGCTGAACTGGCGGAGGGTGGCCCGGGCGGACTCCCCGGAGCGCTACGTCCGCCGGATGCTCACCAACCAGTACGTCGACTGGCGGCGCGGCTCCTGGGTACGCCGGGTGCTGCTGCGCGGCGATCCGGACGAGTCCCCGCCGGTGGCCACCGACCACGCCCAGGACGCCGTGGAGCGGGACCAAATTTGGTCCTGGCTGTCCCGGCTTCCGCGCCGGCAACGCGCCAGCCTGGTGCTCCGCTACTACGAGGACCTGCCGGACGCGGAGATCGCCGAGATCCTCGGCTGCGCCGTCGGCACCGTCCGATCGTCAATCTCCCGGGCGTTGGCCACCCTGCGCGCCGAACACATGGAGGTCTGCTCATGACCGTCGAGGAGGAGCTGTCGGCTGCCTTCGCCCAGCACGAGCCGCTCACCCCGCCCGCCGGGCCGCTGCGCGCCGCGATCGACCGGAAGGTCGCTGGACGCCGCCGACGCCGGCGGAAGCTCCGGGTCGGTGCCGTCGCGCTGGCCGTGCTCGGGCTGCTGGGCTTCGCGGTTCCGCAGCTCACGCCGTATCGACCGGCCAGGGAGGCTGCGTTGCTGCCCGGCCGGGTCGCGGCCGCGCCGACCGGGGCGGTGAACGTGCTGGTGCTCGGGCTGGACGGGTCGGCGACGGAGGAAAGGCCCCGGTTTGCCGACTCGGTGCTGCTCGTGCACGTTCCCGCCGACCGCAGCCGGCCCTACCTGGTCTCGCTGCCGCGGGACATGGAGGTGCCGATTCCCGGCCACGGCACCGGGAAACTCAACAGCGCGTTCCGGTACGGCGCCGGCCAGGGGCGGCCGGACCTGGCCGGCGGCTACGAGCTGACCCGTCGGACGGTGAGCGACCTGACCGGCGTACGGGTCGACGCCGGGGCGGTGCTGACGTACCCGGTGCTGCGGAAGCTGACCGACGCGCTGGACGGGGTCGAGGTCTGCCTGCCCCGCGCGGTGAGCTCCCGGCACACCTCGCGGGTCTTCCCCGCCGGCTGTCAGCGGCTCGACGGCGCGGCCTCGGTCGACCTGCTCCGCCAGCGGCAGGGGCTTCCCGACGGCGCGCTCGACCGGGACCGCACCGCCCAGCTCGTCGTCGCCGGGCTGGTGCGCGGGGCCGTCGACCAGGGTGTGCTGACCAGCCCGGCGCGACTGTCCCGGATCCTCACCGCGGTGGGGCCGGACGTGACCGTGGCCGGGGCGTCCCTGCTGGAGCTGGTCCAGCTGGCGCCGGAGCTGAAGTCTGTCGAACCGGTGGGGCTCGGGCTGCCGGTGAGCCCACAGCCGGATCAGGGCTGGCGGCTGCGGCCGGATCCGGAGGACGCCCCGGCGTTCTTCGCCGCGCTGCGCGCCGACCGGCTGGCCGAGTGGACCGCGGGGCACCCGGACCGGGTCACCCGGCTGCGCTGAGCGCAGCCGGCACCCGGCTGCGGCGACCACCGTCGGTCACCCGGCCGCCAGGACCGCAGTCAGCGGTAGTCGTCCTCGTCGGCGGTGACCACCCGGGCCTGCTCCATCGCGTCCCAGTCGGCG
The DNA here is from genome assembly GCF_040656135.1 of Micromonospora sp. NPDC050200. NCBI lineage: Bacteria > Bacillati > Actinomycetota > Actinomycetes > Micromonosporales > Micromonosporaceae > Micromonospora > Micromonospora sp. NPDC050200. The sequence continues at coordinate 40,298 of NZ_JBFALG010000032.1, forward strand.
ACCTCCAGGCCGCGGTGCGGCTCGGCGTCGTCCTCGCTGGGGCCGGCCACCGCGGCCTGCTCGACCGCGTCGGCCGGCTCGGCCTCGAGGTCGCGCTCCTCCGGGCTGAGGTGGTCGCTCGGGGCGAAGTCCTCGTCGGGCTGACCCATCGTCCCTCCCTGGTTCCGGCGGATTACCACCCACACCGTACGGGCTGGGCGGGCCGGATGCCCGGTGGGCGGGGGAAGCGGACTCGGTGGATCGTCCCACCGCGGTTGCCCGACGGTGCCAGGATGGGGGCGTGGGGTTCCTGATCCGACTGGCGATCACCGCGGTCGCGCTGTGGGTCACCACGCTGATCGTGCCCGGGGTCCACGTGACCGGCCGGAACGGCGCCCAGACGGCGTTCACCCTGGTCGCGGTGGCGTTGATCTTCGGTGTGGTCAACGCCGTGCTCAAGCCGGTCATCAGGGTGGTCGGCTGCGTGTTCTACCTGCTCACGCTGGGTCTGATCGCGCTGGTGGTGAACGCGCTGCTGTTCCTGCTGACGAACTGGATCGCGCGTGGGCTCGACCTGCCGTTCCGGGTGGACGGTTTCTGGGCCGCCTTCTGGGGGGCCATCGTGATGGCGGTGGTGAGTTGGCTGATCAGCGTCGCCGTTCCGGAGCGGCGGGAGTACCGGTGAGGGGAGGCGGTTGGGTCCACCGCCACCTCCTACGGGATACTGCCGTTGGTGGACAGCGCGGTCCGGCGCACCCGATGGAAGACAGCGGCCAGCTCGGCCGAGAGCGGTAAGTAAGGAGCGTTCGACATGCCCATCGCTTCCCCCGAGGCTTACGCGGAGATGCTGGACCGGGCCAAGGCCGGCCGGTTCGCGTACCCCGCGATCAACGTGACGTCGTCGCAGACCCTGAACGCGGCGTTGAAGGGCTTCGCCGACGCGGAGAGCGACGGCATCATCCAGGTCTCGACCGGTGGCGCCGAGTACCTGTCCGGCCCGTCGGTCAAGGACATGGTGACCGGCGCGGTGGCGTTCGCGGCGTACGCCCGCGAGGTCGCCAAGAACTTCCCGGTCAACATCGCCCTGCACACCGACCACTGTCCCAAGGACAAGTTGGACAAGTTCGTCCGGCCGCTGATGGGGATCTCCCAGGAGCGGGTGAAGCGCGGCGAGGAGCCGCTGTTCCAGTCGCACATGTGGGACGGTTCGGCCGTGCCGGTGGCGGAGAACATGGAGATCGCCGCCCAGCTCCTCGACGAGGCCGCCAAGGGCAAGATCGTCCTCGAGATCGAGGTCGGCGTGGTCGGCGGCGAGGAGGACGGCGTCGAGAACGCCATCAACGAGAAGCTCTACACCACCGTCGAGGACGGCCTGGCCATGGTCGAGGCGCTGGGCCTGGGCGAGAAGGGCCGCTACATGGCGGCGCTGACCTTCGGCAACGTGCACGGCGTCTACAAGCCGGGCAACGTCAAGCTCCGCCCCGAGGTCCTCGACCACATCCAGATGGCGGTCGGCGCCAAGTACGGCAAGGAGAAGCCGCTCAGCCTGGTCTTCCACGGCGGCTCCGGCTCGCTGCTGTCGGAGATCCGCGAGGCGCTGGACTACGGCGTGGTGAAGATGAACATCGACACCGACACCCAGTACACCTTCACCCGCCCGGTCGCGGACCACATGTTCCGCAACTATGACGGTGTGCTGAAGGTCGACGGCGAGGTCGGCAACAAGAAGATGTACGACCCGCGCGTCTGGGGCAAGGCCGCCGAGGCCGGCATGGCCGCCCGCGTCGTCGAGGCCTGCGAGCACCTCCGCTCGACCGGCACCACGATGAAGTAGTCACCCGGGACCCACGACGGCCGGCCCCCGCATCGGGAGCCGGCCGTCGGCGGGTCAGGCGGTCGCGGTGAGCAACCGGACGGCCTCCCGGACGTCGTCGGTGAGGTGCACGGTCGCCGACAGGTCGCCGAACGGGGACGCGGCGAACAGCGGCCGCAGCAGCGACTCGATCGGCAGCTCCCGGGTCCAGTACGCGCGGTCCAGGAAGACGTACGCCCCGCTCGCCCCGTCGGTGCCGTAGTAGGTCTTCGTCGCCGCCTGGAACACCTCCTGCACCGTGCCCGCCCGGCCGGGCGCGAAGACGATCCCGCCCCGGGCCAGCCGCAGGATGGTGTCCTCCCGGATGGCGTTGGAGAAGTACTTGGCGATCCGCCCGGCGAAGAGGTTCGCCGGCTCGTGCCCGTACAGCCAGGTGGGGATGGCCAGCCCGCCGGAGCGGGCCCAGCCCAGCCCCGGCGTCCGCTGCTGCGGGACGGCCGGCCCGGCCGCGTACCGCTCGCGTACCGCCAGCGCCGCCGCCGTGTAGCGGTCGTGGTCGGTGAAGTCCGGCGCCCCGGCGAGCAGATCGATCGCGGCGTTCAGTTCCTCCGCCGGCCAGGCGGCGAGGAACGCGCCCAGGTTGGCCGCCTCCATCACGCCCGGTCCGCCCCCGGTCACCACCAGCCGGTCGGCCCGCGCCAGCTCCCAGCCCAGCACCGCCGCCATCCGGTACGGCACGCTGCCGCGCGGCACGGCGTGGCCGCCCATCACCCCCACCACCGACTGCGGCCCGTGCGTGGCGAGCCAGGACCGGGTGGCGTCGACCAGGGCGTTGTCCACGCCGTGGTCGTGCAGCCGCTGGCCGAGCGCCTCCCGGACGTCCGGCAGCGCGCCGCCGTGCTCGCGGAAGTGCGCGTACACCCGGGTGTCGTACATCCCGGCGAAGCCGCCCTCGGCGAACCCGGCAGCCAGGTCGTCCGGCGTGTAGAGGTGCGACGGCTGGGTCGGGTACGGCAGGCCGGAGAAGGGCGGCACCACGTTCGCCCCGCGCCGGACCAGGTCGGCGCCGACCTCGCGGGAGGCGAACCGGCAGCCGACGAAGAGGGTGCCGGCGACCTCGATGCGGGTGAGGTCGGGGACCGGCGCCAGGTCGAGGCGGAGCCCCTGCACGGTCAGGCCGGTGAGGCCGCCGGTGGCCAGGCGCCGGTCGAACTCGGCGCGCGTCTCGATCTCGTCGTGGCTGGTGTCGTGCGGCGCGATGACGTCCGCGGGAGGTGGGGTCGGCACCAGACCATCCTGCCCGGTCCGGGCAAGGGCCCAAACCCGCCGGGCCGGGGGCTGGGACGACAGGAGCCCGGCGGTCGGGACCGCCGGGCTCCTGCGTAACCGGGTCCTGGGGAGGCTCCGGATCAATAGTTGTAATGGAAAACATCTCGCGGCGGCATGGGCCGCAGGCGTGACGGACACCTCCCCCGTTCAGCCAGCGCGCTGGGTCGATCCTCTCGCGCGACGCGGGGCGAAGCCGGTTGAATGGGGCGATGCAGAACCTGTTGCCTGAGCCACCGGCCACCCTCCTGCCCGCGCACGAAGAGGCGGACGCCATGCTGGCGGCCGCCGCCGAGAAGGGCACCGACGAGGCGTACGCCGAGGTCGCGGCCCGCTTCCCGACCTACAGCGCGGCCTGGGCGGTGCTGGGGACCCGGGCCTTCAACGCCGGCCAGGTCATCCCGGCGTACGCCTACGCCCGCACCGGCTACCACCGGGGCCTGGACCAGCTGCGCCGCAGCGGCTGGAAGGGGCACGGCCCGGTGCCCTGGTCGCACGGGCCGAACCAGGGTTTCCTCCGCTGCCTGTACGTGCTGTCCCGGGCAGCGGGCGAGATCGGCGAGGCGGACGAGGCGGCCCGCTGCGCGCAGTTCCTGCGCGACTGCGACCCGGCCGCCGGGGACGCCCTCGGCAGCGAGTGACCCGTCGCGACGGCCGGTCCGGGGGCATCGGGCCGGCCGTCGCGCCTACAGCCCCTCGGCCACCGCGGCGGCGATCTTCAGCCAGGCGTCCCGGGTGGCCGAGGAGAGCCCGCCGTACCGGATCGGCTCCCCGGTGTCGATCAGGCGCTCGTACGGCGCGAGCAGCACCGCCCTGGTGCGGGCCGCGAAGTGCTCCTGGATCGCCGGCAGGTCGATCTCCTTGCGGGACGGCGGCATCGACACCACCGTCACCGCCTGCCGGACCAGCCGCTGCCGGCCGCTCTGCTCCAGGTGGTCGAGCATCCGGGCGGCCGTCTCCGCCGAGTCGTTCCGGGCCGACATGGTGACCAGCAGTTGGTCGGTGGCGTCCATCGCGGCCTGCCAGTTCTGCGCCCGGACGTTGTTCCCGGTGTCCACGAAGATCAGCTTGTAGAACCGGCTGACCACCTCGCGGATCTCCGCGAAGGCCGCCGCGGTCAGCATCTCGCCGCCGGTGGCCGACTCGTCCGAGGCGAGCACGTCGAACATCCCCTCGCCCTGCGAGCGGACGTACTGCGACAGGTCGCCGATCCGGCCGTGCGCGCCCTGGAACTGCCCGAGGTCGCGCAGCATGTCCCGGACCGTACGGGAGTGGAAGTCCTGCTGGGCGCGCATGCCCAGGGTCCCCTGGGTCTCGTTGTTGTCCCAGGCCAGCACGTACCCGCCGCGCTTCTGCCCGAAGGTCATCGCGAGCAGCAGGATGGCCACCGTCTTGCCGGCGCCGCCCTTCGGGTTGACCACGGTCACCTGCCGCAGCCCGCCGAAGTTGCGGCGGACCATCTCGACGTCCCGCTTGATCTCCTGCTCCTGCCGTCCGGGTGGCAGCTTGACCAGGCCGATCCGGTTGACCACCGCCCGTACCCCCATGGTGGCGACGGGATCGGCCGGGCGGGCCTGCCGGCGGCGGGCGAAGTCCTCGGCGGTCGGCGCGGTCCCGCCGTCGGGCGTCCAGCCCGCGTCCGGGTAGCCGGCCTGCGCCGCCCGCGCCGGCTGTTCCGGATACGGCTGCCGGGGCAGCCCGGCCGGCGGGGTGCCCTCCTGCCAGGACGGCTGGTACCACCCGGCGGGCGGCTGCGGCCCCGGCGCTGCGGGCGCCGGTCCGGGCCGCGGCGGGCCGGCGTACGGGGGCGGCACCGCGAGCGTGGGCCCCGGCGGGTACTCCGTCGGTGGGTGCGGGCCTGGCGGCGTCAGCGGCGTCCCGGGCGAGGGCGGGAACGGACCCAGCTTCGGCGCCGGGGGCGTGGCCGCCACCGGCTGCCCGGGGACCGCCGCGCTGCCGACCGCCTCGCCGCTGCCGGCGATCTCGTCGCCGCGCGCCGCCTCGTCGCCCCCGGCGGAGGCGCGCTGCGGCGGCTGGGCCCACGGCGACTCGCCCTGCGCCCGCCCGCCGCCCGCCTCGGCGGTGCTCGACAGGGGTACGACCGGGGTGCCCGGCGCGGTGTGTGGCGCGGGGGTGGTGATCGGCTGGTCCAGGGTGAACGGCAGGTCGAGGTCGACCGGGGCGGGCTGCCCCACCCGGGGTGCCGGCACGATGCGCTCCGGCCGCCCGGTGTCCTCCGCCGGCCCCGCCTCGGCGGCCGCCACGCCGTGCCCGGCGGCGGTGCCGCTGGTGGCCGGGACGTTCGGGCCGGTGGTCGGGTGGTTCGTGGTCGGGGCGCCGTCACCGGTGGCCGTGCCGTTCGGGGCGGGAGCGCTGCCGTTCGTGCCTGGAGTGCCGGCCCCGCTCGCCGCGAACCCACGCGTGGGCTCGGGCCCGCCGCCGGCGGACGAGCCCTCACCGACCGGGCCGCCGCCGGCGGTGCCGTCGCTGAACGGGAGGCCGCTCCCCTCGCCGGTGCCGTCCGGCGCGGCGGACCGGTCCCCGGGGCCGGCCGCGTACGGGTCCGGTGGGATCGCCTGCCCGGCCGATTCGTCGGATCGCAGGGACGCCCAGTCGCCGTCCGGCGGGGAAGCCGTCCAGCCGTCGTCCACCGGTGGGGTGTTGACCTCGGCGGTCAGCGACGGGTACAGCGGTGCGGGCGGGACGGGGTCGGTCGCGTCGGGTGGCCAGAGCGGTTCGACGTCCCGCTCCGGCACCGCATGCTGGCCGGGCAGTTGGCCCCGGTCGGCGTTCTCGTCCACCACGGTTCCTCCCCATTCCTCCTGCCGAGGATAGGCCGTCCCGTTCCGGTGACGGAACGTAGCGGAACGCCGTTTCGGGTCAGCCCGCCCAGACCGCCCAGGCGCCCGGCTCGGTCCACCAGGACCGCTTGCGGCTCAGTTCGCCCTCGACACCGTCGTCGAGGAAGGGGACCTTCTCGTCCCGGGGGACGACCGCCACGGCCCGCCCCCGGGCCCGGCGGACCTCGAACCGGATCCGCTTCCTGCCCCACGCCGACCGGGTGACCACGGGAACGGCCACCGCCACCTCGACCACCCCGTCGGTCGGGTCCGGGCCGGTCAGCAGCGGCAGCCCGTCCAGGGTCGCGTACCCGCCGGCGTTGCCGATCGCGCAGGCCAGGATCGGGTCCTCGCCGTCGGAGAGCACCGCGTCGTCCACCTCGACCCGCCCGCGCCAGTGCAGCGGCCGGCCCGCGTCGTCGGCCGCGCCGAGCAGCGCGCCGTCCAGGGTCACCGAGCCGGCGTCGTTGCGCAGCAGGTCCAGCCGGCGCGGGGCACCGTCCAGCACCGCGGCGGCCACCGCCGCCGGGTCGCGGGGCAACCCGAGCTGCGCGGCCAGGTCACGCCGCGCCCCGCTGCGGGCCGGGTCGAGCGGGAGTACGCCGATCGGCGGCAGGTCCGGCACCGTGCGGTTGCCGGCCAGGTCCGGCGGGCGGCGGCTGGGCGGTGGGGCGTACCGCCGGACCAGCCGGCGCAGGACGGCGCGCAACTGTGCGTCACTGGCCGTGGCGACGACCAGCCGGGTCTTGGAGTCGGGGTCGGGCCAGGTGAGGCCGTCGGGGCGGGCGGGGGCGTCGAGCCGGGCCAGCACCTCGTCGATCTCGGCGTCCGAGCGGGCGGTGACGGTCTCCACCCGGGCGCCCCGGGCGGTCAGCGCGTCCGCGCAGGCCAGCACCGGTACGCGCGGTGTCTCGCAGCGCTCCTCGGTCTGCTTCGGCGCTCCCGCGCCGTCGGAGGTGTCCCCGCCGCCGCAGCAGGGTCCGCCGCTGCCACAGCCCCCACCGGGAGCGTCCCGCTCCGAGCCGAGGGTGAGCAGCACCACGTCGTACACTCCGAGCCTCCTGCCTCTCGACGCGACCCCTGCCGGCCCCGCCGTCACTACTTGTTAGCCTGACACCCCGGGCTCGCCAACCGGTCGCCACCTGGCACCCGAGCCTTCTGGAGGCGGAGAAGATGCCAGCGATCGTGCTCATCGGCGCTCAGTGGGGCGACGAGGGCAAGGGCAAGGTTACCGACCTGCTGGGTGAGCGGGTCGACTACGTGGTGCGCTACTCCGGCGGCAACAACGCCGGCCACACGGTGATCACTCCGGACGGGCAGAAGTACGCGCTGCACCTGATGCCCTCCGGGGCGCTGTCGCCGACCGCGAAGATCGTCATCGGCAACGGTGTGGTGGTCGACCCGAAGGTGCTGCTCACCGAGATCGACGGGCTCGCCGAGCGGGGCGTGGACGTCTCCCGGCTGCGCATCTCCGGCGACGCGCACCTGATCATGCCGCACCACCGGGCGCTGGACCGGGTGGTCGAGCGCTACCTCGGCAGCTCCCGGATCGGCACGACCGGCCGGGGTATCGGCCCGGCGTACGGCGACAAGGTCGCCCGGATGGGCATCCGGCTCCAGGACCTGCTCGACCCGGGCATCCTGCGCAAGAAGCTGGAGCTCGCGCTGCGCGAGAAGAACCAGCTGCTGTTCAAGATCTACAACCGCAAGGCGATCGACGTCGACGCGACGATCGAGGAGTACCTGGAGTACGCGGAGCGGCTCAAGCCGTACATCGCTGAGACCCGGGTGATGCTCTGGGACGCGCTGGACCGCGGCGAGACGGTGCTGCTGGAGGGCGCCCAGGCCACCATGCTCGACATGGACCACGGCACCTACCCCTTCGTGACCTCGTCGAACCCGACGGCCGGTGGGGCGTGCGTGGGCGCGGGCATCCCGCCGACGGCGATCAACCGGGTGATCGCGGTGAGCAAGGCGTACACCACCCGGGTGGGTTCCGGGCCGTTCCCGACCGAGCTGTTCGACGACAACGGCCAGCACCTGCGCAAGATCGGTCACGAGTACGGCACCACCACCGGCCGGGAGCGCCGCTGCGGCTGGTTCGACGCCGTCGTCGCCCGGTACGCCTGCCGCCTCAACGGCGTCACGGACCTGGTCGTCACCAAACTCGACGTGCTCACCGGCCTGGCGAAGGTCCCGATCTGCGTCGGGTACGAGATCAACGGCGAGCGGTTCGACGACATGCCGATGACCCAGACCGACTTCCACCACGCCACGCCGATCTACGAAGAGCTGGACGGCTGGTGGGAGGACATCACCAAGGCGAGGACCGAGGAGGACCTCCCCGAGAACGCCAGGCGCTACATCGCCCGCATCGAGGAACTCTGCCGCACCCGCGTCAGCGTCGTAGGCGTAGGCCCCGGCCGCGAAGAAAACGTGGTCCGCCACCCCCTCCTCCCCTAACCCCCCACCCCGGGGTCGGTAGCCGGTTGCCGGTTGATCATGAAGTTATTGCCGTCCACCTCGGCGTGTCGGGGCAATAACTTCATGATCAACGGGGTGGGCGAGGGGTTGTCCACAGGGTCGGAGGGGTTGTCCACAGGGGGTTTTGTGGATCCTGGCTGGCCGGGACAGTCGGTTGGTGGATGGTTTGGCGGTGGTCCGGCGGATTGCGGCTCGGCGGGACGGGATCGTGACGTTGGCGCAGGCGCGGGCGGCTGGCTTGACGGTGCACGAGGTTCAGCGACTCTGTCGGGCGGGCCGATGGCGAGCGGTGGCCCGGGCCGGTTACCTGGTAGACGCCGACCTGCATGAGGGCGTGCCGAGGAAGGCGCGGGTGCGTGCGGCCGTCGCCTCCTTCGGTCCCGCAGCGGCTGCCGTCCTGCAGACGGCTGCGGAGTTGCACGGCATCGCCGGCTGTCAGGCGACGGAGGAGATCCATCTGTCGGTCCCGGGCCCGGTGGCCCGGCCCGCGCGGCTCGCCCATCCGGAAGTGATCGTCCATCAACTGGTCATCGGGGAGAAGCAGTTGGTCCGGGTCGACGGCATTTCGGCGACCGCTCCGTTGCGCACGGTCGCCGACCTGATCCTGAGAGAGGGCCGCTATCCGGCGGTCTCGCTGCTCGACTCCGCCCTGAATCGCCGGCTCGTGAGCGAGGACGATCTGCTGGACCTCCCTCGACTCATCCGCGGCCGACGAGGCGTCGTCGCTGCCCGCGGATACCTGGCGGAGGTGGACGGTCGAGCGCAGTCGCCGTTGGAGACCCGGGCCCGGCTGCGCTGTGTCGACGGCAAAGTTCCACCGGACGCCCTGCAGTTGGAGGTGCGGGACGACGACGGCTACCTGCTCGGCATCGGGGACCTCGGTTGGCGTGGTCCCAGAGTCATAGCCGAGGCCGACGGCCGAGCCGCGCACGACAACCCCGAGGCGGTTTTCGCCGACCGCCGCAGACAGAACCGCCTGATCAACGCCGGCTGGTCAATCCTCCGCTTCACCTGGCGAGACACCCTCGACCCCGACTACATCCCCTGGACGGTCCGCCACGCCATCGCCGCCGCAGGCCGTCGTCGTTGATCATGAAGTTATTGCCCCGACACGCCGAGATGGAGGGCAACAACTTCATGATCAACGGGGTTGGGGGCCCGGTCGGTAGGATGCCGGGTCGTGCGGGTTCTTCTTGTGGGTGGTGGGGGGCGGGAGCATGCGCTCGCGCTCGGGTTGATCAGGGATCCGGGGGTTGAGGGGCTGGTTGCGGCGCCTGGAAATCCGGGCATCGCTTCGGTTGCCGAGGTGCGGGAGGTGGACGCCTGCGATCCGGCCGCCGTTGCCGGGCTCGCCGTCGAGGTGGGGGCGGACCTGGTCGTGATCGGGCCGGAGGCGCCGCTGGTGGCGGGCGTTGCCGACGCGGTGCGGGCCAAGGGCGTCGCGGCGTTCGGGCCGTCGGCCGAGGCGGCCCGGCTGGAGGGTTCCAAGACCTTCGCCAAGGAGGTCATGACGGCGGCCGGCGTGCCGACCGCGCGCGCCCACACCTGCACGGACGCCGAGAGCACCGCCCGGGCCCTGGACGAGTTCGGCGCGCCGTACGTGGTGAAGAACGACGGGCTCGCCGCCGGCAAGGGCGTCGTCGTCACCGAGGACCGGGCCGCCGCGCTGCGGCACGCGCAGGACTGCGGCCGGGTCGTCGTCGAGGAGTACCTGGCCGGGCCCGAGGTCTCGCTCTTCGTGGTCACCGACGGCGAGGCGGCGCTGCCGCTGCTCCCGGCCCAGGACTTCAAGCGGGTCGGCGACGGCGACAGCGGCCCGAACACCGGCGGCATGGGGGCGTACGCGCCGCTGCCCTGGGCGCCGCCCGGCCTGGTCGATGAGGTGATGGCCGACGTCGTGCACCCCACGCTGGCGGAGCTGCGCCGCCGGGGCACCCCGTTCGCCGGGCTGCTCTACGTGGGCCTGGCGCTGACCGCCGCCGGCCCCCGGGTGATCGAGTTCAACGCCCGCTTCGGCGACCCCGAGACCCAGGTGGTGCTCGCCCTGCTGGAGACCCCGCTGGCCGGGCTGCTGCACGCCGCGGCCACCGGCACGCTGGCGACGCATCCGCCGCTGCGCTGGCGCGACGGCGCCGCCGTCACCGTCGTGGTCGCCGCCGACGGCTACCCGGCGTCCCCGCATACCGGTGACGTGATCACCGGCGCGGAGCGCGCCGGGATCATCCACGCCGGCACCGCGCGTCGGGCCGCCGACGGCGCGTTGCTCTCCGCCGGCGGCCGGGTCCTCTGCGGTACGGCCACCGGCCCCGACCTGGCCGCCGCGCGGGACGCCGCCTACGCCCTGGTACGCGGCGTCGAGCTGGCCGGCTCGCACCACCGCACCGACATCGCCGCCGCAGCGGTCGAGGGCCGGATCGCCGTTCCGGGCTGACCCCACCGCCGCCTCCGGCCGGCTGCCGCGAACCAGCCGTTCGGGGGCCGTCGGGCGTTGACAACCCGTGTCACGATCACCGTGCCGGTGGGTGTGAGGTCCCGCCGGAAACGGGGAGGTGGATGCGGTGACCGGGTTCCTCGGTACGGCGCTCAGCTTCCCCACCGTGCTGTTCAGCTTCCTGCTGCTGGTCGTCGTCGGCTACTGGCTGTTGGTGCTGACCGGGGTGCTGGATCTCGGGGACGACCTCGACGTCGACGGCGTACCGGGTGGTGTCCTCGCCGGGCTCGGGCTCGGCGGCCTGCCCAGCACCATCGTGTTCTCCCTGATCGTCGCGGTCGCCTGGTTCGTCAGCCTGGCCGGCACCGCGCTGCTCGACGGGCTCGGTTTCGGCGCGGTGGCGCGGATCGTCGTGTCGGTCGGGGTTCTGGTGGCGGCGGTGCTCTGCGCCTGGCTGGTGACCCGGCTGCTCGCCGTGCCGTTGGCGCGCCTCTTCCCGACCGGTACGGAGTCCAGCCGGCACGCCTTCGTCGGCGGCCTCTGCACCATCCGCACCGGGCGGGTGACCGCCGACTTCGGTCAGGCGGAGGTGACCGCGGCCGACGGCTCCTCCGCGGTCGTGCAGGTACGCCAGCCCGGCGACGAGCCGCTGCGTGCCGGCAGCTCCGCGCTGATCTACGACTACGACGTCGAGGGCGAGTTCTTCTGGGTCATGTCCGCCGGCATCGCCTTCGATCCCGACCCTTCGCGCCACACACCGATGTAACCGTCGCCGGTGACCCTCTCCGGCGACGGCGGGTCACCCCTCGAGCCAGACCGGACGGTCACCCCCGCCGTCGGTCCGTCCCACGCTGCCCCCCCAGCCCCTGAAAGGAGGATGCGCGGCATCCACCGGTCCACCAGCACACGGACCGGCCCCGCGCGCTCAGCCATGGATGTCATCACCACCGGGATCGGCGTCCTGCTCGCCGTCCTGCTCCTCGTCGCCCTCGGCGTGGTCATGCTCGTCAGCCGGCTGTTCCGCAAGGTGGAGCAGGGCAAGGCGTTGATCGTGTCCAAGGTCCGGCGGGTCGACGTCACCTTCACCGGGGCGGTCGTGCTGCCCGTGCTGCACAAGGCCGAGATCATGGACATCTCGGTCAAGACCATCGACATCGAGCGGACCGGCAACGAGGGTCTCATCTGCCGGGACAACATCCGGGCCGACATTCGGATCACCTTCTTCGTCCGGGTCAACAAGACCGTCGAGGACGTCATCAAGGTGGCCCAGGCCATCGGCACCGCCCGGGCCAGCGACCGGGAGACCCTCCAGGAGTTGTTCAACGCCAAGTTCTCCGAGGCGCTGAAGACGGTCGGCAAGCAGCTCGACTTCGTCGACCTCTACACCAAGCGTGACGAGTTCCGCGACCAGATCATCCGAGTGATCGGCACCGACCTCAACGGCTACAGCCTGGAGGACGCGGCGATCGACTTCCTGGAGCAGACTCCGCTGTCCCAGCTGGACGCCAAGAACATCCTCGACGCGCAGGGCATCCGGAAGATCACCGAGCTGACCGCGATCGAGCACGTGCGCACCAACGAGTTCCAGCGCAGCGAGGAGAAGGAGATCACCCGGCAGAACGTCGACGCCCGGGAGGCGATCCTGGAGCTGGAGCGGCGGGAGGCCGACGCCGAGGCCAAGCAGCGGCGCGAGATCGAGACGGTGCGGGCCCGCGAGGAGGCCGAGATCACCCGGGTCCGGGCGGAGGAGCGGCTGCGGGCGGAGACGGCGAACATCCGCACCGACGAGCAGTTGGGCATCCAGCAGGAGAACCGGGCCCGGGAGATCGCGGTCGCGGAGAAGAACCGCGAGCGGGTCATCGCGATCGAGACCGAGCGGATCGAGAAGGACCGCCTGCTGGAGGTCATCGGCCGGCAGCGGGAGACCGAGCTCAGCACGATCGCCAAGGACAAGGAGGTCGAGGCGGAGAAGCGGGCCATCGCCGAGGTCGTCCGGGAGCGGATCGCGGTGGAGAAGACCGTGGCCGAGCAGGAGGAGAACATCAAGCGCCTGCGGGTGGTCGAGGAGGCCGAGCGTACCCGCCAGGCGGTGGTCATCCAGGCCGAGGCCGAGGCGCAGGAGAGCCTGGTCAAGGACATCAAGGCGGCGGAGGCGGCCGAGGCGGCGGCCAAGTTCAGGGCCCGTGAGGAGTTGGTCCTCGCCGAGGCCCGGCAGCAGGCCGCTGAGCTGGACACCCGCGCCAAGATCCGACTGGCCGAGGGCCTCCAGGCGGAGGCGGCGGCAGCCGGCCTGGCCGAGGTGCAGGTCCGCGAGCGCGGCGCCGAGGCGATCGAGAAGGTCGGCCGCGCGGAGGTCGCCGTCGAGCGCGACAAGGCCCTGCTGGCCGCGGAGGCGGTCCGCGAGAAGCTGAAGGGCGAGGCCGAGGGCCTCACCGACAAGGCCGCGGCGATGGCCGCGCTGGACGACGCCACCCGTGAGCACGAGGAGTACCGGCTGCGGTTGGAGCTGGAGAAGGAGGTACGCCTCGCCAGCCTCGACGCCCAGCGGCAGGTCGCCGAGGCGCAGGCGAAGCTCGTCTCCACCGGCCTGGAGAAGGCGAACATCGACATCGTCGGTGGGGACAGCGTCTTCTTCGACCGGCTGCTCAGCTCGATCTCGTTCGGCAAGAGCGTGGACGGCTTCGTCGCGCACTCCGACGTGGCCCGTGGCCTCGCCCAGCCGTGGCTGGACGGCACCGCCAGCTTCACCGACGACCTGACCCGGATGCTCGCCTCGGTGAACACCGGTGACGTGCAGAACCTGACCCTCTCCGCCTTTCTGCTTCAGCAGATGCGGGCCGGCGGCGCCGACGCGGGCAAGCTCCAGGAGCTGCTGAAGGCCGCGCAGCGTCTCGGCGTGGCGGAGACTCCGGTCGGGGCACTGGCCGGCCCGCGGCAGCGTGCCGGTGAGTGAGCCGGTGACCGACGGGAGCACGGGGCCCGCCGCGGGCGGCGCGGCGGCTCCGGGCGGAGGCGGACTGGACGCGGGCAGCTACGAGGTGCTGCGCAACCGGCTCGTCAGACAGGCCGCCGAGCTGACCCGGCGGGCGGAGCGGCTCAACGCCCGGCGGCTGGAGGTCTTCGGCAGCACCGAGCTGCGGCTGCTCAGCACCGAGCGGATCCGTACGGAGCACAACTGCGTCCCCCGGGACATCGTGTCGGTGGGCGGGTTGATGCTCTTCGGCTACAACGTCTTCATCGGCCTCAAGCCGGAGACGACGGTCGACGACGTCTTCTCGCTGCACCACTTCGTGCGGGGACGCGCCGACGACACCGCTGGCAGTGCGGGCGACGACACCACCGGCAGCCAGGGCGGTGACACCTTCCGGTTCGACCGGGTCGGCCCGGACGAGATGCCCGGCCTGCTGCGCGACCCCCAGTTCCAGCGCGACTTCGGCGAGCTGTACCGCTACTACCGGCAGACCCGGCTGCTGCAGCTGCGCCGGCTCGACGGGCGGCTGCTGGCGGTGTTCCAGACCGGCCCGCGCACCGACGACATCCGGGTGCTGCGGTGGCGCATCGACTCCGGCGGTGAGGTCGGGTACGTCGACAACCGGGGCGAGCGGGACCACGTCTTCCCGCCCTCGCACGACTTCGAGTGGATCGAGACGACCCGGGAGGACCACGTCCTCGGCCGGCACCCGCACATCTCCATCGCCGACGAGGTCTTCGTGGAGACGGTCGGCGGCACCCTGACCGTCAAGCTGGAGAACAACACCGAGGTCGGCGAGGGCATCTACGACGAGCCGGTGGACGAGCCGTTGCAGAGCCTCGCCGACGCGGACGTGAGCTGGGCCCGGGTCGGTCCGCTGATCCTGCTGCGGCTGCGGCCGTACAAGGAGACCGAGTGGCGGCACCTGGTCTTCAACACGCTGACCCGGGAGGCCGTCCGGCTCGACGGCATCGGCCCGGCCTGCCAGCGGCTGCCCGAGGACCACGGGATCATCTTCCCCGGCGGCTACCACCTGGCCACCGGGGTCACCCGCACCTTCGACACCGACGTGTCCGGGCTGGAGTTCGAGCGGGTGGTCCGTTCCCCGAACGGGGAGGACGTCCTCTACGTCTTCCACGCCCGCGCGGAGGGCCGGTCGCTGCTGCTGCCCTACAACGCCATCCGCAAGGAGGTGGCGACGCCGATCCCGTGCCACGGCTTCTCCCTCTTCGACGACGGCACGCTGGTGGTGTTCCGGGCGACCTCGGAGGAGCCGACCCGGGTCCACCCGATGCAGATCTGGCAGACGCCGTTCGTCTCCGACGCGTACGCGGCGGCGCAGCCGGCGGGCACCGGCCCGCTGGAACGAGTGGGCAACGCCGACCTGGTCCGCGGCATCTCCGACTGCCTGTCGGTGGCCCGGACGGTCGACGGCACCGCCCCGACGGCCGGGGTCTACGAGGCGTTGATCGCCGCCTGCGCCCGCATCGTCGACCACTACCACTGGCTCGGCGACGGCGACCTCGGTGACCTGCTCGCCCCGGTGGGCGAGCTGCGACGCACCGCCGTCGCGGTCCTCGATGAGTATGAGAACGTCCGTGCCCTCACCGAGCAGGCGCGCACCGCGCTGGACGAGAGCGCCGAGCGGATCGCCTCGCTGGCCCGCCGGGCCCGCGGTGAGGCGCCGCTGACCGCCGACGACTGGGTGAGGCAGCTCGCCGGGCTGCGCCAGGCGCGCGGTCACCTGGAGACCCTGCGCGAGCTCCGGTACGTCGACCAGGACCGGGTCGACGAGCTGGCGGCGCGGCTCGACGAGGAGCTGACGGCCGCGGGCCGGCGGGCGGTGGACTTCCTGCGCCGGGACGACGCGTTCACCGGCTACCAGCGCGAGGTGGACCGGCTCGGCGGGCAGGGAGCCGGGATCGGCACGGTGGCCGAGGCCGGCGCGGTCCGGAACGAGCTGGCCGAACGCGCCGAGGGGTTGCAGACCATCACCGACGTGGTCGGCGGGCTGGACATCGCCGACGCGACGGTCCGCACCGGGATCCTGGCCCGGGTCGGCGAGGTGCTCGGCGGGGTCAACCGGGCCCGGGCGGTGCTGGACAAGCGCCGCCGGGAGCTGCTGGAGGTGGAGGGGCGGGCCGGCTTCGCGGCCGAGTTCGCGCTGCTCGGGCAGGCGGTGACCGGGGCGCTGGCGGCGGCGGACACCGCCGAGCGCTGCGACGAGCAGCTCGGCCGGCTGCTGCTGCGGGTGGAGGACCTGGAGTCCCGGTTCGGGGAGTTCGACGACTTCCTCACCGAGCTGGGCAACCGGCGGACCGAGATCTACGAGGCGTTCTCCTCCCGCAAGCAGGCGCTGCTCGACGAGCGGGCCCGGCGGGCCGACCGGCTGGTGTCGTCGGCGGACCGCGTCCTGGCCGGTGTGCACCGCCGGGTCGGCACGCTGGACTCGCTGGACGCGATCAACACGTACTTCGCGGCCGACCCGATGGTGGGCAAGCTGCGCGCGGTCGTCGACGAGCTGCGTACCCTCGGCGACCCGGTGCGGGCCGAGGAGCTGGACGGCCGGGTCCGGGCCGCGCGCCAGGAGGCCGGCCGCGGCCTGCGTGACCGCCTCGACCTGTACGCCGACGGCGGCGAGACGATCCGGCTCGGCCGGCACCGGTTCGCGGTGAACACCCAGCCGATCGACGTCACGGTGGTGCCGCACGACGGGTCGATGGCGGTCGCGGTGACCGGCACTGACTACCGCGCCCCGGTCCGGGACGAGGAGTTCGCGCGCACCCGCCGGTTCTGGGACCAGTTGCTGGTCTCCGAGTCGCCGCAGGTCTACCGGGCGGAGTACCTGGCCACGTCGATCCTGGCCGCCGGCGAGGCGGGTCGGGACGGGCTGACCCTGGACGGGCTGCGGGCGGCGGCGGCCGACGCCGGTGACCTGCGCGATCTGGTCCGCCGGTTCGCCGAGGCCCGCTACGACGAGGGTTACGAGCGTGGCGTGCACGACCACGACGCCACCGAGATCCTCCGGGCGTTGCTGCGCCTGCACGCCGGGGCCGGCCTGCTCCGCTATCCGCCGGCCGCCCGGGCCGCCGCGCAGCTGTTCTGGCGGTTCGGCGCCGACGAGGCGGCCCGCGCGGGCTGGACCGCCCGCGCCGCCTCGCTGGCCCGGGCCCGGGTCCGGTTCGGCCGCCCGGACCGCCGGCCGGTGCCGTCGCCGGACTCCGTCGGCCAGCCAGCAGAGTCCGACGGTGACGCGATCGACCGGCTGCACGCCGAGCTGACCGCCGAGGTGGGCCGCTTCCTGACCGGCGTCGGGCTGACCGGGCCGGCCAGGGAGGCCGGCCTGGCCGGCGAGTACCTGTTCGAGGAGCTGTCCCGACCGCCCGCCGGGTTCGTCACCGGCGCCGGGGCCCGGGCGATGCTCGACCGGTTCCGCCGCGCTCTCGGTGGCCCGCAGTCGCCGTCGGCGCGGGAGTTCGACGCCGACCTGCGGGCGCTCGACGGCGACCTGACCAGCCGTCATCAGCTCGTCGAGGCGTGGCTGACCGCGTTCGTCGCCACCGACGACGGGACGCTGGCCGGGTACGACCTGCCGGAGGCGGTCGCGGTGGAGCTGTGCGGCACCGGCCTTCCCCGGCACGAGGCGACGGCGGCGATGTCGGAGACCGTCGGCGGGCTGCTCGGCGCGCACCCCCGGATCGCCGGGGCGGGGATCGCGCTGCGGCTGGACGAGACGCTGGCCCGCACCCGCCGCTTCCGCACCGAGCTGGTGCCCGCGTACCGGGACTACCAGCGGCGGCGCAACGCCCTGGTGGCCGCCGAACGGGACCGGCTGCGGCTGGAGGAGTACCGGCCGAGGGTGCTGAGCGCCTTCGTCCGCAACCGGCTGCTCGACGAGGTGTACCTGCCGCTGATCGGCGACAACCTGGCCCGCCAGCTCGGCGCGACCGGCGACGCCAAGCGGGTCGACCAGATGGGCCTGCTGCTGTTGATCTCCCCGCCCGGCTACGGGAAGACCACCCTGATGGAGTACGTGGCCAGCCGGCTCGGCCTGGTCTTCGTCAAGGTCAACGGGCCGGCCCTGGGCTCGGCGGTCACCTCGCTCGACCCGGCGGACGCACCTGACGCCACCGCCCGACAGGAGGTGGAGAAGATCTCCTTCGCCCTTGAGCTGGGCAACAACGTGCTGCTCTACCTCGACGACATCCAGCACACCTCCCCGGAGCTGCTGCAGAAGTTCATCTCGCTCTGCGACGGGCAGCGCCGGATGGAGGGTGTGTGGGACGGCCGGACCCGCACGTACGACCTGCGGGGAAAGCGGTTCGCGGTATGCATGGCCGGCAACCCGTACACCGAGTCGGGGCAGCGGTTCCGGGTGCCGGACATGCTCGCCAACCGGGCCGACGTGTGGAACCTCGGTGACGTGCTCTCCGGGCGGGAGGAGGTGTTCGCGCTCAGCTACATCGAGAACGCGCTCACCTCGAACCAGGTGCTGGCGCCGCTCTCCGGCCGGGACCCGGGCGACGTCGAGCTGCTGGTCCGCATTGCCCGGGGCGACGACTCGGTCCGGGCCGACCAGCTCTCCCACCCGTACTCGCCGATCGAGCTGGAGCAGATCGTCTCGGTGCTGCGCAAACTGCTGCGCGTGCAGCAGGTCGTGCTGACCAACAACCAGGCGTACATCGCCTCGGCGGCGCAGTCCGACGCCTCCCGCATCGAGCCGCCGTTCCAGCTCCAGGGGTCGTACCGGAACATGAACAAGCTGGCCGAGCGGATCGTCCCGGTGCTCACCGACGAGGAGTTGGAGGCGGTCATCGACGACCACTACCTCGGCGAGGCGCAGACCCTGGCCGCGGGCGCCGAGGCCAACCTGCTGAAGCTGGCCGAGCTGCGCGGCCGGCTCACCCCTGAGCAGGCCCGCCGGTGGGCCGAGGTCAAGGCGGGCTACCTCCGGGCCCGGGCGCTCGGTGGCGCTTCCGACGACCCGGTCGACCGGGCGGTGGGCGTGCTCGGCCTGTTGGCCGACCGGGTCGGCGGGGTGGAGGCGGCGATCGGCCGCGCCGTCGACCGGGCCTGACGCCGCGGCGGGGGAATCTCCCGGGTACGGGCAACCCCCGCAGCGCCGCCGCGAGCCCGGCGCCCGGGTGTCACCCGGGCGCCGGAGCACCGTCAGTGGCAGCGCCAGCGGACCGCGCGCATGTCGATGGTCTGCCGGCCGGGCTTCGTGTCGAGGTGGCCACCGATCACCTGCCCGTCATCGCTGATGCTCACCGCGTCCGCACCGTACCGGCCGGTGCGCCCGTCGAGGTCGGGCAGTCGCACCAGCCCGTCGTCGGTCAACAGTCCGGAGTCGATGTCGTCGCGCTGCTGCCCGGCGGTCGGGGGGTGAACCTGAAGCAGGCCGACCATCCATCCTCGACCGTTGCCGGCGGACGGATAGAGCTTGGCCGGCAACGGCGCGTACTCGCCGCGGTCCAGGTGGTAGCGGACCGCGTGTATGGACCGGTCGCCCCCGCGCCGGTACGCCATTCCGGTGATCCACCCGCCCTGGAACGACTTGGGCGCGAATTCGGTCGCCGTACCGCCGGTGACCGATGGCAGCGGC
Organism: Micromonospora sp. NPDC050200; assembly: GCF_040656135.1. Classification (NCBI taxonomy): domain Bacteria; kingdom Bacillati; phylum Actinomycetota; class Actinomycetes; order Micromonosporales; family Micromonosporaceae; genus Micromonospora; species Micromonospora sp. NPDC050200. Next base: position 59,747 of record NZ_JBFALG010000032.1, read on the forward strand.
AGCAGCTCGGGCTTTTCGCCGGACCGCCAGACGACCGCCCGTGGCGCCCCCTGGGGGCCGTTCTGGATCTTGCCGACGACCGTGCCGTCGGAGTCGACGCCGATGGCGGTCCCTTGCCACTTCGGGCCGGGCAGCGGCAGGTCGACGGCCGGCTTGTCCGAGTCGGACCACAGCACCGGCAGCCGCCGGTCGCCGTCCTGCCGGGCCCCGACGATCCGGCCGTCGTCACTGATCGCCGTGGCCTCGCCAGCCGTCGCCCCCGGCAGCCGGGTGGCCTTGCCCGACCGCACCACGTACGGCTGCGGCCGGTCGCCGACGACCGCCACACCGACGGCGACGCCGGACGGGTTGACATCGACCAACTGCTGGTCGGAGCCGGGCAGCCGCACCTCGCGGGCCTGGCCGTCGTCCCAGATGATCACCGGGTACGAGAAGCCGCTGCTCGGGTACGAGCGGCCGAGCAGATACCGGCCGGTCGGGTCGCCGCCGGTGACCGCGCTCTTGCGGATCCCCCCGGGGATGGGCAGCAACTCGGCCGTGCAGGTGGTAGGCCCGGCCGACGGCGGCGGAAGGCTGGCGCTGGCCGACGCCCCCGCCATCGGCTGCCCCTGCTCGACCGGCCGGTCGGCCCGTACGGCCAGCGGCACGACCGCCACCGCCGCCACCGCCGCCACCCCGGCGACCGAGGCGGTGAGCGTCCGGCGGTTGCGCCGACGACGGCGCGCCTCGCGTATCGCCGTGGACAGGTCCACCCGGGACGGCCGGTCGGGGCCGTCGTCGAGATGCCGCAACAGTCCGGCGAAGTCTTCCTCATCGGTTGTCATCGCACCGCTCCTCTCTCCATCAACTCCCGGTCGCCGAGCAGTCGGCGCATTGCGGCGAGACCGTGCGAGGTCTGGCTCTTCACCGTGCCGGCCGAGCAACCCAGGGTGCGGGCCACCTCGTCCACCGGCAGGTCGTGCAGAAACCGCAGGACCAGGACGGCCCGCTGACGCGAGGCCACCTTCGCCAGGGCGTCGCGCAGCACAGTCCGGTCCTCCACGCCGTGGTCCTCCGTACGGCGCACGTCCGGCGGCGCGCCGAAGAGCCGGATCCGCCACCAGCCCTTTCGGCGGCCGTCGAGGAAGAGCCGCACCAGGATCGTCCTGACGTACGCGTCGATCTGGTCGGCCCGCGACGCCCGGGACCAGCGCTCGAAGAGCCGGACCGCCGTCTCCTGCACCAGGTCGTCGGCCTGGTCGATGTTTCCGCACAGCGAATACGCCAGCCGGTGCAGCATCGGCAGCCGCGCGCTGAGGTACTCGACGTATTCCTGTTCCGATGCGTCGGGCATCCGGTTACCTCCGTCAGTTCCCCCCTACAGACGGCGGTAGGTCGGAAACGGTTGTACGAGCCTACGAGGGGCTCTCGCCCACTTGGTCCGACAACCGATCTGGCGCGGATCCCGTCTCCTATCCGGAGTCTCCATCGAGGAGTGCGGAGGAAGCGATGCTGACAGGACGTAGACGCAGGTTCTCGAGACAGGTCGGGGTGGTCGCGGGCGCGGCCGCGTTGAGCCTCGGTATCGGTGGTGGCAGCGTGGTGGCCCAGCCCCCGACGCAGCCGTCGACGCAGCCGTCGAGGCAGCCGTCGATGCGGCAGCAGACCGGCGCCGAGCGGGACGGGCCGGTGCTACCGGCCGGCAAGACGTACACCCTGACGTTGTTGACCGGTGACGTGGTGACCGTCTCCGGGCGGGGCTCGGCCTGCCCGGCGGTCACCGTACGGCCGGCGAAGCCGAACGGGGTGCAGTACCGCGGTTGCGGGCCGGACGGCCACCTGCGGGTCGTGCCCGCGGAGGTCGCCGGGCTGCTCGGTTCGGTGCTGGACGAGTCGCTGTTCGACGTGACGGCGCTGATCCTCAACGGCTACGACGACGCGCACAGCCGGGAGCTGCCGCTGATCGTGCGGCCGGGCGACGCCGGGGCGCCGACGGCGGCGGCACTCGCTGCGGATCCACTGGCCGCCGGTCTGGGCCGGCGTCGGGCACTACCGGCCATCGCCGCAGTGGCCGGGCGGCAGCCGAAGCAGAGCGGAGCGGCGCTCATCCGTACCGTGCGGTCACGGACCGCGGGGCAGCACGCCGCGCGGGCCGCGCAGGCCGGCCCCCGGGTGTGGCTGGACCGGCGGGTTCGCGCGACCGGGGTGCCCGCACCGGTCGCGGCCCCGCCGCTGAGCAAGGCACCGATGACCGAGGCGGCCGGGACGCCAGCCCGCCGCGAGTCGGCAACCGGTGGCCTGGACGGCAACCTGACCCAGATCGCCGCCCCGACGGCGTGGCAGGCCGGGTTCACCGGGGCGGGTGCCCGGGTGGCCGTGCTGGACACCGGCGCCGACTTCACCCATCCGGACCTGGTGGGCCAGGTGGTGGAACGGGCCGACTTCGGCACGCCGGGTGGGGACGCCGTGGACCGCATGGGGCACGGCACGCATGTCGCGGCGACGATCGCCGGCACCGGCGCGGCGGCTGGCGGTGAGCGGCGTGGTGTCGCTCCCGGCGCGAAGCTCCTGGTCGGCAAGGTCCTCGACGACTACGGCTTTGGCACCGAGTCCCAGGTCATTGCCGGGATGGAATGGGCGGCAGCGCGCGCGGACGTGGTGAACCTGAGCTTGGGCAGTGACGAGCCGAGCGACGGCAGCGACCCGTTGTCCCTCACCGTCGACGAGTTGACCCGGCAGCACGGCACGCTCTTCGTCGTGGCCGCCGGCAACGACGGCCGCATCGGCTTGATCACCGGGCCCGCCGCGGCGAGCAGGGCCCTCACTGTCGGCGCGGTGGACCGCAGCGACACGCTGGCCTACTGGTCCAGCCGGGGGCCACTGGTCAACACCCGTGCGGCCAAGCCGGAACTGGTGGCTCCGGGCGTGGGCATCGTGGCCGCGCGGGCCGCGGGCACCCTGCTGGGCGACGCGCTCGATGCCCGGTACACGATCGCCTCGGGTACCTCGATGGCGGCTCCGCACGTCGCCGGGGCCGCGGCGCTGCTCGCGCAACGGCACCCGGACTGGCGGGCCGACCAGCTCAAGGCTGCCCTGGTCGGTGCGGCCGACCCGCTGCCCGGCGCGGACAGCTACGCGGTCGGCGCCGGACGGCTGAACGCCGCGCGGGCGCTGACCGGAGTGGTCGCCGGGCAGGACCTGGTCAACCTCGGCACCTTCGACTATCCACAGTCCGGCACCGCGTCGACGCCGCTGGCCTGGCGCAACACCGAGTCGCGAGCGCTGAGCCTGGAGCTGGGCCTGACCGTCCGGCACCACGACGGCACGGCCGCGCCGGCCGCCGCCGGGACGCTGTCGGCGAGCTGGCTGACGGTCACCCCGCAGGGCACCGGGCGGATCACCCTGCGGATCGACCGGGCCCGGCTCGCCGCGAAGCCGGGGCTGTACACCGCGGTCGTCACCGCCCGCGCCGTCGGCGGGTTCGTGGCCGCCACCCCGGTCGCCTTCTACGTGGAACCGCCGAGCTACGACCTGACCCTGAGCGCGACGACGCTGCCCGACGCGCCGCCGGGGGTCGACCAGTTCGGCGGGGTACGGGTGGTGAACCTCGACGACCCGGCGATCTTCGCCAAGTTCACCAACGTGGCGCCGGGCGAACCGGCGACCGTACGGGTGCCGGTCGGCCGGTACACCGTCGCGGGCTACCAGATGGAGATCGACTTGGACACCTGGGCGAGCCGCCGGGCCGTCCTGGTCGGCGACCCGGATGTGCTGGTCAACCGCGACATCGCGTTGGTGGCCGACGCCGGGCGGGCCGGGCAACTGCGGGCGAGCGTCGACGGGGTGTCGACCGAGGCCGAACAGGTGGGCATCACCTACCAGCAGTACGCGCCGGACGGGACCCTGGTCAGCCAGGACTCTGCGTTCGCCTGGGGTGCCGAGGCCCGCGACTGGGGCGTGTACGCGGTGCCGATGGCCGAGCCGACGGTCGGCAGGTTCGAGGCGTACACGACCGTCAGCCTGCAGGCGCCCGGTGAGCAGCCCAGCCCGTTCGTCTACGAGGTGATCCGGGCGCTGCCCAGCGGCATTCCCGCCGACCTGTCGCACCAGGTGACCGCGAGCGAGCTGGCCACGTTTGCCCGGATCGACCAGCGTTTCCATCGGCTGGACAAGCCGGGCTCGACCACCGGCCACAAGCGGTACGGCTGGACCGCCGATGGCCTGAACGCCCTCGACGCCTACACCGAGAACGTCCCGACCAACCGGGTCGACTACCTCTCGCCGGGCTTCCTTTACCAGGATGAAGCGTTCTACTTAGGCCCGAACGACGACTCTGACACGGTGACGCAGGAGGCGCCGCAGCGGTACGCACCGGGCAGCCGGCACAGCAAGACCTGGGTGCGGCAACCGCTCCGCCCGGACTGGTACGACGACCCGGCGGCATCGATCAGCAGCTGCACGCCGGCACCGATCCGCCGCACCCGGGGCAATCTGCACGTCGAGTTGGTCGACCTGGCCGACCAGCACCAACGCGTTGACTGCCTCGGCTTGTACGACCAGTTCGCGGAGCTGGCGAAGCGGAAGCTGACCCTGCACCGCGACGGGCGCCTGGTCGGCGACCACACCGGGTCGTCCGGCGACTTCACCATCCCGCAGCAGGCGGGTGACTACCGGCTCAGCTACGACCTGGACGCCAGCGCGCTGATGCCCATGTCGACCAAGGTGAGCACCGTCTGGACCTTCCGGTCCACCGGGCCGTCCGACCTCAGCAGCGTCCCGGTGCCGCTGCTGTCGGTCGACTACGCGCTGCCGCTGGACACCGCCAACCACCCGACCGGGGGCGCGGCGGGCTTCACCGTGCACCAGGCGCACGGCGTGACGAAGCAGCGGGTCACCGGATTCGAGCTGTGGACCTCCACCGACGACGGCACCACCTGGCGGCCGGTGAGCGTACGGGCCGGCGACGACGGCGACTTCACCGCCACGCTGCCGAAGCCGGCCAGCGGGCAGGCGGTGTCGCTGCGGGTCAAGGTGACCGCCGACGGCGGCAGCGAGATCGACCAGACGATCATCCGGGCCTACCGGGCCGGCTGACGATCGACCGGTGCCCCGGTGCCCCGGTGCGGTACGGCCGCACCGGGGCGGCCGGGTCAAGGCCCCGCCGGGGTGACCTGCTGGTGCCGGCGATTCATGATCTTCATGGCGTCGAGCCTGCCGCCCGGTGCCGGCCGGGAGCATCGGGGAGACTCCCCCGGCTACCCGGGACGGCGGGTCGGCTGCCCCCTGGTCAGCCGTAGTAGCGGCGCAGTTCCCGGCTGAGCACCTTGCCGGTGGCGTTGCGCGGCAGGTACTTCACGAAGATCACGTCTCGGGGCACGGAGAACCGGGCCAGGTAGTGCCGGACGTACTCGCGGACCGCCTCGGGGTCGAGCACCTCGCCGGGGTGCAGGCAGAGGAAGGCGGCGAGCCGCTGTCCGTGCTCCGGGTCGGGTACGCCGATCACGGCGGCCTCGCGGACCTGGGGCAGGCGGGACAGCAGTTCCTCCACCTCGGACGGGAAGACGTTCTCCCCGCCCGAGACGATCATGTCGTCGGCGCGGCCGTCGACGAAGAGCAGCCCCTCGGCGTTGATCCGGCCGAGGTCGCCGGTGTCGAGCAGCCCGTCGTGGGTCTCCCGCCGCGCCCCGGAGGTGTAGCCCTCGAATAGCATCTCGTTGCCCACGAAGATCCGCCCGACCCGCCCGTCGGGCACCGGCTCGCCGTCGGCGTCCAGGATCTCCAGCCGGGTGCCGTGCGGCGGCCGGCCGGCGGTGGTGGGGGCCGCGCGCAGGTCGGCGGGGCCGGCGATGGAGGCCCAGGAGACCTCCGTCGAGCCGTACAGGTTGTGGACCACGTCGCCGTAGACGTCCATGAACCGTGGCGCCAGCCCGCCGGGCAGCGCCGAGCCGCTGACCGCGACGACCTTCAGCGGCGGCCGTGGCTCCGGCGGCGGCACGTCGAGCAGTCGCTGCACCATCACGGGTACGGCGAAGAGCGCCTGGCACTGGTGCGCCACGAGCGCGGCCAGCGTGGCGGTCGGCTCGAACCGGCGGTGCAGCACGATCGTGGCGCGCAGTGCGAAGGCGACCTGGAGGGCGGCGTACCCCCAGGTGTGGAAGAGCGGCGCGGCGATCAGCACGGTGTCCCGGGCGTGCAGCGGGATGCGGTCGATGATGGACGCCAGCGGGCCGAAGCCGTTGGGTGTGGGGCGGCGCGCGCCCTTCGGCGTGCCGGTGGTGCCGGAGGTGAGCACGATCGTCCGGCCGTCGCGCTCGGGCGGTTGCAGCTGGTCGCCGGGGAGCGCGCCGGCGATCAGCTCCTCGTGGCCGCGTTCGTCCACCCGGTGCACCTCGGCGGGCAGGCCGAGGAGCCGGTCGGCGAACTCGTCGTCGTGCACCAGCACCCGCAGCCGCTGTTCCTCGGCGACGGTGGTCAGCTGTGCGGCGGCGAGGCCGCTGTTGACCAGCACCGCGTCCGCGCCGAGCAGGGTGGCGGCGACGACCGCCTCGATCAGCCCGTGGTGGTTGCGGCAGAGCACCCCGACCCGGTCGCCGGCCTGTACGCCGAGCCCGGTACGCATCGCCCGGGCCAGCCGCTCGGCCCGGTCGAGCAGCTCCTGGTAGGTCAGTTCGCCGCCCTGTTCGTCGAGGACGGCGATCCGGTCCGGGTCCCGGGCGGCGGCCTGGCGCAGCTCGCCGGCGAGACTCCAGCCCCACTTGCGCAGCGCCCCGAGCTGGGAGGCGACCCGGATCGGCCGGCCCGGGGTGAGCAGCCCGCGTCGGGTCAGCGTGGCCACGACGAACGGCAGGTCCATGTGGCGGCCTCCTTCGAGGGGTGCGCTGACGGGCCCCCGTGGGGGCCCGTCACCGGGTCGTCACCTTCCGATCATGCATCGGATGCTTCCCGGAGCCCAACCGGTGCGAGCCGCGGCCACCTGGTGGACACCCCGGTGTGGTGGGCGCCGCCACCGAGGGTGACGGTCAGCGGATCTGCATGCCGGAGATCGCGCGGGAGATGACCAGCCGCTGGATCTCCGAGGTGCCCTCGAAGATGGTGTAGATCTTGGCGTCCCGGTACCACCGCTCGACCGGGTGGTCGCGCAGGAAGCCGGCCCCGCCGAGCAGCTGCACCGCCTTCTCGGTGACCGCGACGGCCACCTCGCCCGCCTTGAGCTTGGACATCGAGCCCTCGCCGGCGGTGAAGGGGCGGTTGTTGCGGCCCATCCAGGAGGCCCGCCAGACCAGCAGCCGGGCGGCGTCGATCTCCATCTTCATGTCGGCCAGCGCGAACGCGACCGCCTGGTTGGCGATGATCGGCCGTCCGAACTGGACCCGGTCCCTGGCGTAGTCCAGGGCGTACTCGTAGGCGGCCCGGGCCACGCCGAGCGCCTGCGCGCCGACGGTGGGTCGGGACAGCTCGAAGGTGCGCATCGCGGCCTGCCCCGAGGCGCGCTGCCCGGATCGGGCCCGGTCGAGCCGTTCCGTAAGGGCGTCCCGGTCGCCGAGCAGGCAGCGCCCGGGCACGCGTACGTCGTCGAGGAAGACGTCGGCGGTGTGCGACGCACGCAGGCCCAGTTTGCGCAGCTTGCGGGTCGCGCTGAGCCCGGCGGTCCCCGGCGGTACGACGAACGCCGCCTGCCCGCGCGAGCCCAGCTCCGGGTCGACCGAGGCGGTGACCACGTGCACCCCGGCGATCCCGCCGTTGGTGGCGTACGCCTTCTGCCCGCGCAGCACCCACTCGTCGGTGGCCTCGTCGTAGACGGCCCGGGTCCGCATCGCGCCGACGTCGGAGCCGGCCTCCGGTTCGCTGGTGCAGAACGCGGCGACGGCCGGCTGGTCGACGTCGCCGAAGCACTGCGGCACCCATTCGACCATCTGGTCGGGGGTGCCGGCGCCGTAGATGGCGGCGACCGCGAGGGAGGTGCCGAAGATGCTCAGGCCGATGCCGGCGTCACCCCAGAAGAGTTCCTCGCTGGCGATCGGCAGGGAGAGGCCGGTGGGGTCGGCCCAGCAGGTGGCGAGGAACTCGAAGCCGTACAGCCCGACCTTTGCCGCTTCCTGGATGACCGGCCAGGGAGTCTCCTCCCGGGCGTCCCATTCGGCCGCGGCCGGGCGCACGACCTCGGCCGCGAAGCCGTGCACCCAGTCGCGTAGGTCCCGCTGTTCCTCGTTCAGGTCGAGCGAGAATTCGGCCATGTCAGGCCTTGGGGATGTCGAAGAGGTTGGCGATGTTGGCGGCCAGGCCCAGATCACCCTTGGCCTTGAGCTTGCCGGTCATGAACATCATCACCGGGTTGGCGCCACCGGAGACGATCTTCAGGAACTCGACCGGGCCCATGGTGAGGCTGAGCTTCGGGTCGTGCTGCGGGGTCTCGTTGACGGTGCAGGCGCCGTCGGCGATGGCGACCTCGTAGGTGTCGGTGCCGCCATCGGGCCGGCCGGTGATGTTCCAGTGGATGACCGCGTTGGTGGAGCCGGCCCGGTCGGCGCGGAACAGCGACGGCATCCGGCCGAAGACCTCGCCGAGGACCTTGCCGCGCAGGTCGCCGGCCATCACCTCGGCGATCCTGTCGTCGGGGGTGGACTTGACCAGCTGCGCGAATTCCTTCGGGCCGACGTTGGTGAAGTTGGCCGGGTCGAAGTCAGTCATGGGGAATGCACCTCTCGGGGCGGGCCGACTTTGGTTACTCGGCCGTAACCTTACGCACGAGTAGGTATGCTCGCAAGAGTGTCCAGCACACCCACCTCCAAGCGCCTCCCCCGGGCCGTACGCGAGCAGCAGATGCTCGACGCGGCGGTCAAGGTCTTCTCCCGGCGCGGCTTCCACGCCGCCAGCATGGACGAGATCGCCGAGGACGCCGGCATCTCCAAGCCGATGGTCTACGCCTACCTCGGCACCAAGGAGGAGCTCTTCGTCGCCTGCCTGCACCGCGAGGGCACCCGGATGATGGAGGCGATCGCCGGGGCCGCCGCCCCTGACCTGCCCGCCGACGAGCGGCTCTGGCGCGGGCTGCGCGCCTTCTTCGGCTTCGTCGGGGCGCACCGGGACGGCTGGGCGGTGCTCTACCGGCAGGCCCGGGGCTCGCAGCCGTTCGCCGGGGAACTGGCCGCGATGCGCGCCCGGCTGGTCGAGGTGGTCGCCGGGATGCTCGACCACGCGCTGCGCGCCGAGGGGCGCGAGGTGGGCGAGACCGAGCTGGAGGTGGTCGCGTACGCCCTGGTCGGCGCGACCGAGTCCCTCGCGGACTGGCTGGCCGACCACCCCGAGGCCGACCCGGAGAAGACCGCCACCCGGATGATGAACGTCGCCTGGCTCGGGGCGGGCCAGCTCCTGCACGGCGCCACCTGGCGCCCGCCCGCGACCTGACCGCCCGGATCCACCCCGCCCGTGGCGCGGGCCCATGATCCGCTGACGGTTTCCGGCACCGTCGGCGGCCGGTCGTGTCGGATGCCGCATCCCGATCAGCCGCAGCGATCAAGAGCGGTGCATGGCGGCGCGGCGACGGGCGCGGCGGCGGAGCCAGCGTCCCGCCTCCATCAGACCGGTGACCGCGAGGGACAGGCCGACACCGGCCAGCAGGCCCATGACCGGGTCGCGTTCGAAGGCCAGACCCCCGAAGTAGCCGAGCAGGCCGCAGTAGATCGCCCAGGTGCCGGCGGCCACCGTGTCGAAGAGCAGGAAGCAGCGCAGCGGGTAGCGGACCGCGCCCATCGTCAGGGTGACCGCGGTGCGACCGCCGGGAACGTACCGGGAGGTCGTCAGGATCATCCCGCCGCGCCGGTCGACGGCCCGGCGGGCCCACTCAGAGCCGGAGCACGGCTGCATGCCCTCATGCTGGGTGCTGGACCACCGGCCGGAGGCCGAGTCGCCGGATCAGGCGCCCGTGCGTGCGGGGAACCGCTGCGCCGCGCGGCGGGGCCGGACCGGTCCACCGTTGAGCCAGCCGTGCGGGGTCTTGTCCTCGGCCGTGGGGCCGCGCGAGCTGAGCACCACCGGGGCGGCCAGCTCCTGCCGTACCGCCGCCACCCAGTCCGGTGGCGGGTCGTCGTACTCGGGTGTGGCTCGCAGCAGGCGGGCGGTGAGCGCGGCCTGCCGGTCCAGGTCGCCGGCCGGGCCCGGCGTGAGCCGGTCGGTGTCCCGGTAGCGGCGGCAGATCCGCAGCCGGGGGCCGGCGAGGTCGAGGTGGGTCAGCGCGAGGCCGTCGACGCCGCCGGCCGCCGCGAGGGCGTACCGGTGGGCAACCGCGTCGAAGTGCCCGAACCGGAACCGTCCCTGCCACGGGTTGGTCGGGTTGCGCGGGTCGGTCAGCTGCAGCGCCCGGTCCTCGGTCACCAGCGGCCCCGGGCCGTGCCGGGTGGTCACCACCCGCAGTACGCCCAGCCGCCGCGCCTGCCCGGCCAGGCCCGCCTCGGCCAGCAGCGCCTCGGCGTTGGCGAAGGTCGTCGTGCTCCACGTGGTGTACGGGTGGAAGCCGTGCCACTCGTCGAGGAGCACCCCTTGCGCCCCCTCGAAGACGCAGGTCCCCGCCCGCAGCGCCCCGGCCAGCCAGCCCCGGTCGACGATCGCGACCCGGTCGGCGAACCCGGTGAACGCGGGCAGGCAGTCCTTGACCGGCGGCGCGTCCAGCGGGCCCAGCTCGGCGGTGAGCCGGTCCCGCAGTGTGGCCAGCCGGCGGCGGAGCAGGGCCGGGGTGCGGCAGTCGGCCACCCGCGGCGCGTCGTCGGGGTGGGCGAGGCCGTAACCGACCGCCTCGCCCACCCCCAGCCCGCAGGAGCCGTGCCGGTCGGCTCCGCGGGCGACCTCCCGGGCCCGGTTGGCGGCCCGGTGGTAGGGCGTGGCCAGCAGCGCCTCCCCGTCGACCGTCAGCCGGTCGAGCGCGTCGGGCACCCCCACCGACGTGAGGTGGTCGGCCTCGGCGGCCAGCGCCAGCGGGTCCACCACCACGTGCCGCGACAGGTGCGTACGGACCCCGGGGCGGAACGTCCCGGCGCCGAACTGCGCGTACGTGTGGTGTCGTCCGTCGCGCAGCACGACGTTGTGCGCCGCCTGCGCGCCCCCGTTGAAACGGACCACCGTGTGGACGGGCCGGGTCGCGCAGAGCCAGTCCACGACGGTGCCCTTGCCGGCGTCGCCGTAGCCGAGGTCGACCACCATCACGTGGTTCACAGCCGGGTGACCCCGCCAGCCTGGCCCCGGCTCGCGGGAAGCCCGGCCGGAGTCGTGAGTGCGGTCCGCCGCCCGCCGCCCAGCCGGGCCAGCGCCTTCGACACCGTGCCGGTGGCCGCCGAGTCGGCCCGGTCCAGGTCCCGCAGGCCCTCGTCCAGGTCGATGGCCTGCTCGCCGAGCCCGATCGTCAGCGCGATGGTCTCGCAGACGGCGTCCAGGTCGTCCAGCTCGACGGCGTTCTGCCCGAGCAGGCCCCGCCAGTGGTCGAGCACGTTGGCGTTGCCGGAGTGGTGGCTGCCGGCGGGGAGCAGGTAGTAGGTGTCCCAGCGGCGGGTCACCTCGTCGACGATCTGCCGCAGCCCGACGTCCTCGCGCAGGTCGTCGCCGATCAGGCGGGCCACCTCGCGGGCCTTCACCCGGGGGTAGGCCAGCTCGTCGCCGATGATGAAGAGGTAGCCGCGCCGGCCCCGCTTGTCCCAGCAGTCGGTGACCGTGTGCCGGGCCATGAAGTACATCGCCAGCTCGTACGACTCGGTCATCTGCCCGCCGCCGCCCCCTTCCAGCACGATCCGGCCGAGGTCGTCGTCCATCCGGTTGTCCGATTCGAACTGCCCGACCTGCAACGGCACCCGGTCACAGGTGGCGTCGCCGATCGCGCCGAACATGATCTGCGGGTCGCGGGCGTAGCCCTGGCGCAGCAGCAGGCCGAGCAGCTTCGGCAGCTTGGTCTGGAGCACGCGCGGCACGTGCCCCATCGAGCCGGTCACGTCGAAGAGCACCGCGACGGCCGTCGACTGCGGGTGCTCGTCGGAGTCGCGGCTCTCCCGTACCGCGCCGCGCGGGTCGAGCGCGGGGTGCACGGTGCGCGCCCCGCTGTCGCTGTAGGAGAACGCGCTGGCGCCGGTGGCCCGGCGGTAGCGGTCCGCGGCGTCGTACACGTCGGTGGACCAGATTCCACTGCCCATGACAGCTCCTAACGGGTGAGGGTGAAGGGTCGGAAGGTGCGCGGCCCGTACAGCCGGTCCAGCACCTGGTCCAGCTCGCCCAGCAGCCGCCAGGCGTCGTCGGGCCGGGCGTTCAGGGCAGGGCGGAGGGAGCCGGCGGCGAAGTCGCGCAGCGCACGCGGCGCCCGGTCGCCCATCAGGTGGGTCATGCAGCGGGTGGCCATCGCGAGGTCGGTGCCCGGGCCGCAGGGACGCTTCGCGACGACCTCCGGCGGATACCACTCCTCGTGGCCCGGCACCAGCGCCGGGACGGCGCCGCCGTCGACCACGGAGAAGCACCAGTCGACGAGCACCACGCCGTGCGCGTCGGGCTCGATCAGCACGTGCCGGGGCAGCACCGCGCCGTGCACCACGCCGGCCCGGTGGGCCAGGCCGAGCGCGACCAGCAGCCGTCGCCACATCCAGGCCACGTCGCGGGCGTCCAGCCCGTCCGGGTACGCCCGGCGTACCTCGTCGAGGCTGCGCAGGCCGGGCGCGGTGGCCAGCACGTTGACCAGCCGCTCCACTCCGGTGGCGGGATCCCGGGCGGGAAGCGAGTCGACCAGCCGGGGCACGTACGGCAGGTAGCGCGGGTCGCCGTGCTCGGCGATCAGCCGCAGGGCCCGCGCCTCCCGGACCATGAGGTCGTTGTCGGCGGGGTTGCGGGGCAGTTTGAGCAGGCGGTCCGCGCCGACGTCGTACAGGTCGGCGAGGTCGCCGGTGTGGGCGAGCCGGGTGAGCGTGTAGTCCCCGAGCGGGTACCCGCGCCGGGCCCGCCACCGGGTGGTGACCCGGACCAGCGCGTCGGCGGCCTCGGCGCGTACCCGCTCGTCGGCCGCGGCCAGCCGGTCGGGGTGCAGGGCCGCGACCAGCTCCCGGTAGCTGCGGGCCGGCTCGGCCGTGCCGAACAGCTCCTCGTCGGTGCGGGCCGCCGCGACCAGCCGGATCGCCTCGTCGGTCCTCACCGGACCGTCTCCTCCCGGGCGGGGCGCAGCAGCGCCGGGTGCAGCAGCCGGGCGTCGCCGGCCCGGTAGAGCTTGGCGCGGGGCCCGCCCCGGGCGCCGCCGCGCTCGGTGCTGGCGCCGGTGCTCTCCACGAAGCCCGGCACGGAGAGCACCTTGCGGTGGAAGTTGCCGGCGTGCAGCGGGTGGCCCCACACCGTCTCGTAGACGGCGCGCAGCTCGCTGATGGTGAATTCGCCGTCGAGGAAGCGGGTGGCCAGCGGGGTGTACTCCAGCTTGGACCGGGCCCGCTCCAGCCCGTCGTCGATGATCCGGCCGTGGTCGAAGGCGAGCTGCCGGCTGGTGAGCGCGGTCACCGGCAGCCAGATCGCCTCGTCGGCGTCGGTGCCGGCGGCCGGGTCGGGCAGGTCGGGCGCGAACGCGAGGTGGGCGACGGAGACGACGCGCATCCGCGGGTCGCGGTCGACGGCGCCGTAGCTGGCGAGCTGCTCCAGGTGGACCCGGCGCAGCCGCTCGCCGCCGAGCCCGGTCTCCTCGGCCAGCTCCCGGCGCGCGCCGGCGGCCAGGTCCTCGTCGGGGCGGACGAACCCGCCGGGCAGCGCCCAGTGGCCCTCGTAGGGCGGTTGACCCCGACGGATCAGCAGCAGGTGCAGCTCGCCCTCGCGGATGGTCAGCGCGACCACGTCAACGGTGACGGCGATCGAGGGGTAGGCCGAGGGGTCGTACGCGGCGAGGAAGTCCTGCTCGTTCACGGCGTCTCTCTCACTTCGAGAACAACTCAATGTGAGAACAACCTAGCGCACGAAAGAGCGAAAGCCAACCCCTCGCCTCGCTCAGCGGACGGCGCCGACCAGGTGCGGACGGCCGGTCCGCGCGTCGTGCAGGGCGAAGTCCCAGGCCGGGGTGGCGCTGAACGCCACGGTGCCCGGCAGCGGCACCGGTAGCTTGAACGACACGTCCACCGTGTACGCCTCGGGCAGCCGGCTCTCCAGCGCCGCCAGGCAGCGCGCCTTGCTCCACATCCCGTGCGCGATCGGGCGGGGGAAGCCGAGCAGTCGCGCCCCCAGCCGGGAGGTGTGGATCGGGTTGTGGTCGCCGGAGACCCGGGCGTAGTCCGTACCGACCCGGGGCTCGACCCGCCACCGGGCGGTGGCGGCCGGCGGCGCGGGCCGCGCACCCCGGTCGCGCCGCCCACCGCCGCCGGGGATGCGCTCCCTGCCCAGGTACGTCGAGACGCCGCGCCAGACCTCCTCGCCGCCGACCGACCCGACCAGCACGACGTCGATCTGCCGCCCCCGCTCGTGCGGTCGCAGGTGCTCCGCGTGCGTGACGAAGTCCAGCGTCTCGCCAGCCTCGATCGGGCGGTGCACGGTGATCCGGTTGCCGACGTGCACCACGCCGGTCAGCGCGATGGGGAACTCCGGCGTGGTCATCAGCCGCAGCGACAGCGGAAAACCCAGCACGTGCGGGTACGTCGCCGGCAGCCGGTCGGCCAGCCGGAACCCGCAGACCCGGTCGTAGTCGGCCAGGTGCGCGAGGTCCACGGTGATCCCGGCGACGGCCAGCTCGACCTCGGGCGGGGCGTCCGGGCGGCGGGAGCGGCCGATGACCGGCACCGCGTCGCGCAGCGCCCGCCGGTAGAGCGCGCCGGGCGCCGGCATCCGGGGCAGCTCGACGCGCGCCCGCGCCGCCGGGGCGGCGTGCGCGGACAGGTCCTTCCTCCTGGCCATCACGCCCCCAGCAGGCTCTGGCCGCAGACCCGGACCACGTTTCCGCTGACCGCGCCGGACGCCGGCCAGGCCAGCCAGCCGATCGCCTCGGCCACGTCCACCGGCAGGCCGCCCTGGGACATGCTGTTCATCCGGCGGCCCGCCTCGCGCAGCACCAGCGGGACGCGTGCGGTCAGCCGGGTCTCGATGAACCCGGGGGCGACCGCGTTGACGCTGATCCCGCGCCCGCACAGCGCCGGGGCCAGGGACTCCACCAGCCCGATCACGCCGGCCTTGCTGGTGGCGTAGTTGGTCTGGCCCCGGTTGCCGGCGATGCCGGCGATCGAGGAGACCGAGACGATCCGCCCACCGGCCGGGATCAGGTCGCGCTCCAGCAGCACGTCGTTGATCCGCTCCTGACTGGAGAGGTTGACGTCGAGCACCGAGTCCCAGCGGTCGGCGTCCATCCGGCCGAGGGTCCTGTCCCGGGTGATGCCGGCGTTGTGCACGACCACGTCGACCCGGCCGTGCCGGCCGGCGAGGTGTTCGGCGAGGCGGGTGGGGGCGTCCGCGGTGGTCAGGTCGAGCTGGACGGCGGTGCCGCGGATCTCGTTGGCCACCTCGGCCAGCTCGTCGCCGGCCGCCGCGATGTCCAGGGCGACGACCCGGGCGCCGTCGCGGGCGAGCACCCGGGCCAGCGCCGCGCCGATGCCCCGCGCCGCCCCGGTGACGAGGACGACCTGCCCGTCGAGCGGGCGGTCCCAGTCCGCCGGCGGCTCCGCGGTGCCGGCGCCGATTCGGACCACCTGCCCGGAGACGTACGCGGACCGGCCGGAAAGGAGAAAGCGGAGGGTCGATTCGAGGCTGGTGAGGGTGCCGGCGTCGCCGTCCCTGGTCACGTACACGAGCTGGGCGGTGACGCCGCGGCCGAACTCCTTGCCGATGCTGCGGGTCAGCCCCTCCAGGGCCCGCTGGGCGGTCGCCTCGCGAGCAGAACCGCACTCGGCCGGCGGGGTGCCCAGCACGACCACCCGGCCGCTGGGCAGCACCGAGCGGGCCTGCGGGTGGAAGAAGTCGTAGAGCTGACGCAGGCCGGTGGAGTCCGTGATGCCGGTGGCGTCGTACACCAGGGCGCCGAAGCGCGCGGAGCCGTCGACGGCGGCAGGGTCGCGCAGCTCGACCCCGGCGGCGGTCAGGATCTTGCCGACCGGCTCGGCCAGCCGGCCCCCGGTGGCCGCCCCGAGCAGTACCGGCCCGGGGACGAGCGGGTCGCCGGGGGTGTGCCGGCGCAGTCGCGGCGGATCGGGTAGCCCGAGGCGCTTGACCAGCGCGCGGCCGGCCCCCGATTGGACGAAGCTCGCGTACCTGTCGGTCATAGGCGTAGCCTACTGGCCAGTAGGTTGTGGGCAAGTCCTGAAACGGAGGCGGGATCGTGCAGAGCATCCGGCGGGTCGCGGTCATCGGCGGCAACCGCATCCCCTTCGCCCGGTCCAACTCCCGTTACGCCAGCGCGTCCAACTCGGACATGCTGGGCGCGGCGCTGGACGGCCTCGTCGCCCGGTTCGGCCTGGCCGGGCAGCGGGTCGGCGAGGTGGTCGCCGGGGCGGTGCTCAAGCACGCGAAGGACTTCAACCTCACCCGCGAGGTGGTGCTCGGCTCGAAGCTCGACCCGCACACCCCCGCGTACGACATCCAGCAGGCCTGCGGCACCGGCCTGGAGGCGGCCATCCTGGTCGCCAACAAGATTGCCCTCGGGCAACTCGAGGTGGGCATCGCCGGTGGCGTCGACACCACCTCCGACGCGCCGCTCGCGGTCAACGAGGACATGCGCCGCACCCTGCTCAAGCTGAACTCCGCCCGCACCCTCGGCGAGCGGCTGAAGGTCGCCGCGAAACTCCGCCCGCACCAGCCGCTCAAGCCGGAGATCCCGCGCAACGCCGAGCCGCGTACCGGGCTGTCGATGGGGGAGCACGCCGCGCAGACGGCGCTGCGCTGGCAGATCGACCGGCAGGCGCAGGACGAGTTGGCGCTCCGGTCGCACCAGCGGCTCGCCGCCGCGTACGAGATGGGGTTCTTCGACGACCTGATGACCCCCTACCTCGGGCTGACCCGGGACCAGAACCTCCGCCCGGACACCACCCTGGACAAGCTCGGCTCGCTCAAGCCGGTCTTCGGCGCGAAGGGCTCGGACGCCGAGCGGGCCACCATGACCGCCGGCAACTCCTCCCCGCTCACCGACGGCGCGTCGGCGGTGCTGCTGGCGTCGGAGGAGTGGGCGCGGGAGCACCACCTGCCGGTGCTGGCCTGGTTCTCCTGGTCGGAGACCGCCGCCGTCGACTTTGTGCACGGCGACGAGGGGCTGCTGATGGCCCCCGCGTACGCGGTGCCCCGGATGCTCGCCCGGGCCGGGCTGACGTTGCAGGACTTCGACTACTAC
The DNA here is from genome assembly GCF_040656135.1 of Micromonospora sp. NPDC050200. NCBI lineage: Bacteria > Bacillati > Actinomycetota > Actinomycetes > Micromonosporales > Micromonosporaceae > Micromonospora > Micromonospora sp. NPDC050200. The sequence goes on from NZ_JBFALG010000032.1 coordinate 77,022, forward strand.
GAGATCCACGAGGCATTCGCCTCGCAGGTGCTGGCCACCCTCGCCGCCTGGGAGTCGCCGGAGTTCTGCAAGGACCGGCTGGGACTGGACGCCCCCCTCGGGTCGATCGACCGGGACCGGCTCAACGTCAACGGCTCCTCGCTGGCGGCCGGGCACCCGTTCGCCGCCACCGGCGGCCGGATCGTGGCCACCCTGGCCAAGTTGCTCGCCGAGAAGGGGAGCGGGCGGGGGCTGATCTCCATCTGCGCGGCCGGCGGTCAGGGCGTCACGGCGATCCTGGAGCGCTGAGGCGTTCCCCGCGGCCGCCCGCTTGTCAGCGGGACGAGCGGGCAGCGGTACCCCTTTGGGGTGGCGACGAGCGCGAAGCCTCACATTCACGTTGTCATCCCCGACGATGAAGGCGTCGACCGTCCTTCAGCGCCACCCCGTCCTGTGTGACGGACGCGTGCCCGGGCAGGGTGGCAGGGGCGGCGCTGTCCCCGCCGTGCACGTCCGCTGAACCCGGGCGGGCGATCGCCGGGGGTCCGCTGGGCCCGTTCTGGGCAGATCGGGGGTCGGGAGTGGACCGGCACGAGGTGCGCAACGCCCTGCTGACGACGGGACTGTCGCCGGACGCCTTCGAGCTGGAGGGCGTGCACGAGCACGTGCCGGTCCCTGCCGACTTCTGGTTCCTGCGCCGGTCGGCGGGTGGGCGGTGGGAGATCGGCCTGTACGAGCGCGGGACGCGCGACGTGCGGCAGGTCTTCGACACCGAGGAGGAGGCGTGCGCGGGACTGTGGCGGGCGCTCACCGGCCGTCCCGCGCCGCCCTGACCGCCGCTGCCGAGGTCGATCCACTCCAGGTCGGCGAGGTGGCGGTATCGGAGCGCTCCTCATCCCGCCGTATCGCCGACACCGAGTCGATCAACCTGTACGTTGCCCGGTCGCAGCCAGCCGAGGAAACGGGCGTACAGGTCCCCGGCGGGGTGGTGGCGCAGGTCGGAGGTCGCGTCCGCCAGTTGCAGGCCCAGGTATACGCCGAGGGCGGCGCGGTTCCCCGCGTAGTCGGTGAGCAGCCTGTTACGCCGGTCCGGGCAGGGCCACGGCCGACCGCAACCGGCACATTCCCAGCCGGGGCGAATCGGCACATGCGCGGCCGGAGCGGGGACCGGCCGGACCCGGACCGCGTCCAGCTTGGCGAGCACCCGGCGCTGACGCGGCCCGGAGGGATGCCCCAACTCGACGCCCCGCAGGTGGATCCAGATGCCGTCGCTGTGCCGCTCCCGGCGACCCAGCTCGATCACCCGCAGGGTGAGCGTGCCCAGTCCGTAGCAGTAGTGCTGCTCGGACAGCTCCACGACATCGCCCACGCGGATCCGTCGGCTGGTCATGGGGTGACCCAGGCGTCTGACCCGACTGCGGGCGCGCCGAGCCGGAGCTGCCAGACGAAGGTCAGCAGCGGCGCCCGTCGGGGCATCGTCCGCCGTTGCGGCCCGAACCACCCCCGCAATCCGGCCCGGCGGCGCTGCGGCTCGCCAGCGGGAAGCACCGGTCGGCCCAGGTCGACCAGGCGGTTCGCCGCCGCGTTCGCCGGCCGGCACGGCCCGGGGACCAGGCACACCACGCAGAGGTTGCTCTCCCGATCCGGTACGTGGCTGGTCAGGATCTCGCGTGCCGCCTCCGCCTCTGCCTCGTCGCGGTGCCACACCTGGCTGGTCGTTGACTGGTAGACGCCCATTCCTCGCTCCTGTCGGCGAGGGGCGGGCGCAAGGCTCACCTCGGGCCGTGTGCCCGCCCCGTCACGGACCGGCGTCGCTCGTCCGACGCGACGCCGGTGTTGGCCGGGAGCGGTCACGGCCGAACGCGCCACGCCACCGCCCGGGCACGCGCGTCAGCGCCGCCGGGTGGTAGACAGGAGGGGAGTCGATCCCCGGGACGCGATCCGCCGTGGTTGCTCCCCTCGACTCGTGCCGGACCGGGAGTGGGAGAGGCCGCCAAACCGACCCACCCCGGTCCGCTTTCTTCGGCTGAGCGACGTGCTCGGCCGACACCACTGACTCTGTTGCCGCTCGGTGGAACACCAGAGCATCCTTGGATCTGTCCGATGTGAATCATTCACATCGCATGTCGAGCATGCAATCACACCGCAGTGAGTAGTTCAACCCTCACCATGCGTTTCGTGACGCTTGATCTCGTTGACCCTCACGCGGAGACTGGGCGCCATGGTGGAGAGGCGGGACCGGCGGACTCCGACGCTGCGCGGCCGGCAGTTGGGCATCGATCTGAAGCGCCTACGGATCGAGGCCGGGCTGACCGCGGATCAGGCCGCCGATGCGCTCGGCTGCTCGCAGGGCAAGATCTCGCGGATCGAGCTGGCCCAGACGGGCGTCAGCAAGGGTGATCTGTTCCTGATGCTCGACCTCTACGGCCTGGCCGACGCGGCGATCAAGGAGCGCTACTGGCGACTGGCCCGAGAGGCGCGGGGACGTGGCTGGTGGGAGAACTACCGGGAGGTGATCACCGGAGGCCTCAGTACGTACATCGCGTTCGAGGCCGAGGCGTCGGAACTGCGTACCTGGTCGTGGGGCACGATCAACGGCCTACTTCAGACGGACGACTACGCACGAGCGACCTTCACCGGCGAGCCGGCGGGACGCAATCGATCGACTGACGAGGTCGACAAGCTCGTCGAGGCGCGAATGGCACGGCAGCGGCGTGTCGACAACCGATCGCTCAAGCTGTGGGCGGTTCTGGACGAGTCCCTGCTGTACCGACCCATCGGCGGGCGCGACACCCTGAGGGCGCAGCTCGACTTCCTTTTGAGGCCGCGGAACAACATCGTCATTCAGGTCCTGACTCAGCAGACGGTCTGGCACGCCGGCCTCAACGGCGCCTTCAGCCTGATGACCTTCGACGATCATCCGCCAGTCGTGTTCCTGGAGTCCCTGACCGGTGACCTCAGCGTCGAAGGTGAGAGGGACGTGAAGGGGTTTACCCTTGCCTTCGACTACCTCCGCGCGGCAGCTGCCAGCGTCGAGGAGTCCCGAGAGCTGATCGCTCAGGCGCGCGACATGACCTAGGAGGGCGGGCGGCCGTGGACCTGCGAGGTGTCATCTGGCGCAAAAGCAGTCGGTCCAGCGGTGGCGGAAATGGCGACTGCGTCGAAGTGTGCTTTACGCGCGATGCTGTTGCCGTCCGGGATTCCAAGGATCCGGAAGGTGAAGTTCTGGCCTTCTCATCTGCCTCTTGGCGGACTTTCATCGCTGGGTCTGTGGGGGGCGTCTTCCGGCGCTGATGATCTAGGAACCCTTGGTGGGCACGGATCACGGCGGAGGTTCCAAGTCTGCAAATGGGGAGGAATAGGGCAAACTCCCAGTCGTTAGATCCCGCATGGCAACGAGGTTTGTCTAAATAGGCTGTTCGTAAGCCGCTGCGCCCGGTCCACGGACCGGGCGAGGACCGCAACGGGGTACTCATCGAGTAACCATCCCACCATTCGCCGCTGCGCCCGGTCCACGGACCGGGCGAGGACCGCAACACCTTGTCGAAAAGTGAGCCGCCGCTATTCGGGTGCAGCTGCGCCCGGTCCACGGACCGGGCGAGGACCGCAACCACCTCGGGCGGCGCGTACCGCACTGCGGCGGCCGGGTGCTGCGCCCGGTCCACGGACCGGGCGAGGACCGCAACCTCGACGTGACGGCCCGGATCACCGGCCGGGGCGACTGGCTGCGCCCGGTCCACGGACCGGGCGAGGACCGCAACTGCTCGGCGCCGGCGGTCACCGGCCGCTGGGCCAGCTCGCTGCGCCCGGTCCACGGACCGGTCGAGGACCGCAACGCCGGGAGACTCGGGCGGTGAGGACGGAACCGACGAGGGCTGCGCCCGGTCCACGGACCGGGCGAGGACCGCAACACCACCCCTGACGTCGTCATGGACAACCTGCACTGGTGGCTGCGCCCGGTCCACGGACCGGGCGAGGACCGCAACTCGATGTACGGGACGGCCTCGGCGAGGCCGTTGACCAGCTGTGTCGGCGTACAGGTCAACGGGCCAACCGGGTACGGCCGAACGTGCACAGGTCTACAAGGCGTTCCGCGATCGGCCCCGGCGGCCTGGTGCCTCTGCCGTCGATCCGGTCATAGCGCTTCTACGACTGACACTGTCGAAGCCAGGCCGAGATCGTGATTACTGAGCGCAACTTATCCTCCGCCCGAGTCGCCGCCCGGATCGCGGCATGGTCGGGTGTGCCTCACCGCTGAGCCGCCAACGACCAACCAGCGGCATGTCCGGATGCCGTGGCGGGCGATGCGAGTCGGACGCGGGCCCGAATGGCTCATCGACAGGACCGGTAGGGCTGGTTGGGGCGATGGCCACGAGATGCCCCGCTGCTGGGTCCTCGTACGCGGCAGTGATACTGGGTCAGTGCGAGGATCATGGGTTCATGTCGGCCGGCTGTGGACCAACGGTGAACCGTTCCTCGCTATCGACGCCATGCGTCGGAGCGAATGGTGCGGTTACAGCAACGACGACTTCGAACGGGTCGTTGACATGGCGCCGGAGGACACCACCATCTCCGTCGGGGCCGGCAGAGCGGCTCTGGTCGGCGGGGACGGGGTTGTCCGCGACGACAGTTGGGTTGAGGTCGTCCAGTCCGAGGGCGGCACGCTCGCCTTCGTGCAGGCATCTGGGCCCGACTACCCGCGTGTGCTCGCTGCAGCACTGGAGTATCCGGACGCCGAGGACGACGAGGGTGATGACCTCGCCGTCGGCAGTGGTGAACTGGCGGTCTTCAGCACAGCAATCGACGGCGCCGGCGAGTACTCGGCCCCGTTGTCGCCGGCACGGCCAGGGCCGGTGCCAATCGTTCACGGTCCACCGCAGCGAGAGCCTGACCCGGGCATGCTGATCCAGACGGGTGACACCACAGCGTATCGGTTCAAGATCCGGTGGTACACCGAGCTGGACGACGAAAGCTGCTTTGCGCGCTGGCTCCTTATCCCTGCTGGAGACAATCGCTGAGGGCGTGCAAGCCTACTCGCTTCGCGGCAGAACCCATTAGATGAGTGCGTGTGACCTGCGATAAATCGGATCGTACAACGGGTGCGACCATGCGATCGTTGCCGAATGCCCCAACCGATCTTGCGTACTGACCGTCTGCTGCTGGTCCCACTTGCCGACCGACACCTTGAGCTGGAAATCCGGCTCGACTCCGATCCGGAGGTGCTTCGCTACATCAGCGGCCGGGCGCGATCCAGGGACGAGGTGGTCGCCTCCCATGCGCAGCGGATGGCCTTGGCATGCAAGGTGGACGGCTTGGGTTATTGGATGGCGTTCGGCTCTGATGGCGGCGCGCGTGGCTCGGCGCCGCCGGCCGGTGAGGACGACGGCGAGTTCATCGGGCTCATGATGCTTCCGCCGGCGCATGGGCCCGACCAACCTGACGACCCAACTGTCACAGACCTGGGTTACCGCCTCGTCCGTCGGTACTGGCGGAAAGGCTTGGCCAGCGAGGCGTCCCGCGCCTTGCTGCGGCATGCCTTCGACACCGTCGGGCAGAGCCGGGTGATCGCGCAGACCATGGCCGTGAACACCGGGTCTCGAGGCGTGATGGAGGCCATCGGCATGCGGTACGTGCGCACGTACTTCCCGTCCTGGGATGACCCGCTGCCGGGAGCGGACTTGGGTGAGGTCGAGTACGAGATGACCCGCGGGATGTGGGAGGCGTGTCGTGGCGCTTGCTGAGGCGGGGATGCGTGGCCACGGGGTGGAGTTGCAGCCACTGAACGAGTCCCATGTGCACAGCTTGATCGAGGCGGCCAGTGACGGAAACCTCTGGGAGCTGTTCTTTACGAGCGTTCCCACCCCCGACACCATGGGCGAGACCGTCAGGCGATTCATCCTCGAGCGGTCGGCGGGCACCATGCAGCCCTTCGCCGTGTGCCATTCCGACACCGGCCAGGCGGTGGGCGTGACCAGTTTGTGCCACATCGACGCGGCCAACCGCCGCGCCGAGATCGGCTACACCTGGTACGCAGCCTCCCAACAAGGAACCGGCATCAACGCAGCCTGCAAGCTCCTGTTACTGACACGCGCCTTTGACGACATGGGCTGCATTGCGGTCGAATTCCGCACGCACTGGCTCAACCACCGCTCCCGGAGAGCGATCGAACGCCTGGGCGCCAAACAAGACGGAATCCTGCGCAGCCACATGATCATGTCCGATGGAACCGTGCGCGACACCGTTGTCTACTCGATCATCGCAAGCGAGTGGCCCGCAGTCCGGGCGGAACTCAACCGCCGCCTCGCAACGCAGAGATAGGTCACCCCCGGACCATAACCACCCGCTCCTGCGCTCGCCCTCAACTCGGCATGACCGGACGCTGGCTTGACCTGTTGTGGTGACACCGCGTGACGCGCGGATCGCGGCTACCTGTTGACTGGTGGTACGACCGCAGCCCGGCCAGGCTTGGTCGAGGTGACCGGTGGGGTCGCTCTCATCGCGGCTGC
>NZ_JBFALG010000033.1:0-80761 GCF_040656135.1 Micromonospora sp. NPDC050200
CCAAGCACGCGCCCGGACCAGCCACTACCGCCGCCGCACCCAACCGATCCATCAACCGGCATCTACATAACGAACCCGGGCTGCCGTACTAGCCGCAATACCGGGTGGGACTCGCGGATGTTGAACAGCAGTTGCAGCACGAGCAATATGAACGGCAACGAGAACGCGACCCATAGCCACGGCGGGACCCGCAGCTCTCGACGCAGGGTCAACAACCCAATAAACGCCACGGCCGACAACACGATAATCCGTGCTACCCAGTGGTAAAAGACCTTGTGGTATGCGCCGAAAGTAAATGCAAGGTCCCAGACGTACAAGGACGCCGGAAGGGTCGTCGCGAAGAAACCATACAGATGCTCGCGGCCGGGTCCCGCGGCGTCCCTGCCCCGCAAGAGATCGTCTTCGCGCCGTCGACGTTGTGGATCGTGGGGCATGCGGCGGGCTTCCCTTCCCGCTCCGCTCGAAACACAGCCTGCAAAGATCGCCCGGTCGATAGAGCCAGCGGCAAGCGGCCGTGCTTCCCAAGCCCGAGACGCTTCCGGATCCTGCTGGTGCTCGGTCGAGACCCGTAGGAGGCGCAGCCCAGTGACGGGCATCGTTCGTTAGGCTGCCTCAGCCGGCCGCCGGGCAGACTTGCCAGTGTGGTCTCCCTGCTGCACCATGTGCGCCAGCCTTCGTGGGAGGTGAACAATGCAGCTCGCTGGACGAGACGACTTGCTCGACGAGCTCGTCGCTGCCCTCGACGCGGGCCAGAGCCGGCTGCTCTACGGGCCGGCGGGTATCGGGAAGTCCTCCGTGATGAAGGTGGCGGCCGAACGCCTCGCGCCCGGTACGCGGATTTTGGCTGCCTGCCTGGCCGAAGTGGATTCCGAGCTGCCGTACCTGGCGCTCATTGACCTGTTCGCTGATGTGATGCCGTACGCGCAGGCGATACCGGTCCATCTGCGGGAGGCGCTCGAGGTTGCGTTGCTGCGTGCCCAGCGGATTGACGGCGTCGGTGACAAGCTGGCGATCCGGCTTGCGGTGCTTGAGCTCCTGCGGGAGTTGGCCAACCATGGACCTGTCGTTCTTGTCCTGGACGACCTGCAATGGATCGACACGGCCAGCGCCGAGGTGCTCGCCTTCGTGGCTCGCCGGTTCAACACCGCGCACGTCGCCATCCTCGCAGCCGAGCGGACCGATGATGATGGTCCGGCGGCACTGCGGTTGCCGTCGGAGATCCTCACGCCGGTGATGGTGCCACCGTTGAGTCGCCTCGCGATAACCGAGCTGATCGCCGACCGCGGTTGTGACCGCTTGCCGGCCGCTCTGGTGGAGCGGGTGTGGCAGGCCAGCGGTGGTAATCCGCTGTACGCCGAGGAGCTTGGTCGGGCTCTTGTCCGGGATTGCGGGGTCGCTACTCCGTACGTGCCGTTGCCGGTGCCGGGCACGCTGCGGCCGTTGCTGTCGCAGCGACTGCAGGGGCTGGACGAGGCGACCCGGGCGTGTCTGCTGCACGCCGCGATGATGAGCCGACCGACGCTGGAGCAGCTGAGGCGATGCGGTGTCCTTCCGGCTGACGGTCTTGATGCCGCCGAGCGCACCAGGCTCATCGAGGTCTCCGCCGACGGCGCGGTCCGCTTCACCCACCCGCTGTTTCGGGAGCTGATCTACAGCGACGCCACGGCCGGTCAGCGTCGTGCTGGCCATGCCCGGGTCGCCACCGTCATCGAGGACATGGTCGAGAAGGTGCGGCATCTGGCGCTCGGTGCCGCGGGACCGGATGAAGCGACCGCCGCGCTGGCTGATTCGGCGGCCGAAGATGCGGCGCGTCGTGGAGCGCCGGCCACGGCCGCGGCGCTGGCTCGGCTTGCCGCCCAGCAGACCCCGCCCGATAACACGGACGCCGTCGCCGCGCGGCTGCTCGCCTGCGCTCAGCACGCCTTCGCCGCAGGCCAGATGGCGGCGGCGCGTGAGGTCGCGTCGGCGTGCCTGGACACCGGTGGCACGGGATCGACTCGCGTGGCGGCCCGGCTGCTGTTGACCGAACTTTCCGGATGGGACGCCACCGCGAAGGCCCACCTGGCCGCCGCTGAACACGACGCGACAGGCGACATCGGTGCGCAGGCGCAGGTCGCCCTCTACGCGTCCGTGATCGCCTACTACGACCGGCGGCACGTCGACTCCGACCGCCTGGCCAGGGAGGCAGAAACGCTGGCGCGGCAGATCGGCGACATCGACCTGGTCATCCGGACCCTCAACCGGCAGGCCCTTGTGACGCGGGCGTTGGGGCGCGACGGTGTACACGAGATTCATGTCACAGCACGCGATATGGCCCGGGGACGCCCCATCACCGAGGCGACCGTCCGGGCGCGACAGTGGTGGGCGATGAGTTGCCTGCCCCGCGGTGAATTCAAGGCCGCCACGGACGAGATCAGCCAGCTCGAGACCGAGGTACGCGCACAGGGCGCGGTGACGCACCTCATGTATCTGCTCCAGTCGGCGGCCGTCATCTACACCCGGACGGGAAACGGGGCTGACGCGCTACGGGCGGGACGCGAATGCCGACAGCTGTTCCTCGACACCGGGCTCACCCCCTGGATCGGCCAGGTCGTCGCCGCGCAGGCCGAATGCTACGCCGGCAGCGCGGAGACCGCGGTGCGACTGGCCAAGGACGCCGCGCTGATGTGCGCCGCGGGCGGAGACCGGGAGTGGCTGGAACCCTGCCACATTTACCACGGTGAGGCCCTGCTGCTGTCCGGGCAGTACCAGGCCGCGGTCACCGCGTACGGCCACGCCCGGGAGTTGGAGGCCGCGCGTACCCTCGGGCCGCCAGCCCCGTGGCACGCCGACTACGGCGAAGCCCTGGCCCGGACCGGTCGCCTCGACGACGCCGCCGAATTCCTGCAGCAGGCGTACGACAGCGCCGTGCAAGCCAACCGGACCCTCACCCTCCTCGGGCTCGCCCGCGCCGACGCCGTACGCGCATGCTTCGCGGGGGACAGCCTCACCGCCATAGAAGCGCTGACCGCTGCCATCGGCAAGTACGCCGCCCAGTCCTATCCACTGGATGCTGCCCGCGCGTCTCTGACCCTCGGGCAGCTCCTGCGCCGAGTTCGCCGGCGGTCCGCCGCACATGACGCCATCACCCGGGCCATCGACCAGTTCAGCCAGATCGGCGCGGCACCCTGGCACGCACTCGCGGAGGCGGAACTCGACCGCCTGCACCGTGGCGCCCGACGCGGCACGGACACGAAGTCCCTCAGCGATCTCGAAAGCCAGATCGTGGAACTCATCCGGTCCGGCGCGACGAACCGCCAGATAGCCAAAGAAGTCCACCTGTCAGTCAAGGCCGTCGAGGCGAACTTGTCCCGCCTGTACCGCCGGCTCGGCGTGGCCAACAGATCCGAAATGCTGGGTTGCTGGGCTCCTGACCCTGGTGTTTCGGCAGCCGTCAACCTGCCGAACCACGGCAACGTACGCGCCACATCTTGATCATTGCCGGTAGCCGCATGCGGTGGAACGTGCCGCCGTCGACCGGGTCGACGCTCATCTCGGCGTCAGCCAAGACCAGGCGTTCACCGCGGCCGGCGGCTACGCCTCCGAGCAGGGCTCGCTCAACCTGATGCGTCCGCTTGGCCGCTGGGTAGCTCTCTCGGCCAGCGGGCGTGTGGTGGACCTGATGGTGCTGCGGCCGCCCAGGATGCCTCGCGTGCGGAGGCGACCTCGGCGGCCGCGGCGCGGTGCGGCGGTGTGGAGCTGGTCAGGCAGTCCCGCCCGGCTTGGTGAGCAGGCAGCCGGTGATGGTCAGGTCGATCTGGTTGCTGGCGTTGAGGCAGGTGGTGAACCAGTAGACCTCCTGCCCGTAGCTCTGCCCCTGGTACGCGTGCGTGGTGCCGTCGGCGTCGACCTCACAGGGGTTGTTGAGGGTGCACATTCCGCCGTTGTCGTTGCCGGTGTTGTTGATGCCGACGACCTGGCCGCTGTTGACGTCCACGATGGGTGATCCGGAGGTGCCGTGGATGGTGTCGCAGCCGGTGTTGTAGCGGATGGAGTCGTGCCAGGTCCACTGGGCTTCCTTCAGCGTGGCCACGAACCCGTTGACGCTGCAGTTCCAGGTCCGCTTCCAGTAGCTGGACGGGATGAACATGGTGCTGCCGTCGACCGGGTGGGTGTTGGTGATGGTCAGCGCGGTGACGCCGTAGGTGCTCTTCAGGGCGGCGAAGCTCTTGGTGAGGCGGTAGAGCGCGACGTCGGTGCCGGTCATCGTGGCGTAGAGCAGCTGGTCGGCGCGGACCGTACCGAGCGAGCTGCCGCTGGAGCTGAGCAGGGTGCCGGACCGCCGGCTGTTGTTGTTCTGCAGCACCACGCCGGCGGCGGGCATGCCGCCTTCGTAGCAGTGGCCGTTGGTCAGCATCATGGCGCGGTCGGTGTCGAGCGAGGTGGGGTAGCGGACCAGCGCGGCGGAGCAGTTGCTGAGGGCGATCGTGGCGGTGAGGCTGGGGGTGACCGCCGCAGCCGCCGGGGTGGCGGGGCCACTGATGACGGCTGCGCCGAGGACGGTAGCGCCGAGGATGCTGGCGATACGCCTGAGCATGAGACCTCCTGGGTGTCGGTGAGTGCCTCGAGGTGGTGCAAGGCCGGTGCGGCTGGGCCCCTACGTGGTGGGGGGTGGTGCTGGATCCGAAGGTGGCGTCAGCTGGACGGGCGGCCGCTGCCACCGGACGCCCGACGCTGGTTCCCTGGGCGCCAATGATTGGCGAATTGATATCAAGCGATCAGTTGAGCGGTCAAGGCGGGTCATGACCATGGCCGCCCTTGCCGGACCCTTGCCTCAGTCCTTCAGAGGAGCGGGCCTTCCCTTGCTCACACCCTTTCCGTTCATGTCACCTCGTGACGAGCCGGTGAAGGTGTGATGAAGATTCCTCCGCCGCGACCGTCACGAACGGTCGCCGTTGGAGGAGAGGAGCAAGCATGGGTGTACGCCTGAGGCGGATCGTGGGGGTGACCGCGTTGGTCACGCTCACCGGGCTGGCGAGCGTCACCGCCGCCCACGCGGCTGCGGATCCGCAGCAGAAGGACAACACCGCTCGTATCACTAACGACTCGGCTGGCCGGGTCACGGGTATTGCCGCGGCGGCGGGGAGGAGTTTGCGAGCGGGCCACGGTGGTGACGCTGCCGCTCAGGCCACCGCCCATCTGGGGACGTACGCCGGGCGCTTCGGCGTCGACGCGAAGGCCTTCACGATCGACAAGGTCAGCACCGTGCCGGGCGCGAGCGTGGTGCGCTTCCAGCAGTCCGTGGCAGGCGTACCGGTGCTCGGCGCCGAGTTGGTCGCCGTGCTCGACGCCGCCAACGGCCTGACGTCGCTGCACGGCCACGTCAGTACCGCGGCGAACCGCTCCGCCACGCCGGCGGTCAAGGCCGACGCGGTGCGGGGCAAGGCCCGGGCGGCGTTCGCGGCGGAGGCCGACGTGGCAGCCGACGCGCTCGTCGAGGATGCGGCGAGGCTCGCCTGGTTCGACCCGGCGATCTGGGCCGGCACCCCGTCGCAGGGCCAGGTGAAGCTGGTCTGGTCGGTGAAGGTCGAGCCCAACTCTCTTGCCGGTTGGGGTGGCGAGATCCTGTTCGACGCCGCCTCCGGCACCGAGGTGCTGCGCATCAGCCACAAGCGTGAGATCAACCGCGCGATCTGCGACGCCAAGAACACGAACGTGAGCACCAGCGCGGTCTGCGTGGCCAGGAACGCCACCCGGCTCGAGGGCGGCCCGACGTCCGCCGTCACCGACGTCAACGACGCCTACGACCTCTTCGGCGCCACGTCGTCCTACTACCAGAACAACTTCGGCTACGACCTCACGGCCAACATCGGCTCGACGAGTAACGGTGACAGCGTGCGCCGGCTCCGCGCGATCGTCCGGGCATGCTCGACGATCTACGGCTGCCCGATGGAGAACGCGTTCTGGAACGGCAAGGGCATGACCTTCGGTACCGGGTTCGCCTCGGCCGACGACGTCATCGCCCACGAGTTGACCCACGGCGTCACTCAGCACACCTCGAACCTGACCTACTCCAGCCAGAGCGGCGCGATCAACGAGTCGATCTCCGACATCTTCGGCGAGTACTCCGACCTCACCAACGGCGTGGGCAACGACAGCGCGGGGGTGCGCTGGGACATGGGTGAGGACCTGCCGGCGTCGATCGGCGTCATCCGCAGCATGTCGGACCCGACCCGGTACGCCGACCCGGATAAGGTCAGCAGCTCCTACTGGTACGTCGGCGCCAGCACGTCCGCGTACGTGCACATCAACTCGGGTGTCGGCAACAAGGCGGCCTTCCTGATGGCGGACGGCGGCACCTTCAACGGACAGACGATCACCGGTCTGGGCCTGGCCAAGGCAAGCCAGATCTGGTGGCGGGCGGAGAACACCCTCACCTCCTCGGCCACCTACGCCGAGCTCTACACGGTCCTCCCCGCCAGCTGCCGGGCGCTCGCCACCGCGGGTGTCGGGGGCGTGACCTCGGCCGACTGCGCCGAGGTGGACAAGGTCGTGAAGGCGACCGAAATGAACCTCACGCCGCGGGGCTGACGCCGTCGCCGTACGAGAGGGCAAGAACGGGCCGGGGCCGCTGATCATGTCGGCGGCCCCGGCTCATCCTGGTACATGGGCGCGCTGGCACCGCGCAAAGCCGGGCGCGCCATGGGATTGGTATTGCCCGATGGCTTGGGCAGGATCTAGCGTGGCGATGAGACGGAAACATCCAACGTCTCACTCTTGTCGGCTTCGGTGGTGAGCGCGGGAACGACCCCTCGGTTGTGCTAGCCGGCTGCGGGTTCGACCAGATGACGCCCGCAGCGCGCCGGGCAGCTCGCGGTGGCCACCTCCGATGTATCGAAGGGGAGATGCATGCACAGCAGACGAACCGTGGGAAGACGTTTGCTCGGCCTCGCTAGTGCGGCCGTTCTCGCCGTCGCGAGCCCGATACCGTTCCCCGCGCCGGCGGCCGCCGAACCGTTGCCCCTGCCGGCGATCTGGCCGACGCCACAATCGGTGCAGGACCGGTACGACATCGTGCCGGTCACGCCCACTGTCGCGCTCGTGGTCGGGTCGAAGACGGATCGCTCGGCCGTCGAGGTTGTCGAACAGGTGCTGGCCCGGGCGCAGGTGACGCAGCCCCGGGTCGTCTCCGACGCCGACCCCGAGCCGGACGCCGGGCTGATCGTCTACATCGGCGGGCCGAGTGAAAATTCCGCCTCCGACCGGGCGCTCGAGGTGATCGGCATCGCGGCCGACGCCACCGGCCTGCCGGATGAGGGTTACGTGCTGGGCATCGGTAAGGGCGGCGACGGCAAGGCACGCGTCGTCCTCGACGGCGTCGACCCCACCGGCACGTTCTACGCCGCACAGACGCTGCGCCAGCTTCTCGTGCCGCACCCGGGCCGGGACGTCTTTCCCGCCGTGACCGTCCGGGACTGGCCGGCGATGCCGCTGCGCGGCGTGATCGAGGGCTTCTACGGGCGTCCGTGGTCGCAGCAGGACCGGCTGAACCAGCTCGAGTTCTACGGCCGCACTAGGCAGAACATCTACGTCTACTCGCCGAAGGACGACCCGTACCTGCGGACCCAGTGGCGCCTGCCGTACCCGCCGGACAAGCTCGCCCCGATCCAGGACCTGGTGGCGGCGGCCGACCGCAACCATGTGGAGTTCACCTATGCGATCTCACCGGGGCTGTCCGTCTGCTACAGCTCTGCCAGTGACAAGCAGGCGCTGATCGACAAGTTCCAGTCGCTGTGGGACATCGGGGTGCGGTCGTTCGCGATCCCGTTGGACGACATCAGCTACACGAGATGGAACTGCGCGCAGGATGCGACCACGTTCGGCTCCGGCGGCGGTGCGGCCGGCGCGGCGCAGGCGTTCCTGCTCAACCGGGTGCAGCGTGACTTCATCGCCACCCACCCGGGCGCCGAGCGGCTGCAGATGGTGCCGACGGAGTACCACGACCTGAGCGACTCGCCCTACAAGACGGCGCTTCGGACGAAGCTGGACCCGGAGGTTATCGTCGAGTGGACGGGCGTCGGGGTGATCGCCCCGGTCATCACCGTCCCGCAGGCGGAGAGTGCGCGCGAGGTCTTCGGCCACGACATCCTGGTGTGGGACAACTACCCGGTCAACGACTACGTCACCGACCGGCTGCTGCTCGGCCCGTATGTCGGGCGGGAGCCCGGTGTCGAGCAGCATCTCGTCGGCGTGACCGCCAACCCGATGAACCAGGCCGAGACGTCGAAGATCGCGGAGTTCACCTCGAGTGTCTTCTTCTGGAACCCGAAGGCATACGACCCGACGGCCGCGTGGACGGCGGCGCTGCAGGACCTCGGCGGCGCCGCGTGGCCGGCCTTGCAGGTCTTCGCCGAGAACAACTACTCCTCGAGAATCGACCCGGTCGAATCGCCGACGCTCAAGCCGCTGTTGGACGCGTTCTGGTCGGCGTACGAGCAGGGCGACGGACTCGACTCCGCCGCCACGGAGCTGGCCGACTACTTCGGCCAGATGGCGGACGCTCCGGCCGCGCTGCGGTCTGGGCTGCCCAACCTGACGTTCCTCGACGAGGTGAGGCCGTGGCTGGACAAGCTCGGCCTCTACGGTCAGGCGGGTCAGCACGCGGTACGCATGCTCGTGGCGCAGCGCGCGGGCGACGGGGAGACGGCGTGGGAGCAGCGACGGGCATTCGACACGGCGCGCGCGAGCGCAAATGCGATCGGCAGGACGGTCGCGCCGGGCGTGCTACCCCCGTTCCTCGACCGGGTCGTGTCGGTGAGCGATCGCTGGTTCGGCGTGACCGGGAGGACGATGAAGGGCGCCACGTCGATGGGGCAGTACGGGAACAACTCACCGGCCAACATGGTCGACGGCGATCCCACGACGTTCTACTGGAGCAACCGCTCGGCAAAGCCCGGCGACCACGTCGGAGTCGACCTCGGATCGGTCCAGCAGATCAGCACGATCGACCTGTACATGAGCAAGCCGACCAGCCCGGCCGACTACCTCCAGCAGGGCGTTCTGGAGTTCTCCGCCGACGGATCGACGTGGACCGCCCTCGGCAGCTACGCCAACCAGCCGGAAATCCACGCCTCGGCTCCCGCCGGGACCGAGGCACGGTACGTGCGGATGCGGGCGACGGCGAGCCAGGGCAACTGGGTGGTGGTCCGGGAGTTCGAGATCGGTGTCAGCGGCAAGCTGACGGCAAGCGGCAACCCGCCGCCGGCCGCCGGATCCAGCCTGGGCAGGGCGGCGGATGGCGAAGTCGGCACGGCCTACGTCGGCGGCCGCGCACCCGAACCCGGCGAGTCGCTTCAGGTCAGCTTCTCCCCGGCCCGTCCCGTGGACCAGGTGGTGGTCCTCCAATCCGGCCCGTCCACGGCGGCGGTGCAGGTGCACCCCGTCGGCGGCGACTGGATCACCATCGGCAACATCTCCGGCGGCTACAGCCAACTCGCCGCAGGGGGCGTGCAGGCCGATGCGGTCCGGTTGGTCTGGACGGACGGCTCGCCGGCACCGCAGATCAACGAGATCATCCCGCGGTTCGCCGACAGCTCGATCGAAAGATCTTGAATGGTCAGGACCAGGGGGACCGAACCCAGGCATGACCCGGGCGGATAGCCGGTCGGGGTAGCGGGCAGGCACGGGCAGGTCGATCATCGGAGTGCTCTACGCTCTGTGACCGGCGAGGATGCCCGTGCCTGCTCTTCCATCGCTGTGGGGACCTGGAGTACCGCCATCCCAGGTGACCGGTGGATCCGGCCCGGGCGCCGCCACCAGCCCACCAACCGTCGCTCACGGAGCCAGAACGCGTCCTGTGGCAAGTACGGCGGCCAGGCTGCCGCCGAGTACCACGGCCGAGGCGGCGATGACTGGTGCCCGCCGGGCCCAAATGCGCAGCTTCGACGAGTTGGAGGCGCGGGTGTGCCGACTGGTTCTCGGCGACGTACTACGAGGTTTCTGCACCGGTCGACCCTGTGGGCCCGCCCAGCGGGGACGCGCGGGTCATGCGGGGCGGCTCGTACCTGTGCCATCACTCCTACTGCCGGCGCTATCGGGTCGCCGCCCGGTCCCGCAACACCCCTGAATCGTCCTCCGGCAACCTCGGCTTCCGGTGCGCCAACGTGGGCGGGCGCCTGACGGGGAAACCGGGTCGTTCGGGGGTGAGTTCGGGGCTCCAGGCCCTGCGGCTGGCCGCGTGCGCACCCGGCTCGCATGCCAAGGCTGTCCGCCCCCTAGACATCCAATCTTTCTCCTGTCAGATTGAGCGTCAGGCACGCCTGGCGTGACCATTCGTCGGCATCGGCCGCGAATAGACCCGATCATTGAAGCCCAGGAGTTCGTCCATGGCCCCGTACCACCCCAACCGGCGCCAAGTCCTGCGACTCGGTGGCGCGTTCGCCCTCACCCCTCTCGTTACCAAGCTCACGACGGCTCCGGCGTCTGCGGCTCCGGCCACCCGCGGGGCTTCGGCCACCGTATCGGCCGGGTTGGCGCCGGTGAATCGAACCGCGCTCGCCCGCCACTCTCTCTGGTACCGGCTCCCCGCCACGGACTGGCAGTCCCAGGCGCTGCCGATCGGCAACGGCCGGATCGGCGCCATGCTGTTCGGCCAGCCCGACCGCGAGCGGATCCAGTTCAACGAGCAGAGCCTCTGGGGTGGGGTCAACGACTACGACAACGCCCTCGCCGGCCGCCCCGACAGCGCCTTCGACACGAGCATGACCGGCTTCGGTTCCTACCGGGCCTTCGGTGACGTCGTGCTCTCCTTCGGCGCCCGGCCGGAGATCACCGCCCCCGGCGGTCCCTACACGACCGCCGCGACCGAGGGGGTGGACAAGACCGTCGACGGCGACTCGCGGACGAAATGGTGTATCGAGCGTCCCCCGTCGGAGGTGATCTGGCAGGTGGCCCTCACCGCACCCGCCGCCGTCTCGACCTATCAGCTCACGAGCGCCAACGACGTCCCCCTCCGGGACCCCCAGGCCTGGACCTTCCAGGGCTCGACGGACGGGTCCGCGTGGACCACGCTCGACACCCGTTCACTGCCCGGCCCCTTCGAGAGCCGGTTCCAGACCAAGGAGTTCACCTGCGCCAACAGCACGACCTACCGCTTCTACCGCCTCGCGTTCACGCCCCGCTCCGGGGTGAGCCACTTCCAGGTGGCCGAGATCGGGCTCGCCGGGGTCGACCTCGGTGGAGGCCGCCTCTACGTCTCATCGCCCTCCGGCCATGCCGACGGCGCCGGCACCGGCCAGGACATCTCCCGGACGGTGGACGGGGACGGCTCCACCGTGTGGCGAGCGGCCGACGCGACCGCCGGGGCGGTGTGGCAGGCCGACCTGGCGTCAGCTGCGACGGTCACCGGCTACAGCCTCACGGCCGCGCCGGACACGCCTGACGAGGACCCCGGTTCGTGGATCCTTGAGGGCTCCACCGACGGCCAGGAGTGGACGCTGCTTGACGAGCGCGACGCCCAACCCGCCCTAGACCGCGGCGAGCGTCGACAGTTCACCGTCGGCACGCCCAAGGCGTTCATCAGGTACCGTCTGACGCTACGGCCGGCGTCCGGGTCCTCGGTCGTGCGCGTGGCCGAGATCCGCCTCGTCGGCACCGGATTCGACACGGCGACGCTCGGCCCGGTGGTCGAGTACCGCCGGGCGCTCGACCTTGAGTCCGGGATCCACGCCACGTGGTTCGGCTCCCCCGGACAGCGGGTCCTGCGGGAGGCGTTCGCCAGCCGATCCGCCGACCTGCTCGTGCTGCGCTACGAGGCCGAGCGCGCCGGCGCGCTCGACTGCGACATCGCCCTCACCTCCGCGCAGGGTGCGTCCGCGACGGTCGACGCAGCAGCGCGGACCGTCGGATTCCGCGGCACCATGGGAAACGGCCTGAAGCACGCCGCCGTCCTCCGGGTGGCCGAAACCGACGGCTCCGTGACCGGCACGGGTTCCCAGCTCCGGGTGCGATCGGCGACGCGCCTGACCCTGCTCCTCGACGCGCGCACCGACTACAAGCTCGACGCCGCCGCACAGTGGCGCGGACCGGACCCCCAGCCCGCGATCATGACCGCCCTCGACGCGGCAGCCGCGCAGTCCTATGAGGCCCTGCGCGGGATGCACGTCGCCGAGACCCGCGCCGTGGCCGAGCGCGTCTCCGTGAACTGGGGGCGCACCGACGACGAGGTCACCGCCCTCCCGACTGACGCACGGCTCGCCCGTTACGGCACCGGCAAGTCCGACCCTGGGCTCGAGCAGACCATGTTCGTCCTCGGCCGGTACCTGCTCCACAGCTCCTCGAGGCCAGGCGGCCTGCCCGCCAACCTCCAGGGGCTCTGGAACGACAGTAACCAGCCCCCGTGGGCGTCGGACTACCACACGAACATCAACATCCAGATGAACTACTGGGGCGCGGAGACGACCAACCTCAGCGAGAGCCATGCGGCTCTTGTCGAGTTCGTGCGCCAGGTGGCGGTGCCGAGCCGTGTCGCGACCCGCAACGCCTTCGGTGCCGAGACCCGAGGTTGGACGGCTCGCACGAGCCAGAGCATCTTCGGGGGCAATGCGTGGGAGTGGAACACCGTCGCCAGCGCCTGGTACGCGCAGCACCTGTATGAGCACTGGGCCTTCACCCAGGACCTTACCTACCTGCGCCGCATCGCCTACCCGATGATCAAGGAGATCTGCCAGTTCTGGGAGGACCGGCTCGTCGAGAACGAGGCCGGCCAGCTCGTCTCCCCCGACGGGTGGTCGCCCGAGCACGGCCCGCGCGAGGACGGCGTGATGTACGACCAGCAGATCATCTGGGACCTCTTCCAGAACTATCTCGACTGCGCGGCGGCGATCGACGTCGACCCCGAGTACCGGGCCACCATCGCCGACATGCAGTCCCGGCTCGCGCCCAACAAGATCGGCCGGTGGGGCCAGCTGCAGGAGTGGCAGACCGACCGTGACGACCCGAACGACATCCACCGCCACACCTCGCACCTGTTCGCGGTGTTCCCGGGCCGCCAGATCACGCCCGACGCGTCGCCCGAACTCGCGGCAGCCGCACTCGTCTCGCTCAAGGCGCGGTGTGGCGAGCGCGAGGGAATCCCGTTCAGCGAGGCCACCGTCTCCGGCGACAGCCGCCGGTCGTGGACCTGGCCCTGGCGGGCCGCGGTGTTCGCGCGTCTCGGTGACGCCGAGCGGGCGCGGTACATGCTCCGGGGCCTCCTGCGGTACAACACGCTGAAGAACCTCTTCTGCAACCACCCGCCGTTCCAGATGGACGGCAACTTCGGCATCACCGGTGCGATCGCCGAGATGCTCCTGCAGAGCCACGAGGAGGTCATCCACCTGCTGCCGGCGCTGCCGAAGGACTGGGCCGACGGCTCGTTCACGGGTCTGCGTGCCCGTGGCGGCTACGAGGTCAGCTGCACCTGGCGCGACGGGCGCGTCACGGACTTCACGGTCGTGGCCGACCGGGCGCGCGACCAGGGCCCCGTCATCGTCCGCGTCAACGGCGAGGACGTGCGGGTCAAGCCGGTGAACCCGCGCGAGCGCGGGCTTCGCTGACCCCTGCATGCACCACTTCCCAGCCCCGGGCCCGTGGACGCCGTCCGGCGACCACGGGCCCGGGGCGTCATCCGATGAATGCGTAGCCAAGCCGGGCGCCGCCCCAGGCGTCACGGCGTCCGCGAGGTGTGGCGGGCGGTTGCGTCTGCCATGCCGGCGGCCTTGGCTACGCCACCCATCGACATCAGGGATGATGCCGAGATTCTTGATATCGACGTGGACCAGGTCACCGGGGCTGACGTGCTCGTAGCGGCGGACGGGTCGTCCGGTGGCCCGGTCCAGGTGCGTCAGTCGGGCGACCCGGGCCCGGCGCAGGATCGCATGGCACGTCGACGCCGGCATGGCGAGCCGACCGGCGATACGCGCAGGCCCAAACCGCTTCTTCACCCGTAAGGGGCCGCGCAGAATGGTTGGTGATCATCGGCGGCGGGTGAGGCGGGTGTCCCACCGGTAGAGGGTCCATGATCGGCGGATGAGGCTACGGATGGTGATGATCGTGTCGGCGAGGTCGAAGAACGCGTCGATGACGGGTTCGGTTCGTTCGTAGCAGCGTTGCAGGCGGTTGAACGCGTTGTGCCAGGCGTTTGTTCGTTCGACGTGCCAGCGTTGGCTTGCCTGGATGGGTGCCTTGACTCCCTTGTGGGCGATCTTGCCGGTCAGGCCGCGTTCGGTCAGCAGGGTCCGGGTGGCCGCCGAGTCGTACCCGGCGTCGAGGTGGACGGTGACGTCATCGGGCAGTGGTCCCAGGTCATCGAGTCGGTCGAGGGTGGGTGCGAGTAGCGGTGAGTCGTGCCGGTTCGCGCCGGCCAGTACCCGGCCAAGGGGGATGCCGTAGCCGTCGACCATTGATGAGCGTTTCATGCCTTGTTTGCCCCGGTCTACGGGAGAGCGGCCGGCGCAGGCGCCGCCGCCGGGGGCCTTGGTGATACAGCCGTCAACGGCGATGTCATCCAGGAGCAGGCCGACGAGACGGTCGTAGGCGTCCAGCGCGATCTGTTTGAGCTGGGCGAACATCCCGGCGGTGATTCACTCGTCGCGGCGGTTGCGGATCGTCGTGGCCGAGTAGGTGGCGTCGGCGATCGCCTCGTAGGAGCAGCCGAAACGCAGCACCTGGATCAGCTTGTCGAACACGATCCGGTCATCGACGTGTCGCCGGTGGCAGCCAAGGGGATGTGTCGGCTGGTAGGTCGGCCGTTCGGGTAGCAGCGCGGCGAATTGGACCCACAGTGGTTCGATCAGCCATGCTGGGATGGCAGGCACAGGCTCTCCAAACGATCACGAAGCGTAAGCAACCCGCCTCGGGGCCGGTGAGGGCGGCTGGATCGAGATTCACCATGCCCGCGACACCCTCGGCCCGGTAGCGGTCGGCCCACCGTTTCGCGGTGTTTACGCAGACCTGGAACCGTTCCGCGACCCGCCGAAGCGGCCACCACCCGTCGTGCAGCCCCTGCCAACAACGTCAATGGACGAAGAAGCTGGATCCTATATCTTGTGCGATCTATCCTAAGTCTCTAGGTTTGGCTGAACGCCGACGCAAGTCAGCTTCATCGATGCGTTGCGGCCTGGTACCCGCGTCCAAGGCATCGGGAGGGATGACCGCTCATCGGCCGTGTCCAGGTGCTTCGCATCAGACACCCCGGATCCGAATCGGAAGGAATATCGCTGGGATCGGGCATAGGGCATGACCTCGAGCCGGCTCGCTGCCGTGAGGAGAACCCCGCAGGTCGCCAGCATGGACAGCTGCCGGCCGCCTACGGGGAGATCAAACAGGCCGTCGCCAGGAAGGTCCGAAGCCTTCCCGCCGCAACACCCAGAGGCCATCCAACACAATAGAAGGAGGAGAAATGTTACCCAAGCGGAACCCGCGCAGGCGTTGGCGACGCGTGTTCGGAGTCGGGGTCTCATCTATCACTGTGCTGGTCAGCTCGACGGCGATCGCCGCGCCGGCAATGAGCCAAGCGGTTAGCACGCTGCCAGCACTCACGGTGGCGACGGATGGATCGGCGCAGGACGCCGACCACAGTGGGATGACGCTGTGGTACGACGAGCCCGCCACAGACTGGCAGTCCCAGTCACTACCGATCGGCGACGGGGCCCTCGGTGCAACCGTCTTTGGTGGTATCGGTACCGAACGGCTGCAGTTCAACGAGAAAACCCTGTGGACGGGTGGACCGGGATCCGCCCAGGGCTACAACTTCGGCAACTGGAAGTCTCCACGGCCGAACGCTATGCAGGAAGTCCAAGACAAGGTCAACGCCGACAAGCGAGCGAGCCCCGGGTGGGTGGTGGGCAAACTCGGCCAGCCGAGGGCTGGATATGGCGCCAACCAGACGTTTGGGGAGCTACGGCTGACTCAATTCAGCGCTCCGAGTGCGGTCACCGATTATCGCCGCACGCTCGATATTGCCGACGCCATCGCTGGTGTCACCTACGAAGGCGGCGGGGTCCGCTTCACCCGCGAGTACTTCGCCTCAGCGGTCGATGACGTGATCGTCGCACGGTTCGGCGCAGACCAGCCGGGGTCGATCGGCTTCACCATCGCCATCACCGCACCCGAGAACCGCAGCAAGAGCATCACCGCCAAGGACGGCCGGATCAACCTGACGGGCGCGCTGAATGACAACGGCATGCGCTTCGAGTCGCAGATCCAGGTCCTGAATATCGGCGGCCAGCGGACTGACAATGGCGACGGTTCGGTGACGGTGAAGGACGCCGACAAGGTCGTCCTCCTGCTTGCCGCTGGGACGGACTACTCGGACAAGTACCCGAAGTACCGCACCGTGCACCCGCATGACGCGGTCACCGGTCGCATTGATGCCGCAGCCGGGAAGTCGTTCGACCAGCTGAAAGCGGCGCATACTGCGGACTACCGCGCGCTGTTTGACCGCGTACGGCTTGACGTCGGCCAGCAGATGCCGCAGATCCCGACAGATGACCTACTCAAGGGCTACCGTGACGGCTCGGCGTCGGCGGAAGCGCGCAAGGCGCTCGAGGTCCTGTACTTCCAGTACGGCAGGTATCTCCTCATCGCGTCGTCGCGCGGCGGCTCACTGCCCGCAAACCTGCAGGGGGTGTGGAATAACTCCACCTCCCCGCCTTGGTCAGCGGACTACCACACGAACATCAACCTGCAGATGAACTACTGGCCGGCCGAGACCACCAACCTGTCCGAAACCACGGCTCCGCTGTTCGACTTCGTTGACGCGCTGGTGGCCCCCGGAGAGGTGACCGCCAAGGAGATGTTCGGCAACCGCGGCTGGGTCGTGCACAACGAGACCAATCCGTTCGGGTTCACCGGCGTGCACGACTGGGCGACCGCGTTCTGGTTCCCCGAGGCCGGCGCGTGGCTGGCGCGACACTACTGGGAGCACTACCTGTTCACCCGCGACGAGCAGTTCCTGCGTGACCGTGCCTACCCGATGCTCAAGTCACTGTCGCAGTTCTGGCTCGACGAGCTGGTCACAGACCCACGCGACGGGAAGCTTGTGGTGAACCCGAGCTACTCGCCGGAGCACGGTGACTACTCTGCTGGTGCCTCGATGTCCCAGCAGATCGTGTGGGATCTGCTGACTAACACCACCGAGGCAGCGAAGATCGTCGGCGACACGAGCGAGTTCACCACCGAGCTCGCCGGCACCCTCGCGCGACTCGATCCCGGCCTGCGGATCGGGTCGTGGGGTCAGTTGCAGGAGTGGAAGGAAGACTGGGACAACCCCAACGACCAGCACCGGCACGTCTCGCACCTGTTCGCCCTGTATCCGGGCAGCCAGATCACGCCCGCGAACGATTCCCAGTACGCGGACGCGGCCGCGGTCTCGTTGCGGGCGCGCGGGGATGGGGAGGCAGTCGGATGGAGCAAGGCATGGAAGGTCAACTTCTGGGCCAGGCTGCTCGATGGGAACAACTCGCACAAGAACCTGTCGGCGTTGCTCAAGACCAACACCTTCCCGAATCTTTGGGACAACTGCTGCGGTCCGTTCCAGATCGACGGCAACTTCGGTGCGACAGCCGGGATCGCCGAGATGCTCCTGCAGAGCCACGCCGGCACGATTGACATCCTGCCTGCCCTACCAGACTTCTGGCGGGACGGGTCGGTCGACGGTCTCCCCGCCAGGGGAGCGTTCACGGTCGGCGTGACCTGGCAATCCGGCATCGCGTCGCAGATCCGGATCACCTCCGACAAGGGTGGGGTCGCCAGGCTGCGCAGCGACATGTTCAACGGCAAGGTGTTCGTCTACCGCAGCGACGGAAAGCCGACGGACTACGAGGTCAAGGATGGCATCCTCACCCTGCCCACCAAGGCAGGCGAGGAGTACCGCATTGTCGCTCAGGCGGCGGTCGCGGTCGCGGCGCCCGACGGCGTGCGGGCGCCCGGCTCCGAAATCCCGGTCACCGTCGCGCTGTCGGCCGCGGATCGGCAGGTCATCCCGGCAACCATCACGACGCTCGAGGTACCCGACGGTTGGGCCGTCGCGCCGGCGACAGTTCGTTCCGCGCCCCTGAAGCTGGGCGAGAGCCGGACTCTGAAGTTCACCGTGACGGTGCCGCGCGACGCCGCTGACGGCAACTACCGGATCACAGCCGCGGTTTCCACAGACGAGTGGACGGTACGGGCGCCGGCGCCCATCGACGTCCTTCGCGAGAACCTCGCGCTCCGTAAGCCGGCAGAACAGTCCAGTACCTACCCCTCTGGAGGAGGAGTGGCCTCCCGTGCCGTCGACGGCAACACCGACGGCAACTTCTCCAGCAATTCGGTCACCCACACGAACCTCGATAATCAGCCGTGGTGGCAGGTTGACCTCGGCGCATCCCAGGACGTCGGGGAGATTCTGGTGTGGAACCGCACGGACTGCTGCTCCGCGCGCCTCAGCGACTTCTACGTCCTCGTTTCCGACTCGCCGTTCACCAGTACGTCATTGGAGGCGACACTCCAGCAGCCCGGAGTACACGCCTTCCGATACGCCGGCACCGCCGGCACGCCGACCCACATCAACGTCGGCAAATCAGGTCGCTACGTGAGGGTGCAACTCACCTCCGCGAGCAACTATCTGTCACTGGCCGAAGTGCAGGTGTACAGGCCCTAGGTGGGCTGCCGACCGGCAGCGGAAGCTGGCCCGGAGCAGGTGGATCACGCAGGTTTGCGGGGCTGACGCCGTCGTACGAGAGGGCAAAGCGGGCCGGGGCCGCCGATCATGTCAGCGGCCCCAGCTCGTCCTGCCCGACAGGTGGACAATGCAGATCGTTCGACGGCGGCGGATTTCCACCGGGCTGCCACAAAAGGTTCGGCAGCAGCAGCGGCGACGCCGGCGCCCTGCCGCGGCGACTGCCTGGGG
The DNA here is from genome assembly GCF_040656135.1 of Micromonospora sp. NPDC050200. Lineage (NCBI taxonomy): Bacteria > Bacillati > Actinomycetota > Actinomycetes > Micromonosporales > Micromonosporaceae > Micromonospora > Micromonospora sp. NPDC050200. Next base: position 18,908 of record NZ_JBFALG010000033.1, read on the forward strand.
CTACCACTCCGATATGAAGGGCACCTGCTTCTCGTCGATGGTTGCGTCACGGAACTCGAACGGCTGATCGGGTCCCGGATTTTCCACCTCTGCCATGACGCCGAATCGGGCCTGCCCGAGCCGCGCCGCGGAGATCGGTGACCCGATCGGTGTGAAGTCCAGGCCGTCGGTCGACAAGGAGGCGATGACCGTGTCGCCGGTACGGGCGAGTCGCAGCCAGAGTGCGGACTGATCCGGGTCGGCGATCCGTCGGCTTTCCTCCGGCTGTCCGGCGGACTCGGTCACGACCGTGACGGTGGGAGTTCCGTTGTTGTGCTTGCGCTGCAGAGCGATGTAGTCGTTGTCGCCGCGGTAGAGCAGCAGGCCCGCCTCCATGTAGCCGCGCTGGGTCTTACCGACCGTCTTCACGGTCGCCGTTCCCTCGCCGCCGCCGACCGGGGTCAGCACGATGTTGCGAGCCGTGTTCGTGCCGGCCCAGAGGAACCCGCTGCCAGTCGGGGTGAGCGACAGGGCTCCGTCGGGCAGAACCGTGCGCTTGCTCGGGGTGTCGCGCAGCACGGTCCAGGAGTCGGAGAGGGCGGGCGTCTTGGCGCAATCGGGTGATGCCGGGTCGCCGTCAACGGTCATCGTCAGGGCGCTGGAGACCAGGTGGCCGACTTCCGTCTTGACGATCGCCGTCACCTCCGTGCGACCTGCGGCGATCGCCGTCACCGTGCCGTCGGGTTCGACCTTCAGCACCTGCGGATCACTTGATCGGAACTTCGGTGCCTCAACCACCGGAAGAAGGTTGTCCTGCCCGAACCGGATGCCGTCCCCGTCCGCGGTGACCTGGTCGGCTTGCGTCGTCTCGAGGTCTGCTCGCAGGTTCAGTCCGTTGTCGTACCGGTTGTCCTCGATGAGGACGTCACTCACGCCGCGGAGGCGGAACATGGGCGTGGTGTAGGGACCGCCGGCCGCGACGGCGCGGATCTGCGTCGTGGCGCCCACTGCGGGACACCGGTTCTTGGCTTGCACAGCCACGAGCCGGTCGCGGTCGACGCGGCTGACGTCGTTGCCGAGGAACGTGAGGCCGCGGACGCTTTTGGCGTTCACCAGTTGGACGTCGCCGACACGGAATTCGTTGTGTTCGATGCGGATCCCTTGGTGCACCGGGTTCTCGGGGTCGAGCACCTGGTTGGTCGGCTCAACGAAGATCACCGGGCTGGCCGGCCGGAGGAAGGTGTTGCGCCGAATGCGCACATCGCGCACCGGCCCCGACTCGTACCACTGGTATGCGTCTGAGGAGATGAACACGCTTGCCATGGACATGCCGTCGAAGACGTTGTCCTCGATGACGACGGGCCGCCGAGTCGTGACGAGGATTCCGCGGGTCGGCACGTTCCGGAAGGTGTTGCCGGCGATCCGTGCCGAGGGCGTGTACGTCGTGTTCTCGACGACGAAACCGCCTGCGCCGACGATGTCGGGGATCGCCCGGTCGAATGTCACCGTCATCGTCGTCAGCGGCTTGTCGTGGTCCTGCCCGGAAGGTCCGTCGACGCTGCGGACCGTGGCGGTGCCGCCGGGTACGGCTGACATGGTGCGCTTCTCGACGAACTCGACCTGGTCGCCTGGATGGAACTGGGGGAAGCCCGCGGTCTCGTGGTGCATGTAGGACAGCACCAACGTGTCCGGCCCGAGCCGCTGGGCCACCTGGACGTACGTACCGTGGATGTTGATGGGGTCGTCATGCGGTCCGTCGAAGATGTTGTTCGTGATGGTCACGGCGCCCTTGACCCCGGACATTTGGATGAAGTCGGCGAAGGCTGCGGTGGTGCGTCCGGTGGCGGCGTCGGTGCGGAACTCGTTGCCGTCGATGGTGATGTTCTCGCTCAGTTGCCCGACGATGCCGAAGCCGTGCAGGTAGCGGGCCGCGAGCCCGCGGAGAGTCACGTCGCTCGACTCCCAGATGAACCCGGCTGCGGTATCTCGCGTCGTCTGCCGCATCTGATAGACCAGTCCGCGGTCGGACGGCGCGGTGGAGGACCGGTAGTCGATGCGGATGCGGCCGCCGCCGAGGTCGGTGACCGCTGCCACGTTCCGGAAGAGCGGGTTTGCGCCGCGCCAGGTGCGCTGCGCTTCGGGGTCGTGGATCTGGGAGTACTGCATCCCGTCGACGCCGCTCCAATAGGGCTGGCCAGTCGTCGGGCTCGTCTCGCCGAGCCAGGTCACATGGTTGTCGGCGACGCGGTACAGCGTCCCCGGCGGGAGGCCGAGGATTCGGTATCCCATGCCGTTGGCGGTGCCCGTTTCGGTCACCGTGGCGTCGATGACCTTGGGGGTCGTGTAGTCGAAGCTGAAGTTGGTCGCGGTGACGCGCTGCGACCGGACGACCGCGAAGGCGCTCATCAGCCCGTGGAATTGCAGGTGCGATCCGTCACCGTCGATCACGATGTCGGTCATGTCCTCGATGAGGAGGCCGATCTGCTTGGTGCGGTAGCGCTGGTCGGCGCCGACGGTGTTGGAGATGTAGAGCTCACGCGATTCGACCTGCTCGGGATAGAGCTGGTACGTGCCGCGGGGAAAGAGCACGCGGACCGGGCCATCGACCGACTTGGCATGCCTCAACGCGGCGGCCACGGCGGCGGCGCTGTCGGCTCGCCCGGTCGGGTCCGCGCCGAAGTCGGTCACTCGGACGACCGTTGCCGATGCCTCCTTCGCTGATGCCCCCTGCGCAGGCAGGGCCGCAGCCGGCCCGAGCAGGGCTACCGTTGCCGCGATCACCGAACCAATCAGCCAGGACCTCGGATGTCTGTGTGTCCTTTCGAAGGGGGTGCGCATCACTATCTCCCATCAAATCGGCCAACGTGTCGTCGTTCGAGCGATGAGGCCCAGCCGTGCTAGCGTAAACGTCCCATGTCTATGGAAGTGCGTCAACCAGCGCCCCCGCCAACTCCGCAGTGGACCGGGTGGCCGAGTGTGACGGTTCGTCGTCCTGGTGGACAGCGCTGACGCCTTCCGTGCGGGCGGGTCGAAGACGCGTCCCTCGACGACCTGGGGGCGGCGTAGCGGCCGAGCGCGATGACAGCGAAGCGGCTGTCGATGTTGATGTGCCCGTCATGGCTCATGCGCCGCGACGAGGTTGCCGTCGCCGTGGCGGCGTAGCTGATGCCGTTGGCCACAACCTGGATCGATCGGCTGGATCCTATATCTTGCGCGATCTATGACGAGCCCTTAGGGTTGGCGGAACGCTGACGAAAACCAGGATCATCGATGTGTGCCGCGCCGGGGTGATCGTCCGCGGGTGCCCGGCGAACGGCTGCTCACCAGGTGGGTTCAGGTGCACGGCGTCGACGCCTATCGACCCGGGTCAGGAGGGAAGATCGCGGTCAACGAAGTCCAGGTCTTCCCGCCAGACGACTGATCGGGGTGCCTCGACCGTGGCGGCACGGCTTGGGCCGCCACGGAAACCCGCCCGGCCCGAACCCACAGCGTCGCCCGTTACGGGCGCCCGCCCAGCCTCGCGGAGGCTCCGCCGATCTCGTCGCCGTCCCATCGCGGCTCCCCTACCATCCCCTGGAGGTACGCATGAAATTGCGGCCAACATGGCTCGTTTGCCTGCTGTCGCTTCCGGCGTTCGTTGCCGTGGGAGTGCCGGCGGCGGCCGAACCGGTCTCCGTTGTCAATGCCAAACCGGCCGTTGTGCCCGCGCTGCAGGAATGGGAGGGCGGCACGGGGGCGTTCGAGCTGCGCGAGCACAGCCGGATCGTGCTCGCCAAGCAGCAGGGCGACGAGCTCGCCGGGCCGGGCGCGCAGGTGGCGGCCGACCTCGAACAGGTGACCGGGCGGAAGCTGGACGTCTCCCCGCGAATCCCGCAGGACGGCGACATCGTCCTGTCGGTTGACCCCACCCTGACCGATGCCGAGGGCGGCGCGCGGTTCGCGGAGGAGGGCTACACCTTCACGGTCACGGACCAGAACGTGACGATCGCCGCGCCGACCGTAAAGGGCGTCTTCTACGGCACCCGGACTCTGCTGCAGATCCTGCTGCTGGACGACGGCCGCGACTCGATCTCCGTGGGCGCGGCCGTGGACTGGCCGAACTACAAGGTGCGCGGCTTCATGCTGGACGTCGGACGGCGGTTCTTCACCGCCGACTACATCCGCGACTACCTGCGGCTGATGGGCTGGTTCAAGCTCAACGAGCTGCAACTGCACCTCAACGACAACGGCTTCAAGGGAGGGCGGCCCTGGAGCGAGGTCCAGGCCGGGTTCCGGCTCAAGACCGACAACCCCGAACTCGCCGGCCTGGCCTCCACCGACGGAGCGTACGACCGCGCCGACTGGGACTCCTTCGAGGACACCGCCGCCGCCAACGGGGTCACGATCACCCCCGAGATCGACTCGCCGGCCCACTCGCTGGCGTTCATCCGGTTCCGCCCGTCGCTCGGCCTCAACAACGGCGACTCCGACCATCTGGACCTGTCCAAGCCGGAGACCACCGCGTTCATGAAGTCGGTGTTCGACGAGTTCGTGCCCTGGTTCCGCAGTCCCGATGTGCATTTCGGGGCCGACGAGTACACGGTGGACAAGCCCCGCTACAAGGTCTACTTCAACGAGATGGCCGCGCACATCCGGGCACTCGGCAAGCATCCGCGGGCCTGGGGAAGCTTGTCCGTCATGGCATCCAGCGCGGACGGCTACGACCGCGACGTGACCCTCAACAGCTGGAACAACGGCTGGTACGGGCCGCAGGCCATCAAGCGGGACGGGTACTCGTCGTTCATCAACACCAACGACGCCCTGCTCTACATCGTCCCGTTCGCCGGCTATTACCATGGCCACGGTCTGGACGGAAAGTACCTCTACGACCAGTGGGAGCCGCATGTCTTCCCCGGCGGGCAGAGTGTGGCCCCCGGCGATCCCCAGCTGCTCGGTGCCATGTCGGCGGTGTGGAACGACCTGACCACGGCCACCTACACGGAACTTGATGTGCACGGGCTGGTCGAGCCCACGTTCGGCGTGCTTGCCCAGAAGATGTGGAGTGGGGCCAAGTCGGGCGTGCCGTACAGCACATTCCTCGGCACGGTGCGCAGGCTCGGCGTGGGCACGGGGCTGACGAAGGTTGCCACGACGCTGGCCACGCCAGCGAACGGAGAGTTGAGCCTGGGCCGACCGGCGACCGCCTCCGCGGGCGATGCGGCCGCGGCGTTCGACGGGGTGGGGACCACCAAGTGGGCCAGCGGCCCTGGAGACGAGGCCTGGCTGCAGGTGGACCTCGGCAAGCCGGTCGTGGTCAGCAAGGTCGAGTTGGACTGGGCGCCCGAGTACGGACGCGACTACGCGGTCCAGGTGTCCGACGACGGCGCGACCTGGACCACGGTCGCCGCCCGTACGGGCCGCGAGGCCGCGGGAACCGACACGCTCACCGTCCACCCGATCACCGCCCGGCACGTACGGCTGACCGGCACACAGGCCAACCAGAAGCAGGACGGATACGCCCTGTGGAGCATGCGCGTCTTCGACGCACCCGACCTGGCGCTGGGCCGGCCGACCACCGCATCCTCGTCGGAGGTGCCGAGCCTGGGACCGGAGAACGCCACCGACGGAGACGCCAAGACCCGATGGGCCAGCGCCTACCGGGACGGGGAATGGCTCCAGGTGGACCTCGGATCCCCACAGTCCGTTCAGCGCGTCCTGCTGGACTGGGAGGCGGCTTCGGGCCGCGACTACGACATTCAGGTGTCGGACGACGCGACGAACTGGCGAACGGTGGCCGCGATCCGGGACAAGCCGTCGGGCGCCCGCGTCGACGAGCTCACCTTCGCACCGGTGACCGGCCGGTACGTGCGGATGCAAGGCATCAAACGCGCCTCCAGCTTCGGCTATTCGCTGTGGCGCTTCGAAGTCCGTTCCGGTGGCCTGCCAGCTGGCACCGGCAGCTCTCCGGCCGAGGGATCCCAGGCCGGCCTGACCGTTCCCGCCCAGATCAGCAGCGGCAACGTCGAATCTGGTGACCTGACCGGTTCGACCTCACGCGACGGCAGCGCGCTCACCACCGGCTGATCGAGCCTCGGTAGGCAGGGGCAGCGGCGGTCCGCCCCTGCCTACCGACAGCCTCCGCGCCCCGACCCTTCGCGCCTACCACGGTGGGCCCTGACCCCCCGGTGGTCTGACAACTACCCGGACCGGTCGCCCGTAACCGCGGGCGACCGGTCGTCGGTGCCGGTCAGCCGCGGATCAGCAGTGCGTCGCATCAGTCCCGAGTGGCCGACCTGCTCGGTGAAGCCCCACCGCCAGTAGAACGGCATCAGGTCCGGCTGGCACACCAGTTCAAAGCTGCGCACCCCGGCCAGCCGAGGTTGCCCGACGCCACGATCACGTCGAGCACGACCGCCACCTACAGCTTGTTCGTGATCACCCGGGCGAACCCACCAACCGCTCCGACGGCTGGTGGACCAGGGCAAGGACGAGGTCGGATGCCGCCAACATCGGCGTGACGTCGCTGCTGGTCCGATCGGTCGCCCACTATACGGAGGCGAACAGATCCATCAGGTGCGACAGAAGGTCGACGTCGACCCTGTACCGCACCTCGATCTCGGTGACGTCCACGACAACAGATCGCAGGGACGGACGACCACCCCCAGCCCGGGCGCCGACCGCACCTACCTCAGCCGCCAACTGCACGACGACCCTGCATACGGATACAAAGGGTGGTCCGTGCCGGTCAGCCGGCACGGACCACCCTTCGGCCGCTGGTGGTACCGGGGTCAGCGCTTGTCGACGCTGATCTCGGCGGCGGCGGCCCACGGGCGGCCGTTGATCTCGCTCAGTGCGACGAAGCGCGCGTACCGGGCTCCGGTCTCGGGCAGCGGTACCCATTTCTCGCCCTGGCCGGTGTTGCCGAAGCGTCCGCTGGCGATCGGCTGTCCCCAGGTGTGGCCGTCGGCGCTGAGGTAGATCTCGTACCGGTCGACGGTGCCGTTGACGCCGTTCTGCCGGGGCAGGTAGCGGAAGGCGCACACGGAGCTGGCCGCACCGAGGTCGACCTGGATCTCGTGGGGGTAGCCGGGTGAGGACCCGCGCCACTGGGTGTGCCAGATGGTCTCGGGGTCACCGTCGATGGTGTTGGTGGCCGCGCCGTTCTCGCCGACTGTTTCCTGGCTGTCGGCGTAGGTGACGGCCACCGGGCTGGTGGCAGCCTCGGCGCAGGACAGGCGCAGTGGGCTGCGCAGCCGGACCTCACCGGGGACCGGAGCCTGCCAGGTGACGGTGGTGGTCGACTCGGTGGCCCGGGCTCCGGCCTGGGCGAAGGAGACGTCGAAGGTCAGCTGCTGGGTCTGTCCCGCGGGAAGCACCTCGATCCGCCGGACGGCTGGTTGGACACCGCTGCTGTCCGGGACGGCCAGCGCGACGGCCACGTCGCTGAGTGAGCCGGTGCTGCGGTTGGTGACGGCGACCGTGACGTGGGCGGATCCGTCCGGCTCGTAGAGCACCTGGTCGTCGGTGGCGACCGCGACCGGGGCCGGCTCGCCCCAGGGCACCTGGGGGGAGCGGTAGTAGTTGACCGACATCAGGTCCCAGCGAGGACCGTGCGCGCCCAGCCGCAGTCGGTACTCGTCCCACGAGCGTCCCGCGGCGGCTGACCAGCCCCGCTCGGCGACTCCGGGGATGCGCGGGAAGGTCATGAACTCGACGTCGTCGATGTCCTCGATGGTCTCGCCCCACAGCGGGGCCTCCACCCCGCGGATCTTCGACTCGTCCAGCCCGGTCACGAAGCTGCCCGGTTCCCATTCGTAGCCGTCCCGCACGTCGGTGTAGCCGGCCCAGGTCAGGCCGAGCGGCGTGCTCGGGTCGTACTTCATGTCCAGGTACGCCTTCTGCGCCGGCGACATGATGACGCCCATGCCCTTGTCGGCGGCCGCCTTCGCCTCGGCTGGGGTGCTCCAGTACTGCGCGACGGTGGGCGGCGCGGTGTCGGCGGCGCTGATCTCCTCCCAGCCGATCATGCGCTTGCCGTGCCGGTTCACGATGTCCTCGACCCGGTCGATGAACCGGATGTAGTCGTCGTGCGGGGTCACGTGCGCCTCGTCGCCGCCGATGTGGATGTAGTTCCCCGGCGTCATGGCGGCGAGTTCGCGGATCACGTCGTCGAGGAACTGGTAGGTGATCGGCTTGTCGATGCACAGCGAGCTGAAGCCGACTCCGGTGCCGGTGTAGAGCTTGGGAGCGACGCCGTTGCAGTTGAGCTCGGCATACGAGGCCAGGGCCGCGTTGGTGTGACCCGGCATGTCGATTTCGGGCACCACGCTGATGTGGTGCTTGGCCCCGTACGCCACGATCTCGCGGTAGTCGTCCTTGGTGTAGTAACCGCCGGGGCCGCCGCCCACTTCGGTGCTGCCGCCGTAGGTCGCCAGCCGCGGCCAGCTGTCGATCTGGATCCGCCAGCCCTGATCGTCGGCCAGGTGCAGGTGCAGCGTGTTCATCTTGTACAGCGCGAGCAGTTCGATGTACCGCTTCACCTCGGCGACGGTCAGGAAGTGCCGGGCGGGGTCGAGCATCGCCGCCCGCCAGGCATACCGGGGCTGGTCGACCACGTGCACCCCCGGAATCCGCCACGGACCGTCCTGCACCGAGTCGGCCTCCACCCGCGCCGGCAGCAACTGCCGCAGTGTTTGCACGCCGTGGAACAGGCCCTGTGCGGTGGCGGCCTGTAGCAGCACCATCCCGGGGGTCACGTCGAGGCGGTAGCCCTCCGCCCCGAAGGAACCGTCGTCGTCGGTGATCCGCAGCATGATGGCGTGCGCCGTCGGGGTCTCGGTGAACCGCGACGTCGGCACGGCGTAGCCGGTCGCCGGCCGCAGCAGCGCGGCGAGGTACTCGCCGACGGCCAACGCCTCCTCGGATCCGTCCACCACAATGCCGGTACGTGCCGTCACCTGGAACGAACGGCCCGGCTCGATACTCATCGAGGTCGGTTCCGGGATCACCGTTGGTACCACTACCGGTGTCGAACCGGCCGCTGCGGTGGCGGTGCTCGGCGCGGCACTCACCGTGGTCGCGGCCAGTGTCACCAACACCGTCGCGGCCAGTCGCAAGAGCCTGCCTGGCCCTCTACTTGACATCGTCTCTCCCTTCCACTGTGTTGATCTCTCGCACGGCCGGCGCGGCGGACCCGGTAGGAACGTGGTGCCGGCACGGTGTGCCGGTGACGGGAATCAACCGGCTGAACGGTCAGGAGGTTGGTTCACGGGTTGCAGGACAGCTTGGCCTCGGCCCAGTCGCCGTGGTCGCTGCCGATGCCGTTGCCGCCGTCGGTGATCAGCAGGTCGAGAGCCTTCGCCGCGGTCACGTCGATATCGACGCTCACGGTTTCGGTGGTCCCGGTCAGGACCGGCGAGGTGTATTTCGTCGTACCATCGGCCACCACCTGGAAGGCGACTGAGCCGCGGTCGGCCATTTCGTCGTCCACGCCCACCTTGGCGGTGAACCGGGTGCACCGGCCGTCGAGGTTGACCTTGACCGACGAGGGTGCGTGGGCGCCGAGGCCCTTGGCGTAGGCGACGCCGTTCAGGGTGATCGGGTTGCCGTCGCCGGCGGCGCTCTCGCCGTTGCTGCGGTCCCGCTCGACCGGTCCCCAGCCGTTCGTCGAGTCGATCCACTCCAGGTCGCTGACCCACGCCTCGCCTCTCGGGGCCGGCGGTAACGGCTTGTCCGCCACCGTGGCGGCGAAGAACCCGAGCGGGCCACCTGGCAGGCGGATCGCGCGGACCTCCTTGCCCGGCGTGAGCGGCAGCGCGTTGTAGAACACCCGGTAGTCCGTCGTGGTGTTGGCCAGGCCCGCCGGGGTGTAGCGACCCTTGACCGCGACCGCCGTCCTGGCTCCGCCGGTGGACGGATCCTGGCAGCACCAGTTCGGCAGTTGGAGGGTGTGCCGGGACTCGGTGCCGTCGGTGTAGAGCACGGTCACGGTCCCGCGGCCGCTCAGGCTGGTGCCGGCGCCGAGTAGGGCCAGGTGGCTGCCCTTCCCGGAGACCAGGATCGGCGCGGTGACGTCCTTCACCACGTTCGGTGTGCCGGGAGCACCGGCTGGCCAGCTGAACTCGGTGCCGTTGACCGTGATCGTCGCGCCCGGCCGGAACCCCGCGGCGGCCAGCGCCTCACCGTGGAAGCTGTTACCGGCGCCGTCGAAGTTGCCCTTGGCAAAGGTCTGGGCGTCGGTGACGCCGACCATGTTCGACGCGGCGGACACCGAGGCGTACGGCAGCTCCGCAGTGGTGACCGCGCTGGTGCCGTACGGCGTGTTCCGGGCGAGGTAGGTGGCGTCGAGCTGGAGGGTGTACGAGGCCGGCCGGATGTCGCGTCCCGGTGTGACGCTCAGCGGCGCGGTGACGGTCTCGCCGGGTTCGACGCGCGGGAAGTCGGCGTGGCTGCCCGATGTCCAGCCGTCGGGCAGCGCGACGGACAGTCGCACGTCGGTCATTCGGTGCGTCCCGCCGTTACGGAATGTTGCGGTGACCTCAGTCGCCTGGCCCGGCGGGTTCCACAGCTTCGGGCCGGTCAGTTCGACCGTCCCGAGCACGTCAGCCGGCTTGGCGCCGCCCACGGAACTGGTGCCGGCGAGGGTGACCGTGGCGCTGGCACCGGTGGAGATCGGCGGAGTCTTCACCCACACCACGCCGGCGCGATCGTCGGCCGCGTAGTGCCAGCCGGTGGTTGCCGCGTCGTACGCCGCCTTGTCGGCCAGTTCCGGCAGCGGCTGGTCGCCGAGCTTGACCACGTGCGGCCTGGTGCCGGCGTGCGCGGTCACCTCGTAGGGACGCTGGGCGGGCTTGCCGGTGTAGGAGCCGACGCTGGCGCCGATGGTGACGACGACATCGCCGTGGTCGTCGACCGGCGCCGCGACGTCGAACCGCTGCGTCGCCGACCTGCCGGTCCGGTGCTCGCGAGTTACCCGGTCGTCCTCGTAGAGCAGGAACGACGAGCGGCCGTGGGGGTAGAGGTCGAGCGTCACCCGGTCGCCCGGTGCCTGCTCGGCGTGCCGGTTGATGCCGGCCTTCCACATCGGCACCACGGCGCCGGCCTTGACGAACAGCGGCAACGTGTCGAGCGGCGCGTGGTAGCCGTTCAGCGTGGTGGGCCCGCGGTGGATCCGGCCGGTCCAGTAGTCGACCCAGGTGCCCGCCGGCAGATAGATGCCGTTCTTGGTTTCGTCCGCGCCCCACATCGGCGCCACCAGGAACTCTCGGCCGGCGAGAAATTCGTACCTGGCGGCGTCGGTGTACGCCGTAGGGTCGTCCGGGTACTCGATTGGCAGTGACCGGTTGATCGGCGTGCCGGCGCGGTGGGCCTCGGCGGCGTACGAGTAGAAGAACGGTAGGAGCCGCTCGCGCAGCTTCAGGTATCTGCGGTTGATCGACGTGTACGGCTCGCCGTACGCCCATGGTTGCTTGAACGCCGGCGTGGCCCAGCCGCTCATCGTCATGAACGCCGGCGTGAAGACCTTCCACTGCATGTCCCGGACGTAGCTTCGGCCGGAGCCACCGAAGATGCCGTCGACGTCGCCGGCGGTGTAGGCGATGCCGGAGTTACCGGAGCCGTGAATCGCCGGGATCTGCCAGCGGATCGCGTCCAGGGTGCCGCTGTGGTCGCCGGTCCACTGCACCGCGCAGCGTTGCGCGCCGGCCCAGCCCTCGACCATCCAGGTGTAGCCGCGGGCGTTGCTGTACTGCTCGATGCCGTTGTGGGCGGTGTCGCAGGCGGTGAGGGCGTGCCGGTAGCCCGGGCCGACCCAGGCCACGTCCAGCTTGCGCACCCGGACGCCGGCCTCGCCGACCTCTGCAGGCTGCCGGTCGAGCGCGGACTGGGTCCACAGCCCAATCTCGATGTTGCGCTTGCGCAGCTCGTCACCGGTTTGCTGCAACGGCTCGATCTTGCGCTTGCCCCAGTACGTGCCGCCGACGAGCTCGTAGCCCAGGTCGTCGGAGTAGCCGCAGCCGTAGTCGTCGTTGACCAGCATCCAGCCACCTGGCATGTCGTTGTCGACGAACTTCTGCGCGATCTTGACCGCATCCGGGGTGGTCTGCTTGTCGGGGTGGTTTTTCCAGTCGTTGCCCGGATCCGGGTCCACTCCGTAGTGGCCGCGGTTGTAGCAGTCCGAGTCGCCGTATTCGAGGCCGTAGATCGGCGGCAGGAACGGCCGCCCGGTCAGCTCGGTGTACCGGTCGAGTGCGGTCTTGAAGTCACCCACGAAGTAGTAGGCGTCGAAGCGCTTCTCGTTGTGGGTGGCAACGACCGGTTCGTCGAAGGCGTACGTCCCCGATGTGAAGGTGTTGCGTAGTACGCCGTACCCGGCGGAGCTCATGTAGTACGGCGAGGAGTTCGGGTTGCCACCGTCCTCCCAGTTGAAGTTCCGGGCGACCTGGATCGTGGTCCCGCGGTGGCTGAACCGGCCGTTCTGCATGCCACCGCCGAGGAACTGCTCGGTGGCGCCGCGGCTCAACGTCTGCGCTGTGGTGGTGTCGGTCCAGCGTAGCGGCCGGGTCTCCGACCAGACGGTGGTGCCGTCGGCCCGGTGCAGCGAGAAACGCAGTGGCGACTTGTACGCCCGCACCTCGATCGCCCTGGTACGCAGCGCGTAGTAGCCGCCACCGTCCGACCATGAGGTCTGCGGCGTCGGATTGTCGGTCTTCACAACGATGTTGGCGTCCGGTGCGTCCGGGTCACCGGGCGGGGTGTTGGCCGGGTCGGTGAACTGTCCTTCCGGCGCGAGCCAGATCCGGAACACGTCGTCGGCGAGGAACACCACCCGGACCTGGGCGTCGCCCGCAGTGAGCGTGTAGGTCGCCCGGTCCGCACTGAAGCCGGTCATCTCCCCGAGCTCTCGGGGCTCGGCGGCGGCCGCCGGCCCGCTGGCCAGGACGCTGGCAGCGAGCATCAGCACAACCGCCACCACTGTGGCCGACCGCCAGGCCGAGTGAACAAGCATGCGCATTTTAGCCTCGCAACGATCAGTAATAGGCAGACATGAACATTCATGCCTCACTATGGGCTGCCTGTCACGGGGTGGCGAGCGGTTGGTCGTCCCCCACCGGACCCCATCCGCGATTTACGTGCAGAGTCTTGACGTAAAGGGGCGGCGGGTCGCACACTGTGGCGACAACCGAGCCCTGTGCGGCCGGCGTGACCACCGCCCAAGGCTGAAGCGGGTCCGACAGGGATCGGATGTTTAGCCGCCAGGTGCTCTGCTTGTCAGGGGGTCCCGGGTGCCGGGTTGGCGTAGCCGCCAGCTCGGATGGCGGTCCTGTTCTCGCTGGACGCGGTTCTCGCTGCTGATCCCAGCCTGCCCCGAGCAGTGATCTGTCGATCAATGCCGATCGACATGGATCGTTGCGTCCGCGCGGGGTCGCGCCTACGATCCCTAATCATCGGGTCTTTCGAGTGCGGATGGCATCTGCCCCGTCTGGTAGTTGCCGTCCCTGGCTTCTGGGAGCTGCACGTATGAGACGACGTCGAGAACGCCTGCTACGGATTGCCGGGTCTGCCGTGTCGGGTGTCCTGGCACTGGTCATGGCGGGGAGTCCGTCGGTCGCTGCCCCGGTGGTGCGTGAGTCGGCTGACCGCTACACCGGTGACTATGCGTCGCTGGAGAGGCATCCCACGCCGCAGTGGTTTGACGACGCGAAGTTCGGGATCTTCATCCACTGGGGCGCCTACAGCGTTCCCGCGTGGGGGCCTCGGAAGAGCTACGCCGAGTGGTACGGCAACTACATGAACAGCAAGAACTCGGCCACCTACACCCATCACAAGAACACGTACGGCCAGGACAAGAACTACGACGAGTTCGTGGACGACTGGAAGGCCGAGAACTACCAGCCCGACGAGTGGGTGAAGCTGTTCAAGGACGCCGGCGCCAAGTACTTCGTGCTGACCTCCAAGCATCACGAAGGCGTCGCCCTCTGGGACACCAAGCAGAGCACCCGCAGCGTGGTGCACCACGGCCCGAAGAAGGACCTGGCCAGGATGTTGTTCGACGCGGCCGAGGGCTCGGGTTTGAAGCGTGGCTTCTACTACTCCAACTACGAGTGGTACAACCCGAACTACACCGGCCGGCAGCCGACCAACCCGTACACGGGCGCGCAGATCCCCTACACCGGTGTCGACGGCGGCGAGGACTACGTCACCGACTACATGCTGCCGCAGATGAACGAGCTCATCGACGACTACGACCCGGACATCCTGTGGTGCGACGGCGAGTGGGATCGGGACGCGAGCTATTGGAAGATGGGCGAAACGCTGGCCCACTTCTACAACCAGGCCGCTGAGCGTCCGCAGCCCAAGGAGGTCGCGGTCGCCAACCGGTGCCGGGTCAAGCCGGGCCCCGGCTACCGCGGCGACCAGCTCGACTTCGAAACGCCCGAGTACGAGAAGGTCCCGGACATCAAGACGAACAAGTGGGAGTCCAGCCGAGGGATCGGCTTCTCGTACGGGCTGAACAAGAACGAGCCCATCGAGGACTACCTGTCCTCCACCCAGATCGTGCACGACCTGGTCGACATCGTCAGCAAGAACGGCAACCTGCTGCTTGATGTCGGGCCGGACGCCGACGGCACGATCCCCGAGGCGCAGGCCTCCCGGCTGCGCGATGTCGGGAGATGGCTGAAGACCAGCGGGGAGGCGATCTACGGCTCGACGTACTGGACGCGCGCCGAGGAGCCAGCCAGCGCCGTTCCCGTCCGCTACACCTTGAACAAGGGCGACCTGTACGCGACGGCGTTGCAGTGGCCGGGTAAGACGTTGACGCTCGGCGCCGACCTGCCGGTGAGCGCCGACACGAAGATCACGCTGGTGGGTGGTTCGTCCGAGGCGGCGTTGAAGTGGCAGCGCAACAGCGCGGGCAACATCGTTGTCACGATGCCGGACGGGGGAGAGGCGGTCGATCCGCTCGGTGCCGCCTACTCTTTGCGGATCCACACCCCGAACGCGCCGATCGTGGTGCGGGGCGTGCTGGACCTGCCGGCGCGGGTGTCGCTCGGTGCCACGGTGGATGCCACGTTGTCGTACACCAATGTCGGGGACAGCACGCTGACTGATCTGACCGTCACCGGCATCACGCCGCAGGGCTGGAGCATCACCGGTGCTCAGCCGGTGGCATCCCTGAAGCCTAGGGAGACGGTCACGCAACGAGTGAAAGTCACCGTACCGGCCGACACGGCTGCCGGCAGCGTGCCGGTGACCGTCACCGCCTCGGTGGCCGGGCTGACGGTGACCGCCACCGACACCGTGCAGGTGGGGCGGGTCAACCTGGCGTTGGGTAAGCCGGCGACGCAGAGCAGCCTGGCGTTCGACGGGGTGCCGGAGCGGGCGGTGGACGGCAACACCAGTGGCGTGTACGGGCAGGGCTCGATCACCCACACCACGGTGCCGTCCAACCAGGCATGGTGGCAGGTGGATCTGGGGGCCGCGGAAAACCTGGCGGAGCTGCGGGTCTACAACCGGACGGACTGCTGCGCGGACCGGCTGCGTAACTACTGGGTGATGACCTCCGAGCAGGAGATCCGCGGGCAGAGCCTCGAGGAGGCGAAGTCCTCACCCGGGGTGACCGCGATCCGGCAGGCGGCCACGGCGGGCACGCCGAGCATCATCGACCTGGGCGGTGTGAAGGGGCGCTATGTGCGGATCCAGTTGGAGTCGGCCACCGATCCGCTGAGCCTGGCGGAGGTGGAGGTCTACCACCAGAAGGAACAGAGCCCGGGGGCGTCGAAGCCGGGTGTGGTGCCGGAACTGTCGAACTGGAAGGAGGGCACCGGCAGCTTCACGTTCGCCGGTGACGCGCAGGTCACCTATCCGGCGGAGCACAAGTCGCTGTCCACGACCGGGGCGAGCATGCCCGGCCTGGCCGACCGGACACTGGCCGAGGTCGCCAAGACGGTGGCCGCCGACTATTCGACGGTGACCGGGCGGGCGATGGTGGCCGGGCCGGGCACCCGGGAGAGTGATCACGGGATCCGGTTGCGGCTGGTCGCGGAGAACGAGCTGGGCGCGGAGGGTTACCGGCTGACCGTCGACGACCGGGTCACCATCGAGGCGAACACCACCGCCGGCCTGTACTACGGCAGCCGTACGGTACTGCAGATGCTGCGCCAGGACGAGGGCCACGACACCCTGCCCCAGGGGCAGACGGTGGACCTGCCCAGTAAGCCGCAGCGCTGGTTCGGCATCGACGCCGCACGCAAGTACTACACCCCGGAGTACATCAAGGACACCATCCGGGAAATGGGCTGGACCAAGCAGAACATGCTGCAGCTGCACCTGGTCGAGCCGGAGGGCTTCCGCCTGTACAGCGACAACCTGCCCGGCCTCACCTCGAAGAAGTTCGCCTACAGCCGCGAGCAGATCCGGGAGTTCGTCGAACTCGGCCGGGAGAACAACGTGCAGGTGGTGCCGGGGTTCGAGTTCCCCGGACACGCCGACCCGGTGTCGAACTACTTCAAGGTCGGCATGGGACACGGCCCCAACCCCGACGGGTCCGGCGCCACACCGGAGAACTCCTGCGGCCAGCAGTACGTCTACGGCTGGGTGACCTCGAGTTTCGCGATGAACATCATGCGACCCGAGGCGGTCACCGCGGCCGAACGCATCCTGGACGAGTTCATGCCCTGGTTCGCCAGCCCGTATGTGCACCTCGGCGCCGACGAGATGCCGCCGAACCTCGTCAACTGCCCCGCGATCAAGACCTTCCTCGCCAACAACTCCGACCGCTACAGCACGTTCGGTGACCTGTTCAACGACTACATCAACCAGGTCAACGAGCACGTCGTCGCCAAGGGCAAGCGGTCCATCATCTACAACGGGTTCGAACACGCCGACGCCCCCAAGCACAAGGTCGACACCAACGTCATCGTCCAGGACTACCTCGGCGACGGCAGCGACCCTCGACTGGCGGCGTACGACCGCATCCAGGCCGGACCGCCGGGGAACCTCTACGTCGTCCCCAAGATACTGGGGCGGCTCGGGAATCCGTCCTGGGCGCACTCGAGCTGGCGGCTGAACGCGAGCCCGAAGCTGCTCGGCGGCATCGTGCACGTCTGGAACGACTACCAGATGTGGGCCCCGGACGCCTACTCGGAGCAGTGGGCGGCACCGCAGCGCGACGCCGCCGGCAACACCATGTGGCACAACGCTCCGCCCGCCACGAGCTACGCGGAGTTCGCCGAGCTCAAGGCCCGGATTGGCAAGGCGCCCGGGTGGCAGGGCGTCCCCACCCAGCAGCCCACCACCGACGGCAAACCGATCCACACCTACACCTTCGAACCCGCCGCCTACCCGGAGGGCTGGCACGACGGCGCACCCGGCATGAACGTCCGCCCGGTACTCGACGGGGTCGGCGGCCTGCACATGCAGACCCAGATCACCGTGGCGAACATGAGGGTGCCGGCCTACGTCGACGGCCGGTCGGGCAAGGCGTTGAAGTTCGCCGGTCTCTACGACGGGCTGGGCATCGGCGGCCTCGACATCCCCGGACCGTGGACCTACACCCAGTGGGTCCGCAAGGACGGAACGCTCAACGACGCCAACCTGCTCGGCTCTCGAGCGGGCAACATCAAGTTGGAGCAGTACGGCACCGGCGGCAAGGTCGGCTTCACCAAGGTCGGCGTCGCTGACTACGCGTTCGACTACTCGGTGCCGCTCGGGCAGTGGACACAGCTCACCTTCGTCTCCGACGGCTCGAGCACCACTCTTTACGTCAACGGGGAACGCCGCCAGACGCTCCCGCAGACCGTCGCACTGCCGCAGGCGTACTTCGGCCAGTACAACGGCACCACCCTCAACGGGGCGATCGACGACGCCACCGTCTACGCCCAAGCCCTGACCGACGAACAGGTCCGGGCGCAGTACACCGCATCGTCGAGCACAACCGGTTGAGCCGCCGCTCGACACACCGCCGGGTGGTGCACCGACCCGAAAGACGGTGCACCACCCGGCGGCGGTGGTGGCCGTACCGGCGTCGTGGCGCTTGGAGAGATCCAGGGCCGTCCACGGAGCACGTCGGGAAAGCTGCACCGAGCGTCGGGGCCGGCCGCTATTCCGCCAGCGCCTGGCGTAGCCACTGCTCGACCCCGGCGATATGGACGGTGGCCCACGCCCGGGCGATCTCCGGCTGGCGGTTGGCGATGGCGTCGCAGATGAGCCGGTGCTCGTCGAGGGTGCGGCGGACCGCGTCCTTCTGGGTCAGGCCGCGCCAGATCCGCGCCCGCTGGGTGGGCCCGGACAGCCCCTCGATCAGGGAGCACAGGACCAGGTTGCCCGAACCTGCCGCGATCCGCCGATGGAACTCGATGTCGTTGGCCACGAGCTGTTCGACCGTCGGCGTGGGGCCGAGCTCGTCGAGGAGCTTGCGCAGGCTGGCGACATCCTCGTCGCTCATCTCGGTGGCGGCCACCGCCGCTGCGGCCGGCTCGAGGATGCGTCGTACCTCGAAGAACTGCAGCACCGTGTCGTCGCGGTGGAAGTCGACGACGAAGGCCATCGCGTCGAGGAGCAGTGCGGGCTCCAAGCTTGTCACGTACGTGCCATCGCCCTGCCGCACATCGAGCACGTGGATCAACGACAGTGCCCGTACGGCCTCCCGCAACGAGTTGCGGGACAGCCCCAGGCGCTCGGCGAGATCGGCCTCACGCGGCAGGCGGTCGCCGGGCCGCAGTTCGCCGCCGGTGATCATCTGCTTGATCTTGTCGATCGCGTCGTCGGTCAGCGACATCGCGGCGAACCTCCTGCTGATACATCCGATGACTAGCAGGATAGTTCGACCGGAGGGGAGTCAGCACGAGCGGCTCGACGCGTTGCCCATCCGCGTCGCTTGCCTCAGCCAGCTGCTTGGGGCCTCAGCAGCACGACCTCCAACCGACGGGGGCCGTGGACTCCCTCGACCCGGTTGAGCTCGATGTCGCTGGTCGCCGACGGGCCGGAGATCCAGGTCAGGGGTGCTCGCGGGTCGAGGCGGGCGAATGCCTCCGGGACCAGGCCGACGATCTGGTCGGTACGTACGACGCAGATGTGCCGGTCGGGCACCAGCGTCAGGGCCCGCCGCCCCTGGGCCGGGCCGGCGTCGAGCACGATCGTGCCGGTGTCGGCGATCGCCACCGCGCAGCCGGTCAGTACGGCGTCCACGCTGTCGAGTTCGGCCAGCGGCAGCGGGGGCGTGTCGCGGTGCAGTTGCCCGTCGAAGCCGGCCAGCCAGGCCGCGGGCACGTCGGCGGGCACGGCGAGCCGGTCCACCTGGGCGAGGATCCGGGGCAGGGCGTCGAGGCCATGGTGGACGGCGGCCTGGTAGTCCTGGAGGCGGTCGACGAGGACCTCCACCAGGTCGGCGGGCTCGGCGGTGCGCCGGTATCGGCGGGGCACCTCGACCGGCGGCGGCGCGTCGGCCAGGGCGGTACGCAGGCGGGCCAGGATCTCGTCACGGGCGTTCAACGCTTCTCCCACCATTCACGGAACGTCTGCGGCGCGGGCAGCGGGGCGTCGCGGGACTGGGTCCACGCCGATCCCGGCCACGGCAGCCAGCGCAGGGTGCGCGCGCCGGTCCGCCGCTGGCGGGACGCCCCGAGGGGGCCGGTGCCGAGCCGGGCGGCGCGCAGGGCGGCGGCGTACCGTCGCGGGTTGCGCATGATCCATGACAGGCTGCGCATGGCGGCGCGCTCGGCCACCGGGTGTGGTGCCTGCTGGCGCAGATGGATCAGCACCTCCGGAATATTGATCTTCACGGGGCAGACGTCGTAGCAGGCTCCGCAGAGGGTGGAGGCGTACGGCAGGGAGGCGTTGGCCTCGACTCCGGTCAGCTGGGGTGACAGGATCGCCCCGATCGGACCGGGGTACACCGAGCCGTAGGCATGGCCGCCGGCCCGCTCGTACACCGGGCAGACGTTGAGGCACGCGGAGCAGCGGATGCAGGACAGCGCCTGCCGTCCGACCGGGTCGGCGAGCACGGCTGAGCGGCCGTTGTCGACCAGGACGATGTGCACCTCCTGGGGCCCGTCGCCGGGCGTCACGCCGGTCCACACCGACGTGTACGGGTTCATCCGCTCGCCGGTCGAGGAGCGGGGGAGGAGCTGGAGGAACACCTCCAGGTCGGCGAAGCTGGGCACGAGCTTCTCGATGCCGACGACGCTGATCAGCGTCTGCGGCAGGGTGAGGCACATCCGCCCGTTGCCTTCGGACTCCACAACCACCAGGGTGCCGGTGTCGGCCACGGCGAAGTTGGCGCCGGAGACGGCGACCTTGGCCGACAGGAACCGCCGCCGCAGGTGCATGCGCGCCGCCTCGGCCAGGTCGCGCGGCTCGTCGCTGAGCTCCGGCGGCGCGTCGGCCATCCGGCGCCGGAAGATCTCGCGGATCTGTGTGCGGTTGTAGTGGATCGCGGGCACGAGGATGTGCGACGGGGTGTCGTCGCCGAGCTGCACGATCAGCTCGGCGAGGTCGGTCTCGTAGGCGGTGATGCCGGCCTCGGCCAGTGCCTCGTTGAGTTCGATCTCCTGGGTCGCCATCGACTTGACCTTCACGACCTCCGTCGCGCCGGCCGCGTGGCTGAGCTCGACCACGATGCGGCAGGCCTCGGCCGCGTCGCGCGCCCAGTGCACGTGTGCGCCCGCGGCGGTGGCCGCGGCCTCGAAGCGCTCCAGCAGCTCGGGCAGGCGGCGCTGCACGTCGGCCTTGATCGCGGCACCGGCGTCGCGTAGTGCCGCCCAGTCGGGCACCTCCTCGACGACGCGCTGGCGTTTGCCGCGGATCGTGCGGGTGGCGCGTCGCAGGTTGGCGCGCAGTTGCGGGTCGGCGACCTCGGGCCGGGCGGCCGTCGGGAAGGGCAGGGGAGCGATGATCCGGCCACCGCCGTGGGGAGGTGTGGCGCGCTGGCTCATGCGGATGCTCCGGTCGAGGCGAGGATCTCGGCGTAGTGCATGACCCGGACTCCGGACCGGCCGCGGCCGAGGCCGCCGCCGATGTGCGCCAGGCAGGAGTTGTCGGCGGCGGCGAGCACGCTCGCGCCGGTGTCCAGGACCCGGCGGCACTTGTCGGTGAGCATCGCGGTGGAAACGTCGGGGTTCTTCAGGGCGAACGTGCCGCCGAAGCCACAGCACTCCTCGGGGTCGCCCAACTCCACCAGTTGGATACCGCGTACCTGGCGCAGCAGCGCCAGCGGCTTGTCGCCCAGTCGCAGCATCCGCAGGCCGTGGCAGGTCGGGTGGTAGGTGACCCGCTCGGCGAACTCGGCGCCGACGTCGGTCACGCCGAGGACGTCAACGAGAAGTTCGGACAGTTCGTAGGTGCGGGCGGCGACGGAGGCCGCCGCGGGGTGCAGGTGCGGGTACTGGTCGCGGACCATCGCGGTGCACGAGCCGGACGGGGTGACGATCGCGTCGTAGCGGTCGAAGACTTCGACGTAGTTGTGGACCATCGGCAGCGCCTCGGCGCGGTATCCGGTGTTGGCGTGCATCTGGCCGCAGCAGGTCTGCGCGGTGGGGAAGTCGACGGTGTGGCCGAGCCGCTCCAGGATGCGGGTGACCGCGATGCCGGTCTGGGGGTAGGCGATGTCGTTGACGCAGGTGATGAACAGGGCGATGCGCAAGCTGGCTCCTCGGTACGTGCCGGCCCGGCCGGGTCAGGCCGGTGGCCCCGCAGGCGGCATCTGGTCGAAGGCCGGCAGGTGGCGCTGCCGGGCGGCGGTCAGATGGTCGCGCATTGCCGCCGTGGCGGCTTCCGGATCGCCGAGGGTGATGGCCGCGGCGATGCGCTGGTGCTCGACAGTGGTGTCGGCGGCCTTTGCGGCGGGGAAGTACAGCCGGTGCAGGTGCAGGTGGGAGTGCAGCCGCGTGATGGCTTCGCGCAGCAGTACGCTCCCGGCGACCTCGGCGATGAGGTCGTGGAACGTCGCGTCCAGTGCGGTGAACGCGGCATGCCTGCGGTATCCGTCGCCGGCCTCGACGCCAACGGTCGCGTTGGCCTTGGTGCTGATCTGCCGTCGGTGTGCGGCGGAGGCGTTCGCGGCCGCTCGGGCGGCGGCGGCACCTTCCAGCAGCAGGCGCATGTCGAACAGGTCGTCGAACTCGGCCCGACTCAGCAGTGGGGTCGTGGTGTACCCGGACAGTGGGCGTTTGCGCACGAGGCCGTCGGATTCCAGCCGAGCCAGCGCCTCCCGTACGGGGGTGGGGGAGACGTCGAGCTCGCGGGCCAGGGCGTCGATGTTCACCCGTTCGTTCGGGGGGAGGGCGTGGTCCATGACCAGGCCCTTGATCGTCTCGTACACGTCCTCGGTCAGGGTGAGCCGTCGGGCGGGGCGGACCCGACCGCGGGGCAATATCTCCGTCATCTCGTCTCCTTCGGCCCCTTGACTACGACGGTGTGAGCGAGTAGACACTAGCAGGCAACCATCCTATAGGAAAGATCCCACGGGATCGGCACCTGGGGATGCGTACGCTACCACCCACCCCCCTCACCCCCCGTGAGGTTCCCTTGAGGAGAACCTTATGAAGCGCACTGCGCTAGCCCGTATCGGCGTGGCCCTTGCCGTCTTCGCGCTCACCGCGACAACGGCGGCGTGCACGAAGAAGAGTGATGCCGACACCAACGGCACCGCGGGCAGCAAGACCCCGGAGCAGATGAAGGTGGCGCTCGTCCCCGGCGGCTCGCACCCGTACTTCCAGCCCTGGAAGGACGCCGGGGCGAAGGCGAAGGCTGACTTCAAGCTCGGCGACGTCACGTACAACGAGGCCGCCGGCTGGGACCAGACGAAGCAGAACGATGTGCTCAAGTCCCTCGCCGCACAGGGCTACAACGCCTTTGGCATCTTCGGCGTGTCGCCCGACAACATCAACTCCACCTTCGAAGATCTCAAGCGCCAGGGTTACCCCGTCGCCTCCCTCGCCTCGTGCCCGGCCGGCGACGTCAACCAGGCCGACTTCTGCCTGTCCACCGACGTCGAGCTCGCCGCGTACAAGGCCGCGAAGACCGCCATCGACGCCATGGGTGGTACCGGCAACCTTGTGCACCTGACCGGCAACAAGGTCGACTCCAACACGCAGCGCCGGATCAAGGGCGTGGAGAAGGCGGTCGCCGAGACCGGTGGCAAGGTCGTGCTGCTCCAGAACGTCACCGACATCGACAAGGACCTGCAGAGCGCGCAGAAGGCCGTCGCCGACCTGCTCGCCGCCAAGGGCAACCAGATCCAGGCGATCGTCAACACCGCCTACAACCCGTCGGTCGCCTCCGCCGAAGGTGTAAAGCAGGCGAAGCTGCCCATCAAGGTCGTCGCCATCGACGACGACAAGACGATTCTCGACGGGATCCGGGACGGCTCCGTGGCCGGCACCGTGCTCCAGAACCCGGTCGGCCAGGCGTACGTCGGTTCGTACGCGCTCAGCAAGCTCGCTGGCGACTGCCGGATGACCATGCCCGGCGTTGTCATCGACTCCGGCTCGTTCGTCGTGACCAAGGAGAACGTGAACGGCTACGAGGCCGACCGCTCCGCCAAGACCGACGAACTCAAGAAGGAGTTCGACGCCAAATACCTGACGTGCCAGTGATGTCGGTGATCACGCACGCCGAGGCGTACCTGGTCGACATCGCCGTCGAGACCGTCCGTACCGACGCGGTGCAGGCGTTCCTCAAGCAGGAGACGGTTTTCGTCGAGGTCCGTACGGCCGATGGTCAGCAGGGTATCGGCTACTCGTACACCATCGGGACCGGCGGGACCGCGGTGCTCGCGCTCCTGCGCGACCACCTGGTCCCCCGCCTGATCGGGCAGGACGCGGCGCGGGTGGAGGCCGTCTGGCGTGACCTTTACGCCTCCACCCGCGCCACCGCCGTCGGCGCGATCACCTCACTGGCCCTGGCCGCCGTCGACACGGCACTGTGGGACCTGCGGGCCAAGGCCGCCGGCCTGCCCCTGTGGGTGTTGGCCGGCGGGGCCAAGGACCGCATCCCGCTCTACGACACCGAGGGCGGCTGGTTGCAGCTCAGCACCGAGGAGCTGGTCGCCGGGGCGAAAGCGTCCCAGGCGGCCGGCTGGCCGGGCGTCAAGCTGAAGGTGGGCAAGCCCGACCCGGCCGAGGACGCCGAGCGGATCGCCGCGGTCCGGGCCGCCGTCGGCGACCGGCTCGACGTGATGGTCGACGCCAACCAGTCGCTCACCGCCGCGGAGGCGATCCGCCGGGCGCGGCTGCTCGAACCGTACGGGCTCACCTGGTTCGAGGAGCCGCTGCCCGCGGACGACGTCGCCGGGCACGAACTGCTCGCCCGCTCGACGAGCATCCCGATCGCCGTCGGCGAGTCGATGTACTCGATCGGGCAGTTCGCCGAATACCTGCGCCGCCAGGCCGCCGGCATCGTCCAGGTCGACGTCGCCCGGGTCGGCGGGATCACCCCGTGGCTCAAGGTCGCCCACCTGGCAGAGGCGTGCAACGTCGCGGTGTGCCCGCATTTCCTCATGGAGCTGCACGTGAGCCTGTGCGCCGCGGTGCCCAACAGTCGGTACCTCGAGTACATCCCGCAGCTGCGGGCGGTGACCCGGTCCGAGATCGGCGTCGCCGACGGCCACGCTCTCGCGCCGACCGCCCCCGGCCTCGGCATCGACTGGGACCGGGACGCGATCGAGGATCGGAGAGTCGCGTGAAGACGGCCACCACACCGCCGGCGGCGCCCCCGGCGCCGCCGGCCGCGGTCGCGGAGGCGCGGCCCCGCACTCTGCCGTTCTGGGCCAACCCACGCCTGGGCCTGGTCATCGTCATCGTCGTCCTGGTCGCGCTCTTCTCGTCGTTGACCCCCGCGTTCCTCGACCCCAGACTCACGCTCGCGCCGCTGCAGGCCGACATCAGCGTGTACGTCGTCGTCGGCCTCGCCCAACTCGCCGTGCTGTCCCTCGGCCACATGAACATGGCCGTCGGCCGGATGGCCGCGCTGTCCACGTTCGCGATGGGACTCGCCTACGACCGGCTCGGCGTGCCGCTGCTGGTCGGCCTCGCCGTCGGCCTGGCCGTCGGGGCGGCGATCGGAGCCCTCGCCGGCCTGGTCATCACCAAGACGGGCGTGAACTCCTTCGTCGTGACCCTCGCGCTCGACTTCGGGCTGCTGGGCCTGGTGACGATCCTCTACACCCGGGCGACCGACGGCGTCGCGTTCGCGGTGAAGCCGGCCGGCCTTGCCGAGCTGCGCTTCGACACGTTCGCCGACTACTGCCTCGGGGAGGTGTGCGGCCCTCGCGTCCCACTCGTCGTTCCGTTCGCGCTCGTCGCGGTGCTGGCCGTCGGGCTGCTGTTCCGCTACGCGCGCCTCGGCCGGGAGATCCTGATGACCGGCGCCAACCCGGTCGCCGCGCAACTGTCCGGCATCCCCACGCACCGGCGGGTTGTCGCCGCCCACGCGCTCAGCGGCCTGCTCGCCGCCCTTGCCGGCTTCCTGCTCGCCGCCAACAACGGCGCCTTCTCCGCCAACGTCGGCGAGTCGTTCCTGCTGCCGTCATTCCTCGCCCCGGTGCTCGGCGGCACGCTGCTCGCCGGGGGCGCGGTCAGTGTGCTCGGCACGGTGCTCGGCGCGACCCTCACCCAGGTCATCTACAAGGGCCTCAACCTCCTGCAGTTCTCGCTGGAGGATTTGAAGCTCTACATCGGGCTGGTGCTGCTCGCCGCGCTGTCGCTGGACCGGTTGCGCGCCGTGCTCGCCGAGCGGAGGGCGGTGTCCTCGTCATGAAGAACCTGGTACGCACCAACGAGTTCACCCTCGCCGCCACCGCGGTCGTCGGGTTCGCCACGCTCGCCGTGGCCACCGACTTCAACCTGCTCACCGCCGGCACGATGGACGCGTTCCTGAGCTTCCTCGCCGTACCGATGGTCATCGGTCTGGCCCAGATGGTGGTGCTCGCCGTCGGCCAGATGAACCTCTCCGTGGGCGTGCTCACCGGCTTCTGCGCCATGGCCTCGGCCTGGCTGATGGTCGACGCCGCACTGCCCGCCCCGCTCGCGGTGCTCGCCGCCCTTGCCCTCGGGGCGCTCGTCGGCCTGCTCAACGGACTGCTGGTGGTCTTCACCCGGATCAACGGCTTCATCGTCACCCTGGCCACGATGACGATCCTGGAAGGGCTGCGCTACGGAGTGCACGGGACGGGCACCTACCAGGGCTACTCGCCGGGGCTGCGGGCGGTGGGCCAGGCGTCGCTGCTCGGGATACCGGTGGTGTTCCTGCTGGCCCTGGCGGTCGCCGTCGCGACGGCGCTGTTCTTCCGCCGTACGGTGTCCGGGCGTCGCCTGCTCGCCTCCGGCGGCAACCCCTTCGCGGCGCGGCTGTCCGGCATCTCCAACGACCGGGCGCTGGTGCTCGCCCACACCCTGTCGGGTCTGCTCGCCGGGGTCGCCGCCGTGATCGTGGTCGCCGCGTTCGGCTCCGTCAACGCCTCGATCGGCGACGACCTGCTGCTGCCCAGCTTCGCCGCGCCGATCATCGGCGGGGTCGCCCTGGTCGGCGGCGTGGTCAGCGTGACCGGCACGGTGCTGGCGGCATTCCTGGTGCGGCTGGTCGACGTGACCCAGGCGCAGTTCGACATCAACCGCCGGTGGGTCGACCTCATCATCGGCGCGGTCGTGCTCGGTGCGGTCCTGCTCGGCCGGGCCCGCGAGCGGCTCACCGGAGGTGCGCGATGAGTGTCGTGTTGACGGCCGAGAAACTGGTCAAGACGTTTCCCGGCGTGCGGGCGCTCGACGAGGCGACATTGACCGTCTCCGCCGGCAGCGTCCACGCGCTGCTGGGGGAGAACGGCGCCGGCAAGAGCACGCTGATCAAGCTGCTGACCGGGGTGTACCGGCCGGACGGCGGGCACATCCGGCTGGCCGGGCCGGACGGGCTGCGGGAGGTGCACTTCGCCGGCCCGCAGGACGCCCAACGGGTCGGCGTCGGTGTGGTGCACCAGGAGCGGAACCTGATCCCGGCGTTCAGCGTCGCGGAGAACATCTGCCTGCAGCACCTTCCCCGACGTAACGGGTTGCTCGACCGGGCCCGGATCCGCTCGGAGGCTCGCCGCTGCCTGGACCTGCTCGATGTGGACATCGACCCCGACGCACCGGTGTCGGGGCTGTCGGTCGCCCACATGCAGCTCGTGGAGATCGCCAAGGCGCTGTCGGCCGACTCGAAGGTGCTGCTGCTCGACGAGCCGACCGCGTCGCTGACCGGCGACGAGGCCGACCGGCTGTACGCCGTCGTACGTCGGCTGTGCGAGCGCGGCCACGCCGTCGTGCTGGTCAGCCACAAACTGGAGGAGATCTTCGCGGTCGCCGACACGGTGACCGTCCTGCGGGACGGCCGCAGCGTCGCCGAGGCCGAGCCTCTCGCCGGCCACACCCGGGACCAGATCGTGGACCTGATGGTCGGCCGGGCCTATCAGGAGGTACGGCTCACCCCCCGTACCCCGGACCCCACCGCCGAGCCGGCGCTGGTCCTGGCGGGGGTCGCCACCGCCGCCGGGCACCACGACGTCAACCTCGCCGTGCGCCCCGGCGAGATCCTCGGCCTGTACGGCCTGGTGGGGGCCGGTCGCAGCGAGCTGGCCAAGGCGCTGCTCGGACTCGAGCAGATCACCGCCGGCGAGGTACGGGTACATGGGAAGGCGGCCCGGATCCGCGACGTGGGTGACGCGCTGCGGCGGCACCGCATCGGTTACGTCACCGAGAACCGCAAGGAGGAAGGCCTCTTCCTGTCCCAGACGATCGCGCGCAACACCGCCGTGACCGTGTGGCGCCGGCTGTCGCGCCTGGGCCTGGTGCGGGATCGCGCGGAACGGGCACTGGTCGCCGAGTACGCCGACCGGCTGGGTATCCGGCTCGCCTCACCCGACCAGCTCGCCGGGCAGCTCTCCGGCGGCAACCAGCAGAAGGTCAGCCTGGCCAAGTGGCTGGCCGCGGACTGCGACGTCCTGATCATCGACGAGCCGACGGTGGGCATCGACGTCCGCACGAAGGCCGCCTTCCATGAGCTGATCACCGGGCTGGCCGGACAGGGCATGGCCATCCTGCTCATCTCGTCGGATCTGCCGGAGATGGTCACCCTCGCCGACCGGATCGCGGTGATGCGCGACTTCGCCGTGGTGGGCGAGCTGGTCAACGACCACGAGTACAGCCGGATGAGCCAGTCGGTCATCCGTCTGATCCATGGCGCGCAGGAGGCCGCGTGAAAGCGACGGAACGGGTCCGCCTCGGGCGTACCGAGGTGGAGGTGACCCGGCTGGGCTTCGGGCTCGCGCCGATCGGTGGGCTGTTCACCGCCGTCAGCGACGAGGTTGCCCGGGCCGCGGTCGAGACGGCCTGGGAGCTCGGGCTGCGCTACTTCGACACCGCCCCGCTCTACGGCTGTGGCCTGTCGGAGCGCCGGGCCGGTGCGGTGCTGTCGGGCAAACCGCGCGAGGAGTTCACCCTGTCGACCAAGGTCGGCCGACTGCTCGTCCCCGGCGGCGCTGACACTCAGGAGTTCTGGGCGGAGTCGAGCAACCTCACTCCGGTCTTCGACTTCTCCTACGCCGCCGTGCTGCGCTCGCACGCGGAGAGCCTGCACCGGCTGGGCCTGGACCGGATCGACATCGCGCACATCCACGACCCCGACGACCATTTCGACGAGGCGGTGAGCGGCGCCTACCCGGCGCTGGCCGAGTTGCGGGCGCGGGGCGACATCGGCGCGGTCAGCGCGGGCATGAATCAGGCGGGGATGCTGGTCGACCTCGCCCGCGCCGGCGACTTCGACTGCTTCATGCTCGCCGGGCGCTACACACTGCTGGACCGGTCGGGGCTGGCCGAGCTGCTTCCGCTGTGCCGGGAGAAAGGTATCTCGGTTCTCGCGGCCGGGGTGTACAACTCGGGCCTGCTCGCCGACCCGAAGCCGGGCGCCCACTACGACTACGCCCCGGCCGACCAGGCGCTGGTCGAGCGGGCGGTGGCGATCCGGGCGGTGTGCGAGCGGCACGGGGTGCCGCTGCGGGCGGCGGCGATCCAGTTCCCGCTCGGCCATCCGGCGGTCGCCAGCGTCGTGATCGGGGCCCGGGACCCGGAACAGATCACCGACAACATGCAGATGTTCGAGTGGGACATCCCGGGTGCGTTGTGGGCCGATCTGAAGAAGGACGGCCTGCTGCCGGAGGAGGTGCCCACGCCGTGATCGTCGACGCGCACCACCATCTGTGGACCGCCGACTACCCGTGGCTCGCCGCGCCGGGTCTGGTGGCGATCCGACGCGACTACACCGTCGCCGACCTCACGCCCCGATTGGCGGCGGCAGGCGTCACCGCCAGCGTGCTGGTCGAGGCGGGCCGCTGCGACGCCGCCGAAACCGCCGAGTTCCTCGCGCTGGCCGCCGCCACCCCGCCCATCGCGGGTGTGGTCGGCTGGGCGTCGCTGACCGATCCGGACCTGCCCGCCACGCTGGCAAACTACCGCGACCTGCCCGGCGGAGCGAAGCTCGTCGGTATCCGCGACCAGGTGCAGGGCGTCGACGACCCGGCGTACCTCGCCCGCGCGGACGTGCGGGCGGCGCTGGCCACCATCGGCGCCGTGGGGTTGACCTACGACCTGGTCGTCCACGTCGGACAGCTCGTCGCCAGCGCAGCGGTGGCGCGCGCCACCCCGGGCACCACCTTCGTGCTCGACCACCTCGGCAAGCCCCGGATCGGCGCGGGAGCCGAGGGGTTCGCCGAGTGGCGCGCGGCCGTGGCGGGACTGGCCGCCTGCGGCAACGTCGCGGCGAAGCTGTCCGGCCTGCTGACCGAGGCCGGCCCCGGGTGGAACGTCGCCACCATCCGGCCGTACGTCGATGCCGCCCTTGACCTGTTCGGTCCCGAGCGGATCATGGTCGGCTCCGACTGGCCGGTCTGTGAACTGGTCGCCTCGTACTCCACTGCCCTGGAGGCGATCGACAGCTGCCTGAGCGAGTTGTCGGCCGGTGAGCGGGCCGCTGTTACGGCGGGCACCGCAATTCGTACCTATCGTCTGGAGGTTGGTTCTTGAAGCTCATGCGGGTGGGACCGGTGGGGGCGGAGAAGCCCGTGCTGTACGCCGACGGCCGCCATTTCGATCTGTCGTCGGTCACCGCCGATCTCGACCCGGCGTTCTTCGCCTCTGACGGGTTGCGGGGCATAGGCGATGCGACGGGTCTGCCCGAGATCGACATCGCGGGACAGCGGATCGGGCCACCGATCGCACGCCCCGGCGTGATCCTGTGCGTCGGCCAGAACTACGCCGCCCACGCGGCCGAGTCCGGATCGGAGCCACCCACCACCCCGATCGTCTTCTACAAGGCCCCGAACACCGTCGTCGGGCCGTTCGACGACGTGCTGATCCCGCGCGGATCGACGAAGACCGACTGGGAGGTGGAACTGGGCGTGGTGATCGCTCGGCGTGCCCGGTACCTGTCCTCGCCTGCGGACGCGCTTGCGCACATCGCCGGTTTCGTGCTGTCCAACGACGTGTCGGAGCGGGACTTCCAGCTCGACCGGTCGGGCGGGCAGTGGTCTAAGGGGAAGTCGTGCGAGACCTTCCAGCCGCTCGGGCCGTGGCTGGTCACGCCCGACGAGATCACCGACCCCCAGGCGCTGGGGCTGCGCTCCTGGGTCAACGGCGGGGTCCGGCAGGACTCCGCCACCAAGGACATGATCTTCGGCGTGGCGTACCTGGTGTGGCACCTGTCCCAGTACACCGTCCTGGACCCGGGGGACCTCATCAACACCGGTACGCCGCAGGGCGTGGCGCTGTCGGGCCGGTTCCCGTACCTGGCGCCGGGCGATGTGATGGAGGTCGAAATCGATGGTCTCGGCCGGCAGCGTTCGGTCCTGAGGAGCGCCTGATGGCCGTGATCGTCGCGGTCGACACCTACGACGTGCGTTTTCCGACCTCGCGGGAGCTGGACGGCTCCGACGCGATGAACCCCGACCCGGACTACTCGGCCGCCTACGTCATCCTGCGCACCGACGAGGGGCCGGACGGGCACGGGTTCACGTTCACCATCGGCCGCGGCAACGACATCTGCCGGGTGGCGATCGAGGCGCTCGCCCCGTTCGTCGTCGGCGTCGATCCCGATGCCGTCGACCTCGGTGCGTTCGCCCGCGAACTCACCCACGACTCGCAACTGCGCTGGCTGGGCCCGGAGAAGGGGGTGGTGCACCTCGCCGCCGCAGCGCTCATCAACGCGATGTGGGACCTGGTCGCCAAGCGCGCCGGCAAGCCGGTCTGGCGCTATCTCGCCGACCTCACCCCCGAGCAGATCGTCGACCTCGTCGACTGGCGCTACCTCACCGACGCGCTCACCCCCGAGGAGGCGCTGCGGATCCTGCGGGCCGCCGAGCCGGGCCGGGCCAGGCGGATCGTGGCCCTGCAGGCCCGCGGCTACCCCGCCTACACCACCTCGCCGGGTTGGCTCGGGTACGACGACGAGAAGTTGGCCCGGCTGGCGAAGCAGGCCGTGGTCGACGGTTTCACCCAGATCAAGCTGAAGGTCGGCGCCAACCTGTCCGACGACGTCCACCGCTTCCAGGTGGCTCGCGAGGCCGTCGGCCCGGGCATCCGGATCGCGGTCGACGCCAACCAGCGGTGGGACGTCGGCGTGGCGGTCGAGTGGATGAGGGCGCTGGCCCCGTACGACCCGTGGTGGATCGAGGAGCCCACCAGCCCCGACGACGTGCTCGCCCACGCCGCGATCCGCACCGCCCTGGCCACTGCTGCGCCGAACGGGGGACCGATCCGGGTCGCGACCGGTGAACACGTGCAGAACCGGATCGTGTTCAAGCAACTGCTGCAGGCCGGCGCGGTCGACTTCGTGCAGATCGACGCGTGCCGGGTCGGTGGGGTCAACGAAAACGTGGCGATCCTGCTGCTGGCCGCGAAATACGGTGTGCCGGTGTGCCCGCACGCCGGGGGCGTCGGTTTGTGCGAACTCGTCCAGCACCTGTCGATGTTTGACTTCGTCGCGGTGTCGGGCACCACCGAGAACCGGGTCATCGAGTTCGTCGACCACCTGCACGAGCACTTCCTCGCGCCGGCGGTCGTCCGCGACGGCCACTACGTCGCACCGACCGAGCCCGGCTTCTCGGCCGAGATGAGCGCGGACAGCATCGCCGCCTACGCCTACCCCGACGGGCCGGCATGGGCATAGTCGACGTCGACCTGGCGACCGGTCGGGTGCGGATCCGGCCGGTCGACGGGTACGGCGGCCCGACACAGTCGCTGCGCCTGCTCCTCGATGCGCTACCCGACCCTTGGGGCGACGTCCTCGACGATGTGGCCGCACCGGAGGCGGCGGTGCGCCTGGCCGCCGACGCACCGAGTGCGCTGGTCGCCTCCACCGTCGCCGGGGTCGCCGCACCCGGGCTCGCCCGGGTCGCCGCGGTCGGCGTGTCGCCGCTGTCCGGCGCGGTCGCGGAGACCCGCGCCGAGGGGCCGTTCGCCGCCGGCCTGCGGGCCGCCGGCAGCACCGGGGTAATCCTGCGCGGTCGCGCCGAACACCCGGTGTACGTCCTGGTCACCGCCGGCTCCGCGAGCCTGCACGACGCCGCCGAGCTGTGGGGCAGCGACACCTGGGCGGCCACCGACGCGCTCGTCGCCCGGCACGGTCCGAACGCCGCCGTCGCGGTGATCGGCCCGGCGGGGGAGGCGGGCACGCCGTACGCGTCGGTGGTCACCTGTCGCCAGCATCCGCTGCCGCGCCTGGGTTTCGGCGCCGTGTGGGGTGCGAAGAACGTCAAGGCCGTTGTCTGCGTCGGCACCGCCCGTCCGCCGGTCGCCGACCCGCTCGCCCTCA
This sequence comes from Micromonospora sp. NPDC050200, assembly GCF_040656135.1. Classification (NCBI taxonomy): domain Bacteria; kingdom Bacillati; phylum Actinomycetota; class Actinomycetes; order Micromonosporales; family Micromonosporaceae; genus Micromonospora; species Micromonospora sp. NPDC050200. The sequence goes on from NZ_JBFALG010000033.1 coordinate 51,695, forward strand.
CCCAGATCAGCGACTGGTACGTCGAGCAGGCCGCGCGCAACCCGCTGGCCGTCTGGCAGCACACCCCGCCGGGCTTCGGAGTGTGGCCCGCGGTCGGGCCCGACGCGGTCATGACGGCGCCGCCGGCCCCCGACGGTGTGGCCCCCTGCCCTGGCTGTCCGACGAACTGCATCAAGACGTTCCGGGGCGCCGGGCTGCACCAGGAGGCCCTCGCCGCGCTCGGCCGCGACCTCGGCGTCAGCGACACCGATGCCGTGCTTGAGGCCAACGCGAAGTGCCTGCGCCAAGGGGTCGATCCCGTGTCGTACGCCGAGGCGCTGCGCGCCGCCGGCCGCACGTTTTTTGACGGCGGGGCCTACCCGCCGCCCGGCCCCGACACGGTCAAACGGGTGGCGCTGCCCCCGTTCGACCCCCGGCGCCAGCCGAACCTCGGTCTCGGCTACGCGGTCGCGCCCTTCGGCCCGCGCTACGACGTGTGCGAACACGACCTCGATTTCGACCCCGAGCACGGCCTGCCGTACGCCTATCCGGAGGTGCGCCGGCTGGGGGTGCAGGTGCCCCGACCGGCGGGCGAGATCGATGTGGAACGGACCGCGGTGCTGATGGCCCTGTGGTCGGGCCTGGACGCGCTGGGCGTGTGTGTGTTCGCTTCGACCCCGACCCGGCCGCTGTCCCTGGACCGGGTGGGTGACCTCGTCGAGGCGGTCACCGGCGAGCGGCCCGACGTGCTCGCCCTCGGCTACCGGCGGCTACGGCTCATGGCCGAGGTCAATGCGCGTCTGGGCGTACCGCCCGCGGCCGACACCCTGCCCGATCGGTACTTCGACACGCTCGACCGCGCGGCCTTCCAGACCGCGGTCTACCAGCTTCGACGACGACTCGGATTTGATGGAGAGAGGATTCTTGATGTTTGACGGTTTGGTGGCCGTGGTGACTGGTGGCGGCTCGGGGATCGGGCGTGCCTGTGTGGAGGCGCTGCTTGCCGGTGGCGCCCGGGTCGGGGTGCTTGACCTGGATCCGGCGGGAGCACCCGAGGATCCGCGCGTCCACGGGGTACGGGCCGACGTGGCCGACCGCGCCTCGCTCACCGCCGCGATGGAGTCGGTCGCGAGCGCCTTCGGTGGGGTGGACATCCTGGTCAACAACGCGGGGATCTCCGCGGTCGGCGCCGTCGAGGACAACGACGACGTGCAGTGGGCACGCGTCCTGGACGTCAACGTGACGGGTGTCGCCCGGACCACCGCCGTCGCCCTGCCCTACCTGCGCCGGTCCCGGACGGCGGCGATCGTCAACATCTCCTCGATTGCGGCCAGCGCCGGTCTGCCCAAGCGGGTGCTGTACTCGGCGACGAAGGGCGCGGTGCACGCGTTGACGCTCGCCATGGCCGCCGACCTGGTCGGCGAGGGTATTCGGGTCAACTGCGTCGCGCCCGGCACAGTCGACACGCCGTGGGTGGCGCGGCTGCTCGCCAACGCCGCCGACCCGCAGGCCGAGAAGCGCCAGCTTGCCGCCCGCCAGCCCACCGGTCGGCTGGTCACCGCGCAGGAGGTGGCGGCGGCGGTGGTGTACCTGGCGTCGCCGACCGCCGGGGCGGTGACGGGCACCTCGTTCGCGGTCGACGGCGGCATGTCAGGTCTGCGTCTTCCCCGCGACTGATCGGAGCCGTGGCCTGAATCGAGGGGGGGATGGGTCGCCCGTCCCCCCTCGCACCATGTACCTCGGCCAAGTGGTCCGCGCCGTAAGTCCTTCGGGGGTTGGTGGTTCGGGGCTTGCGTGCTGTTCGTGGTCAGGGGGCGATGGGTCCCACGTGGAGATCGCAGACCAGGTCGAAGACCGCCGGGCTGGTATTCGCGCGTGTTGAGCTGACGCCCGTACGCGCGGAGGAATCCACCGAACTCCCTGCGTATCCGCTCCTCGCGCCGAGACACGGCCTCGCAGCGCGAACTAGGGTGCGCGACCCCTACGAGTTCAACTGGGCGTGCCCGTTGTGTGCCCATACCTGCGGCATCAGGCTGTCGGGGCGCGTGAGCCTTGATGCCAGCGAATTACGCCGGAGGGACAGTTGTGAAGGGATTCCCTTGCGAAGCCCTTGATGTGCAGAAAACCCTTCCGCTGAGGCTGATCTTGGCAGTACTTTGCGCCACTAAGGACCCGGCACCCCGCCGGGCGAATCACCCCCGGGAGCACCCCTTATGCGCACTCGGATCCTTCCCACGACGGCGCTGCTCGCCCTGACCGGCGCGCTGCTCGCCGTACCGGCCAGCTCAGCCCAGCTGATCACGGCAGCGTCCACCGAGATCTGCTACACCCCGCAAGCCAGCACCGGCGCGGCCGCGAAGGGTGGCCGCGGCAACGACACCCGGGAAATCTCCGCCACGGAGCAGTCGGCGATCGAGGCCCGCACGGCCGCGATCCTGAAGGCCAAACGCGAGCGCGGGAGCGGCATTCCGCAAGGCGCGTTGGCTGCGGCCAACGTCCCGGTCTACGTGCACGTGATGGCCGCCGCGAACGGCGCCGGCAACGTGACCGACCAGCAGATCGCCGACCAGATCTCGGTGCTCAACAAGACCTTCGCCGGTCAGGAGTCCTCGGCCGCGGCTAACACCGGGCTTACCTTCACCCTTGCGGGCACGGACCGCTTCTACAACGACACGTGGCACACCGACGGTGACACCACCACCTACCGGTCGCAGACCCGCAAGGGCGGCGCCAACGCTCTGAACATCTGGCTGGTGGACTTCTCCTACCTCGGCATCGCGACCTTCCCGTGGGACTACAGCCGCAACCCGAGCATCGACGGTATCCGTGTCGACTACGCCAGCTTGCCCGGCGGAAGCGCCACGAACTACGACCTCGGTGAAACCGCCACCCACGAGGCAGGGCACTGGTTCGGGCTGTACCACACCTTCCAGGGCGGCTGCACCAAGCGCAACGACGAGGTCGCTGATACCCCCGCCCAGTCCAGCTCCACCAACGGCTGCCCTGAGGGCCGCGACTCCTGCCGTCTGGCCGGCCTGGACCCGATCCACAACTACATGGACTACTCGTACGACACCTGCTACAACCAGTTCACGCCGGGTCAGAGCACCCGTATGAGCGACAACTGGGTCGCATACCGCGCCTGAGGCCAACCAGTCTTGATACCTGGCCGCCACCCCCTAACAGTGGGCGTGGCGGCCAGTGCGGCGCGTGTCAAGACGTGACGCCGTGACCACCGGTCGCCAAGTCACGGTGAACGAGGTGCAGCAGTCAGGCCGGCGCGTCCCGGCCCGCGTTGATCGGGCCGTCAGAGCTGGTGGCTGTTGCCCCGGATGGTGGGCACTGCCTCAGGGGCAGCGCCCACCATCGTGCCGCTTTCCGTCAGTCGTCTGACGGGAAGACCTCAAGCTCGTTGATCGTCAGGTAGTTCGTGCCGGCGAGCTGGATTCGCACGTACCGTCCGGTGGCGTTGACGGGCAGCGTGGTGGGTCGGCCGGCCGGTGCGGCCTGCATGGTGCTCCACACGCCTGGGGCGGTCAGCTCTGCGGTGGTGAGTGGGCGGTTCGGTAGTGGGTTGTCGGACACCACCAGGTGGTAGTTGGCCAGCCGCTCGGTGCAGCAGTTCCCGCGGTTCCACACCGCGACCTGCCCGATGGGTTGGCTGCTGCCGAGGTCGACCTGCCACCACGCGTTCTGGTCGTTGTTGGTGTGGCTCATGTTGCCGTGCAGGCCGTCGGTGTCACCGTCGACCGCCTTGGACGCCGTGTAGCTGACGCCGCCCGAGCCCGGGTAGGTGCTGGATTGCGTGGCTGGCTTGTTCAGTGCGAGGTTGGGTCTCTTCACCTCGATCGTGGTCCGCGCGGTGAAGGTGGTGTTGCCCAGGGTGGCGGTCAGGCTGATGTCGTGTTGGCCGAATGGCGCGTCAGCCGGCACGCTGAGGGTGGTCTGGAACCTCTGCGCGCCGCCTCCCGGCGACGCGTCGAGCTTGAAGGTGGACGGCTCCACACTCAGGCCGGCCGGCGCGTTGATGCGGACGTTGCCAACCGGGTTCGGCTCGTCACCGGTGTTCGACACGGTCACCGTCATCGGCAGCGTGTCGCCACGGTGGACCTGCTTGGTGACATCGCTGCTGAGTCGCAGTTGGGGCATGCCGGGGGTGGAGATCTTGAAGGTGTAGGCGTGCCGACTCGTGGTCGCCTCGGCGCCTTCCGCCGGCATTTGGACGATCATGCGGCCGTTTTCCCGGTGCCAGGCGAGCGGGGCGGCGTTCTTCGCGCCGAGCAGCGTCACCTGGGTGCCCGGGTTAGCCGGGATGGTGTCCGCGAGGTTCAGCTGCTGGCCCGGCCAGTCGAACGCGGTGACGTAGACCGCGTTCTTCTTCACCGTGAACCGCACCGGCACGTTCGCCGTACGGTCTTCGAACTGGTTCCAGTACGTGCTGCCGTAGATGGCCTCGCCGTTGATCCGGAGCCAGTCGCCGATCTCGTGCAGCTTCTCCTGGTGGTCGGCGGGGATCGTCCCGTCGGGCCGCGGCGACATGTTCAGCAGCAGGTTGCCGTTCTTGCTCACCACGTCCACCAACTGCTCGATGAGTCGATCTGGGGTGGGGACGGGGTAGCCGGGCTTGTCCAGGTAGAACCAGGTGCCCATGGTGGCCGAGGTTTCCCACTTGAACGGCTGGATGTCGGACAGCACCACCTGCTCCGGAGTCAGGTAGTCCGGCTGGAATCGATCGGTGTGGCTACCCTGGTCGGAAATGCGGCAGCGGTTGTTGACCACCACCTCCTTGGGGTGCTGCCGGTTCTTCGCCTGGTTGTAGTAGTGGGCCAGCGTCGGCATGAGGTTCCAGTACGCCGCGTTGTGGGTCCAGTCGCCGTCGCACCAGATGAGGTCCGGATCGTAGTTGTCGATCAGCTCCTTCATCTGCAGGTTGAGGAACTCGGGGTAGGTCGCGAACGGCTTGTAGCCGGTGTAGGGAATCGGTGCCCCGGTGTACGGGTTCGTCGGCTGCTGGCCGGTCTCCGCGGGATTCAGCCACTCCCAGATGGAGTAGTAGGCCCCCCGCTTCAGTTCCGGCGCGCGTTCCTTCGCCGCCGCGAACAGTTCACCGGTGAGATCACGGTGCGGCGGCTGTGCCATCGAGTTGCGGTCGGAGTACTGGCTGTTGAACAGCGCGTAGCCGTCATGGTGCTTGGTCGTCAGCGCGAAGTACTTCGCGCCGGAGTCCTTGATCAGATCCACCCAGGCGTTCGCGTCGAACTTCTCAGCGGTGAATCGGGGGAAGAAGTCGTCGTAGTTGACACCTTCGCCGTAGGTGTCGCGGTGATGCTGCCAGGTGCCGCTGCCCCGCCGGTTCATCTGGTACTGGTACCACTCGTCGTATGCCGGCACCGAGGTCGGGCCCCAGTGGATGAACACGCCGAACTTTTCGTCGTTGAACCAGTCCGGCGCCGTGTGCTGTGACAGCGACTGCCACGTCGGCTCGTAGTCCGGGCTACTCGCTGTCGCGCTGGCCGGCGCCACCGCACCCAACAGCGGTACGACGCACAGCGCGGCGAGCCCGGCTCGAAGCCGTGCCCCATGCTTCATGCGATCTTCCTTTCCGATCGGGATCGAGGGGTCTGACGCGGAGCATCTGGACACGGCGGATGAGCGGTCGTGCCATCCCGGTGCCTGAACAGGGACAACCGGGGCGGAACGCATCGACGAGTCTGACTTGCGTCAGCGTTCCGCCTACCCTAGAGGCTCGTCATAGATCACACAAGATATAGGATCTATTGAGAAGCGAGGTGTCTCTGCCCGCCGACATCGCCGCCTGCGGCAGGGCCTGGCGCAGCCGTCGGCCGAACTCACGGAAAAGAACCTGAAGCTCCGATCCATGGTGGCTGTCGCGACGGGTGCTCGTTCCGTTCAGGCGTCCTGGCCGAAGAGCAGCCCGGCGGCCAAAGACGTCAGCCCGGCTCTGGTCAGCGGCTGTTCCGGGTCAGGCGGTGTGTCCATGGTCCGATAGCTGCTCGGCGGAATCCCGTAGGTGTGGCGGAAGCGCCGGGAAAAGTGGAAGGCGCTCACGAAGCCGCAGGCGGAGCCGACGTCCTCGATGCGAAGGTTGCTGTGTCGCAGCAACACGGCGGCTCGGGCCATCCTGATCATCTCCAGCGCCGCAGCGGGGCCGACCCGATATCGTGCCCGGAACAGCCGCGCCAGGTGGCCTGCGGAAACGCCGGCAGCGGCGGCCAGTTCCGCCACCGGCACCGGGCACGCCACGCCGTCTCTCCACCGACCGGCGATGTGCTCGACCAGCCGCCTGAGGTACGGGTCCAGGGACCGTTCGCCACGCGGATCGGCGACCAACGGGTCGGCGAACAGTTCGAGCAGCCAGCCGAGCACGGCACGTTGGCGCACCGCGGATGCCGGTGACGGGTCGGCGCCGAGCCGGAGCAGGTAGCGGCACAGCGCGGCCAGCGGGTCGCCCGGTGACAGCGTTCGGCAGTCGGGCCAGTCGGCGACGTCGTCCCCGCCAGCGTCAAGGCTGAAGTGCACGTACGCGTGCGCCGACGGTGCTTCGGCGTCCCAGCTGAACTGGTGGGTTGTCCCGGGGCGGGTCAGCAGGAGCATTCCCGGCCGAAGGTGTAGCCGCCGCTGGCCGGATTGCCAGATGGACGTGCCGGAGAGCAGCCAGACGAACTCGAAGTCGTGCAACGTGACCGGTCCGTAGGTGGACCCCGGCGGGTAGTGCGCGACCCGCGTTCCACCGCACGCAACGACTTCCGGTGTCACGATCAGGCATGCTATCCGCTTTTTCTGGACATGGCTTCTGCACCCCGACGCATGCCACCGTCGAGGCAACACGCCCGACGGAGAAGGTGACATGACTGCTCTGGCCCCCCGCTCCCAGACCGGGACATCCCAGCCGGACGAGGTATCGGATGCGCTGATCGCGCAGGTGAAGGCGAACGGCTACGCCGTTCTGCCGGACGCCCTGACCGCCGACGAGGTCGCCACGCTCAACACCGAAGCGGCCCAGATCTGCCGGACGCAGCTGCGCCTCGATCGGCAACCCACCGACGGACTCGCCGACATCGACGTGTTGCGGCGCTTCCTGTGCCTGCACCAGCCGCACAAGGCGTCGGCGATCTTCACCGCGGCGCTGGCGCATCCCCGCCTGGTGGCCGTAATGACGAAGCTGATCGGCCCGAACGTGAAGTCGATGCAGTCGATGCTGTTCGTCAAGTCAGCGGGCAAGCCCGGCCAGGCCTGGCACCAGGACGAGTTCTTCATCCCGACCCGGGACCGGTCACTGTATGCGGCCTGGATCGCGCTCGACGACGCCACCGTCGACAACGGCTGCCTGTGGGTGCTTCCCGGATCCCATCGGACCGGGGTGCTCTACCCCGACCGGGACCACGCCGATCCGCGCTTCGACTGCACGGTCGAGGCCTACAACTTCCCTTTTTCGGACCGAGACGCGGTGCCGGTCGAGGTGCCGGCGGGCGCGGCGGTGCTCTTTCACGGATACCTGCTGCACCGGTCCCTGCCCAACACGGCCGAGCGCGGATTCCGCCGCGCGTTCGTGGGCCACTACATGTCCGCTGAATCGCTGTTGCCCTGGGGGCCGTTGCCCAGCGATTGCCACATCGGCAAGCACGACTTCCGCGACATCGTCATGGTCGCGGGCGAGGACCCCTACGGGTGGCGGGGCGTCGATGACGTCGTCGGCATGCACGTACGCGCCGACGGCGACGGAGGCTGCGGCCGATGACCCGCACCGCACTCGTCGTCCGCGGCGGTTGGGAGGGCCACGCGCCCGTCGCCGCCACAGACCTGTTCATCCCGGGTCTGCGAGCGAACGGCTACGCGGTCGACGTCGCCGACTCACCCGACGTCTACGCCGACGGCGAGTACCTGGCCGGCGTCGACCTGATCCTGCAGTGCTACACGATGGGCAGCATCGAACCGCAGCAGTTCGCGGCGCTGGAAGCCGCGGTGCGGGCGGGGACCGGATTCGCCGGCTGGCACGGTGGGATCATCGATTCCTTCCGCAACACTCCCGCCTACTGCCACCTGGTGGGCGGGCAGTTCGCCTGCCACCCGGCCAAGGCTCCCGACGAGTGCGGCGGCGTCCCGGACGACTACTTCCTGCCACACCGGATCACCATGGTTCCGGCCACGCGCGAGCACCCGATCACCGTCGGCCTCGACGACTTCGACCTGATCACGGAGCAGTACTGGGTGCTCACCGACCCGTACAACGATGTGCTGGCCACGACGACGGTTCCGGCCCGCGACGGGGATCCCTGGCGGCGGCCGGTGACCTCACCGGCGATCTGGACCCGGCGCTGGGGAGCCGGGAAGATCTTCGTCGTCACCGCCGGGCACAGCCTGGACGTACTGCAGCACCCGAGCGTGCGGATCGTCATCGAAAGGGGCCTGCGGTGGGCGAGTCGGTGAACATCGGAATCATCGGCTGCGGCAACATCGCGTCGCAGTACCTGGAAACGCTGCCCCGCCTTCCCCAACTGACCCTGGTCGCCGTCGCCGACCTCGATGCCGAGCGTGCCCGCGCGCTCGCCGGCACCGTGTCCGGGGTCCGCGCGGTGAGCGTCGCCGAGCTGCTGGCCGCCGACGACGTCGAGGCGGTGCTGAATCTCACCGTCCCTGCCGCCCATGCCGACGTGTCCCTTGCGGCGATAGCGGCGGGCAAGAGCGTCTACAGCGAAAAGCCACTCGCCGCGACCACCGAGCAGGCCGGCGCGATCCTGGCCGCGGCCAACGCTCGCGGCATCGCCCTCGGCTGTGCCCCGGACACCGTGCTCGGCACCGGCATCCAGACCGCTCGCAAGGCCATCGACGACGGCCTGATCGGACCGCCCGTCGCGGCCACCGCGACCATGGTCACCGGCGGGCACGAACGCTGGCACCCCAACCCCGACTTCTACTACCTGCCCGGGGGTGGGCCACTGTACGACATGGGGCCGTACTACATCAGCGCGCTGGTCAACCTGCTCGGTCCGGTCACCACCGTCCTCGGCGCCGCGCGGCGTAGCCGAGCCACCCGCACCATCGGCTCCGGTCCCCGCGCCGGCGAAGCCATCGCGGTCGAGGTCGACACCCACGTCACCGGCGTCCTCCGGCACGAGAACGGCGTCCTGTCCACCCTGGTCATGAGCTTCGACTGCCTTGCCACCACGGCGGCGAGCATCGAAGTCCACGGGACACACGGCTCACTGGTGGTTCCCGATCCGAACGCGTTCGCCGGCGACCCGCTCGTTCGCACCGGCTCCGACGCCGAGTGGCGTCGCCTACCGGTGAGTGCCGGGTACGAGAACGCCAGCCGGGGCTACGGCCTCGCCGACCTCGTGTCCACCCGGCCGGGGCAGACGCCGCGCGCGAGCGGAGAGCTGGGCTTCCACGTACTGGATGTGATGCAGTCGCTGCTGCTCGCCGCGCGGGCCGGGAGTGCCGTCGCGGTGGCGAGCCGATGCGTGCGCCCACGACCGGTGGAACTCACCGACCTTCTCGCCCCGGAGTGACACCCGCCGCCGGGCCGGTTTCGCGACGGCCGCAGGCCCCTCGTCGCATCCGTGGAATCAGTCCCACTGGTCGACCTTCATTTTTGACAACCCTCTTCCCATAAACCGGGTTCGCTACTAGCGTGCACCCATGAGCCCACTCGCTCGCCGCAGTTTCCTCTCGGGGTCCCTCGGTCTGGCCGGGGCTGCGCTCACGGCATCAGTCGCGAACGCGGCCACCAACCCGGCCGCACCTGCCACACCGCCCACGACGCAGCCCCCACCTCTCGAGATGGTGACGAACGATGGCCGGGCCGTGGCCACGGTTACCTGGACCGGTGGGCGGGTCGAGCAGTTCGCTGCCGAGCAGATCCGTGACTACGTCGAGACGATGACCGGCGTGAGGCTGCCCGTCGTCCAGGCATCGATCGGTGGCAGCGCGCCAGATGGTGGGGCCGTGGTCATCCGTGCCGGTCGCACGGCGAGCGTGCCCGCAGCGTGGCTCGCCACCGCCCGCGCCATGCTCGAGGGCGCCCCGGAGGATACTCTGGCCCTCCTCAGCGGCGAGGACCATATCGCGCTCGTCGGGGTCGGCTCACGCGGGACTCTCTTCGCCGCGTACGCCCTCCTCGAACAGTTCGGCGTGCGCTTCTTCGCCCCTAAATTCGCCTTCTACGAGGGCGCTCACGAAGTCGTTCCGCGCCAGGCGGGGCTGACCGCCCCGCCCCAGGCCACCATCGACCGACCCGCGTGGGCCTTGCGGCGTCGCTATGTGGAGGAGGGCTACAGCCACACGGACACCTCCATCAGTGCTCTCATCGACTGGATGGCCAAGAACCGCCTCAACACCATCGTCATACCTGCCGACTATCTCGGCATCGGCGTGACGACCTACGACGCACTGCGCACGGCGATCACCGAGGCCGCGCAGAAGCGCGGGATCATGATCGAGGTGGGCGGGCACGGATACGAGAGCTACCTACCGCCGGAGGAGTATCCGCAGTTCTACACGACGGGCAGCAACGTCTTCGACGTCTTCAACGAAGCCGCTCTCCAGACGTACATCGGCCACGCCGTGGCATACCTCAAGGCGAGACCGGAGATCGCAATCTTTGACTGCTGGCCCCCTGACGGGGCGTCGTACACCGGTGAACTGCGAACGCGGTACGGCAAGGGAGCCAACGCCGAATCGGTCGTCGTCAACGCCCTCACGGCCCGCCTGCGCCAGGAACTGCCGCACGTACGCGTCGAACGCATCGCCTACTACCAGACGGTGGAGCCACCAGACCCGGACTACGCTTGCGATCCCGAGGTCATCGTCGACTACGCCCCCTACTCGCGTTCGTTTGACGCCGGCCTCGGCGACCCGTCATCGCCCGCGAACCGCAACCAGTCGGCTCCGTTGACGAGGTGGCGCTCCACCTTCGCCGGGTCGATCGCCATGTACGAGTACTACTGGCGCTACCGCTGGCGCTCACTACCCGTGCAGCCGCTCGACGTCGTCGTCCTCGACACCGAATGGGAGCAGTCCCTGCCGGTGCAGGGCATGGGCATGTACTCCGAGCCCGCGGACTGGTGCGTCAAGGAGTACCTGCAACTCTTCGTGTCGGTCCGTTCGTGGTCGCCCGACATCGACCTCGGGAGTCACCTCGACGGCTATCTCACAGCCCGATTCGGTGCCGATACGGTCTCGCCGATGCGTCGCTACTTCGAGGCAGTCAGGCGCGATGCGGACGGCTACGCCAGCAACGCCGCCGCCGCGGGCGGACTGGAGGCCTACCGAACGGCACACGGCACGCTCCTCGAGGCGCGGGCAGTCTGTCTGACCCGTGCGGGCCGACTCGTTCTCGACCGTCTCATCGCCAACACCGAGATCGCCATGGCCGACATGCGCATCGGCGTGCTCACCGCGCAGGGCTCCCCCGACCTGGCGCAGGCTCGGGCCGACTACTGGGACCTCGTGCAGGAGCGACGCTTCCACGGCGTCGTCCTGCCCAATATGCAGGTCATCTGGCGACGCGACGGCGGATCGTCGACGCCGTACGCCAGTGTCGCGAACCGCCGGGAGGTCCGGGAGTCCTACGCCCAGCCGGCCTACGGATGGGCCACGCCGGCCGTCACCGTCAAGCCCGAAACCCCTGCCACGGTCCGGATCCGTGCGAACGATGTCGACTTCGCCGGCCACACCATCGACTGGGTCGCCGACGTGCCAGCCGGAATGACACTCACGCCCGCCGGTGGGACCCTCACCGTGAGCGGGACGGAGGGCGACGGCCTCGATGCGGTCCTTGCGATCGGAGACGCCCCTGCGGGCCAGCCCACGCTGATTATCCGCTTTGCAACCGGCGGGGTGGAGCTCAATCCGGCGAGCGTACGCGTCACGGCCGAGCGCCCCTTGTCCGCCGCCCGCATCGACGCCGGCGCCAGCGTCGCCTCCACCGACACCGGCGGGCGGGCGTGGCTCGCAGATGCGTTCTACGTGGGTGGCACCACCGCCCGATGGGCCAACAACATCGCCGGCACGGACGACGACGAGCTCTATCGCACGTTTCGACGAAGCTCAGCAGCCGCGACGCCGCTGCGCTACCGCCTCCCGATGCGCAACGGCACGTACAGCGTCACCCTGGGCTTCATCGAGCCCTACTACGCAACCGCGGGCTCGCGCGTCTTCGACGTCGTCGCCAACGGCACCACCGTGATCGACGACCTCGACATCCTCGCGGAGTCTGGCTCCCGCTTCACGGCCATCGAGCGCTCGTTCACGACCACCATCACGGGTGGGATCCTCGAGCTGAGCTTCCCCGCCACACGGGACCTCGCGCTCGTCTGCACCATTGACGTTCAGCCCCAGTAGGCCACACGACTGGGCCCTTCGTGCTCGATCCCGGCGGGGGTGTTCGCGCCACCGCCTGGGTCAGCGTGTAACCAATGACGCGGCATCGGTAGTTGTCGTGGTTGCGGTAGCCGCAGGCGAGTCGTCTGGGCCCCTGAGCTGAGAGCTGGTGACCAGAGCTGGGCGAGCCGGGAGGTGAGCCCCTCCCGGCTACGCGATCTCAGCGGTGGTCGGCGGGTTGCAGGTGCACCGCGACCACACCGAGCCGGGGTATCGCGGTGACGACCTCGTCGCCGTCGATCGTGGCGGGCCCGATGGGGTCGCCCAGGTAGGTGGCGCGGGCTGCGGCGGTGACCGGGAAGCCGCAGCGCAGCCGGACGTCGAGTTGTTCGGTGGCGAAGGATTGCAGCCGGACGAGGAGGCCGGCGGGCGTGCCGGCGGCCTGGGCGGCGGGCAGCGGGGTGACCCCGAGCACGGCAACGCGTGGATCGCTCACCGAGAGCAGGGCCACCTCAGCGGGTGCGTCCAGGTCTGTGCCGCCGTGCGCAGCCACCGCGATCAGCGGATGGTCGATCTCGTGCGCCGTGCGCAGGGCGAGCGCGTCGGCGTCCAGCTCCTCGCCGGCCCGCCGCACGCCCACCGCGTACCGGAAGACCGTGTCGAACGCCTGCTGAGAGGGAAAGTTGGTGTCCCAGATGTTGTTGTGGACCCACGAGTAGAGCGTGGCCGGCTCGCGTGGGGCCGTGCTGTCCGGAAACGGTGTGTAGGGCAGCGCGATGGTCTCTGGCTCGACGAGTGGCGCGTCCCGCGTCACCCAACAGACCGGTCCGGCCGCGTCCTGCAGCGACACGAACGAACGGACGGCGCGCATGTGCTGCGGTGCGCCGGGCACGTGTTCCAGGTCGGTGCCGGTCAGCGCACCGGTGACCTCGTAGTGCACGACCGGCCGGTCCAGGGCGAACGGGAACGCGAAGTAGGCGCTTTCCTTCGTCATGGTGGCCGGCTTGTCGAGGTGGTTGTCGATGACCACGTACGCCGCGTGATGCCCGAGTCGGATCGTGGTCCGCGCCGAGCGGACGCCGTCGGCCGCGTACTCGTAGGTGAGGCGTTGCTCCAGTGCGTCGTCGATGCGTTCCAGCAGCACCGCGGGCCGGGCCAGGCGGCGGCTGCCGAGCAGCTCCAGTTTTTCGCTGACCTGGGTCTTACCGCTCTGGTGGTTGACGCCGCCAGCGGTGGCGTAGGTGTCGTAGACGTAGCCGTTGAAGCCGACCACCGCGTCCTGGTTGACCAGCTCCCGGCCGGTCGCCTTCTCGGTCAGGCTCGCGATGCAGGCGCGGCCCAGGTCCACCCGTACTCGTAGGTGGTCGTTCTCCAGGACGAGGTCGCGCTCGGTCGGCAGGCCGTCCAGCGTCTGCGGGGGTGCGGTGCTGGCGGTCACATCGAACACCGGCGGCATCGCGCCGGCGGGCTGCGGTGCCCGCGGGTTGACGGTCCCGGTTACCTCCAGCCGGACCAGGCCGAACGGCGGCACGTCCGGCACCGTGACCCGTAGCCACCGCCCCGCGTCCCGGTGTACGGGGTTGACCTGGGGTTCCTCCACCGCGGGCAGGCGGGTGCCGTCGCGCCCGTCGGTGACCAGCAGCGGCCGGTCCAGCGGGACGCGGCTCTCCCGGACGAACAGCTCGACGATCGAGCTGCGTGCCGTGGGTGTGGTGTTGACCGCCCAGAACGTCACGTCCGCGCGGTCGCCAGCCGTCAGCACCGCGCCGAGCGCGGCGGAGGCGTGGTCCAGGAGGGTGGCGGCATCGTCGTGGCCGTGCAGGGCGAGGGCGTACTTCCAGTGCCACTGCTGCTCACCGGACTGCGTGCCGCTGTCGCCGTGGGTCCACGGATCGGCGGCGCCCCAGGTGTGTTCGTTGAACAGGGACACGGAGTGGTAGACGCCGGCGGCGCCGTCCTGCGCGGCCGGCGCCAGCGCGCCGGACAACGCGGTTCCACCGATGAGCGCCGCCATGCCGTAGAGGCTCTGCGCGTCGGTCACCGCTGCCTGGGCCCGGCGCACCATGGCCTGCGGGCGGGCGCCGGATCCGATGCCGTCGACCCACCAGTCACCCCAGTCGCCCTCGAACGAGGGTATGCGGTCGCCCAGCCGTGCCTCGGCGTCGGCGAAGAAGTCGGTGTTGGTGGACAGTCGCAGCTTCGGGCTGTCCCAGGTCTCGTTCCACCGGCGCACCGTCTCGGCGAGGATGAGCCGAGGTGGCGCGTTGTCGCCGAAGTGGCCCTGTACTCGCAGGTGCAGCACGTCCCACGGGTACGGCTCGCGGTCCGTCACGGCCGGGCCGTACCAGCCGAGCGTTCCGAACGGGAACGGGTACGGCCGGGTGGCCAGCGCGGTCAGGTAGGCGGGGAGCAGGTCGTCGACCATCGCGTAGGAGGTGTCGAAACCCAACATCGGACCTTCCATGTAGGCGAAGCCGTGCGGGGTGTCGGTCATCCACACCAGCACCTCGTTGCCCGACGGCGATCGCCACCGGAACAACCGCGGTAGCTGCGAACCGCCGGTGAGGTTCGGCACCGACCGGCCGGCCCAGTTGTGCGCCACGGACAGATACCTGATGTCCAGCTGCGCCAGCGCGTCCGGTAGGCCGGCGACGGTGCCGGGCACGTCGGTCTGCATGGCGGACCGGATGTCGACGCCGTAGTCGCGGCGGACCTGCCGGGCGAGGCGCAGCAGCTCGTGCAGCTCGTCGGTGGAGCACGCGTCGGTGTGCAGGTTGTACGGCATCGCGGTCAGCTCGATCTGGCCGGCGCGTACGCGGTCAACGAACTCCGCGACGCGGTCCGGCGGCCGCGCGGCGGCCCACTGCTGAAACGACCAGAGTGATTCCACCGCCCAGCGGAACCGGGACTCCTCGGGCCAGCCGTCGGTGACGCGGGTCAGGTCGAGGCAGGAGTCGAGGAAGGCGACGTGCTGGCTGAGCACCGTGCCCTGCGGATCGGTGTAGCCGATGTCGAGGTGCGAATGGTGCACCAGGTGGATCGTCCAGTTACGCGGGGGCTCCAGCGTGAACTCCAGGACGGCGTGCGTGTCGCCGTTGCGGACCTCGAGGCGTACCTCGCGCCGTTCGTCCTCGGCGGGCAGCAGCAGTCGCGGACCGCCGTGCGCGGGCAGCACCTCGATCGGTACCGGGCCGCGCCCGGCGATCTCGGCGGTGAACTCCCAATCGGGATACTGATCCGTGGTGCGGGCGTTGTCCCCGGAGATCAGGATGCGTACGGCCCGCTGCGGGCCCGCCGAGGTGCGCCGCACGAGGTGCTCCGGCAGGACGCGTAGTTCGGCGCCCGCCATCGAAGCTCTTGCGGGGACGGCGAGGTCCATCATGCCCGTGCGGGCCTTCTCTGTCGACCACGGGTGGTCTCGTACCAGGGTGCGAGTGGTCATGGGGGTTTTCTCCTCGAAGTGGAGGCGATGGTCAGAGGCGGTGGTAAGCGGATCCGTACCGGACCTGAGCGTCAGACCGCCGATTGGATGTAGGCGTTGGTCCCGCTGCTGTGCCCGGCGGTGTCGATGAACCACAGTTGGTAGGTCGTCGTCATGTACTGCCGTCCCTTGGGTGGACCACGTGGTTTGGTAGGTGACCGGCCCGGTGCGCCCCAGCCGACGTTGGGCAGCTATTCGGAGCCGTCCAACTCGCTGTAGGAGTTCATCGTGGCCAGCGCGGCGCGGCGGCAGCAACCGCCACACCCAGAGCGGCTCCGTGGCTGAGACGCGACCCACTCATGGGAGGCTCCTTGCGAGCTTGGCCGGACGCGGCTGCCGCGGTTTGTCGGCAGCCGCGTCCGGCGGTTGATGGGGTGTTGGAGGTTATGGGAGTTGGCGTACGCCGAGGGCGTCGTAGACCATCCGCGGTCCGCTGTTTGTGGTGATGGTGATCGTGTTCTCGCCCGCTTTGAGGTGGCGGCGGGCCGTGTCACGTTCATACAAGGCGCTGACCCGAAATGTTCGGGTCAGCGCCTTGCCCGGACTCGAGTTCCGCGATGAGAGCCGCAAGCATGACGGCTTCCGCGTCACCTACCGACCGTTTATGGCCACCTCGAGCAGGTCAATCGTTGACCCGTTTGCCCCGCCATCAAAGACCAACTTGACGTACTGGGCTTGCGCGCTCAATGAGTACTGGTTATAGAACCCGAACCAAGCGGTGCCTGTGGGGCCGTTGATCGTACTGACGTCATTCCAGCTCACGCCGTCGGCGCTGCTTTGGATCTTGATCGTCTTGGGCGTGTTGAGATACTTCTGATTCAGTGAGTTGAAGTTTATGTTGATATTCGAAATCTCGGACTTCGTCGGAAGCTTGAACTGGATCCAGGACTCTTCGTTCGCTGCTGCCGACCACTTCGAACCATCAAAGTGAATTGCGTCGATCGTCTTCCCGTCGGTAAGATTCTCCACTGCATCTTGCTGATGACTGGCGGTAACTTCAGCAGTTTTCGCAAGGTTGCGGTACGGCAAGAGGTCCAGGAAGACCCTGTTGGTCGTGAAGCTTTTACCGTCAAGAGTCACGTCTGCCCAAACGACGCCTCTCGTGGGCACCGCGACGTCCGGCGTGATGATCTTGTTGTGTTTGAAGGTAAACGTATCTACTTCCTTGATGGCGATCGGCTTGTATTTATCGCCGCCGGCCAGATCGACGATACCGCCATGCCATCTGATCTGTGCCGCGTCCAACCCGATGGCGCCGCCCTTGGCCGACATGCCCGCTATCTCGTACCGGAGCCCATCGGTCAGGCCGAACTCGCCGTAAGCCTCTTTTCCTTCGACCAGCACGGATGCACCGGTCATGTCCTCGCCGACATAAATGACGCCGCCCTTGACCCTGACCTTCAACGCATCTTCTTTGGTTACGCCCTCATGAGTGCCTCTTACGGTAATGCTCGTCATGCCATCGGATACCGGAGCCACGATTCCTGTAGTACGAACGTCCGCTACCTCAGGGTTTGCACTGGTGTAGGTGACCGCCGAAAGTTTTGCCTTCAGTGCGGGGAACGTCATGTATCCGTCGGCATTGACCTTCAGTATCGCGGGCGCCAACCGCTCACCACTCGCGACGACGTTGGTCAGCTTATACTTCCGTGCCGGGTTGTCCGTCACTATCTTGATGATAGTATCGATCGAATCTTCCTGGACATTGGCGAGGTTGATTGTCAGGCGGTCGCCCTGCTGGCTGAAGGACGTGACCGGGATGTCTCTGTTCAGCCACGTCACCGATGTCACCCGATCGTTGACCGGCCGAATGGTCAATGACTTCTCGGCAATTGCGTCGAAGCCCTTCTTGCCGTCTGGGCCCTTCATGACATGGAGATAGATATTGTTGTCCCTGGAGGTTGCGTAACCCCACTGCGGGCCGGTCGTGCTGTTCGGGAAGGCGAACTTCTCGTAGTTTCCTCTCCCGTCGTCCTCGTAACCGTAGCCGGACAGGAAGTATGGCGTCGTGCCGGTCGTTGACTCGTGCCTCTCCGGCCTACCCTCCGGGGCGAACCAGCTGGCCAGGCCCTCTCTTGCATCAATGAATTCCTGCACTCCCATCGGGTACCTTGTGGCAATTTCCTCGGGAGAGTTCCAGTTGGGCCCTCGGCTGTCGATAACCGACTGATCATTGTTGTCGACGTAGCCTCGCCCCGCATTCATGATCATTTCCTTGGAGACCAGTCTGAAGTCATCGCGCTGGCCATAGTACGGGGACTGCTGATTCTTGGTGCGAATCATCTTCCACGGTTCCATGGTGGCGCGCTTGACCAGGTGATTCGGTCCTGCGTTCGCATAGATACCGGATGCTTCCGCAGTCCTCAGATCCGGGTCGCCGTACTCTGCGCCCCAGGCATTCGAATCAACGATGATCTCATCGCTGTAATCGCGCACGAGACTGTACATCACGTCATAGTTGGCATTAGGCATTGCCTGCGGGCCGTCAAAATAGAGGTATGCCGGAGTGTAGCGCAGAATCAGATCCTCCACATTCTGCATGAACACATCAGTGGAGTAATGCCTCAGACCGCCGCCCTCGGTTGCATAGTACAGGCCGAACTTCATGCCGTAACGCTTCACTGCCAGCTCGAACTGCTTTAGTCCGTCTACTACCTTGCCGTTTTCATCTTTCGGAAAGTACTCATGCCGGATATGCTGTGGATCTGCAAACTTGGACGGCCAGAAATAATTCTGTTGTAGCGATTCAACCGACACCAACGAGTGCCCTTGACGCTTCGCTCTCGCTGCCCATCGATCGGCCGAGAAGTTCGGATCCACGAAATAGTTGTAAGTTGGGGTGGCATGGGTCAGCGCGCCGACCCGGCCTTCCTCGAACCACTTGTTCGGGCGTTCCTTCACCGTGACAGTGAAGGCTTTTGACGCGCTGTTCCCCTCGCTGTCAGTAACCTGAACGGTGAAGTCATAGTCGCCCGGTTTGGTGTTGACGCTGATGATGCCCTTGGTGCTGTTGGGATCAACTTTCCCGTCGACCAGTCCATCCGCGATGGTGCCGTCAGCGTTCAGCTCCAGGCCATCAGGCAACCTACCGTCGACGATCTTCCACGTGTAACCTGGCGCGCCGCCGCTGGCCATGAACTGGAAGGCCGAAGCAGCAACGCCATGCTTGTTGGTGGTTACCGACTTGTTCCAGACGTACGGCCATTCCCGGTATCCGATCGGCATGTTGTTCTTCGGAATCGGGGCCTTGGTCGCATCGTCAGTCGACAGGCCTTGCGAAACGATCTCCAAGGACTGGGACGGCCCGGTAACGGAATTCGCTAGACCGCTCATCCTGTTGCCGTACTGATCCGCCACTCTCCCGTAGAACCCAAGATAGGCCACATGTTGATCCGAGGCGACCGGCACACCGTTTGAATTCACGTCCTCCGTGTACGTGTGCTTGATCTGGATCATCAA
Source organism: Micromonospora sp. NPDC050200 (assembly GCF_040656135.1). Taxonomy (NCBI): domain Bacteria; kingdom Bacillati; phylum Actinomycetota; class Actinomycetes; order Micromonosporales; family Micromonosporaceae; genus Micromonospora; species Micromonospora sp. NPDC050200. Next base: position 70,956 of record NZ_JBFALG010000033.1, read on the forward strand.
TTTGTTCCAGCCCTGGTGCAACTGGACTGCTTGCTTTGTCAGGTCCTTCTGCACTTCCACGGGCGTACTCGGAGGCGTCGTACACCGGTCGTTCACATAAATTCGGTACGACCCGCTGGCCCCGACGTTGAAATAGGCCTGCTGCTCTACCGGGCTGTAGACGTACGTGTGTGCGTACACGTACTTGTTTCTCGTGTCGACGCCCTTCTTGACCGCATAGTATCCGTAGAGATCCTGATAATCGTCGTAGTTCCGATTATAGATGCGGTCGTCGAAGTATTCCCATTCCCGGCCTTCGCCACCGAAGCTCAACTGCTCACCGATCTTCGGGGCAATCTCTGCCTTCCCGTCGGCCGGCACCGGTCTGTCGTACACCTCTATTTCTGAAATTCCGGTGATCGACGGGTACGGCACACGCCCCTTGTCGATCTCAATCTTCATCTCGAGCACATTCTTCAACCCGGACTGCAGGGAATACACAGTGGGCGCGGACGGGCTGGCGGAGGTGCTGTCAACCCTTCCAGACTCTACTCTGCTTCCGTCCTCGAGAGTGAATGTGAGGTGATACCAGTTGTTGACGTGCCGCGAGTCGCCCCACTGTGCGATTCGCACCTCATTGATGGGGATGGGCTCGCTCCATCGGAGGTTCACCCATGGGCTGGAATCGTTCTGCGTCACCCACTGGCTCCTGGTGCTTCCATCGACCAGATATGAAACGGGATTCACTGCAAGAGTCGATGATGACGCTGCTATCTCTGATGCCCGGGGCGCGTAATTTACGAGCTCTCCGACTTCGCATTCATATATCTTGTCGACCACGGGTGAATCGAACGGACCCGACACCAGCCACGAGTTAATGAACGAAGCGTTCCCCGCCGCCTGCTGTGCGTATGCCGTCGTCCTGGGTAGGCCGAACAGCAGAGATGCGCCGATCATTGCGGCGATACCCACCAGCGGTGTGATCTTTGTGCGTCTCTTTCTCACTATCCAACTCCTTCTCCTGCCACCGACTCTTCGTTGAGTCGTTGCTCACGGAATTCGACGTATGCAGACTTCGTCATGAGCGATCAATGGGCCGGTGGATGTAGTGATCGTGATGTCGTCCGCGGTGAGACCGGCAGCGTCACGTCGAACGTGGACGGGTGGTAGGCGCGGTACGGATCGGGCTCAGAGCGAATCCGCGCGTGCTGGTGTCTGCCTGCCCACCATCGCTATCCGACTGCTGTCAGTCGCTGGCAGCGCACTGGTCAGCGGAGGAGCGTCATTCGACGCGGCCACCGTGACGGTGGCGTTGCCGAAGGTGTTCGCCGCCGGGTAACTGACAGCGTGACGCCCCGGCCCGCCAGCGCCGAGCGTGAGCGCAGCACACCACGGCCGGCCAGTCCGGTTGACCTACATCCTGGTGGAACCGCCGACCTGCGCCGTCGGTTCCTTACCGTTCGCCGGGGTCTGTGCCGGGGGTGGGGGACTGGCGCCTTCGGTCTGGCCGTTTTCGAAGTAGGCGGCGACGGTCGGTTCGACCGGAGGGACGTCGACGGCTTGACCGCCGTGTCGTAGGGAGATGGTTGCCGCGTGTCCCGCCGCGACCGCCTCACGCGCCGCGACGGGGGAGGTGATGGTGGCTCCGCCTTCGCGGATGAACTGCACGAATTCCTGTACCAGCAGTGGGTCGGCGCCGCCGTGGGTGCCCTGCGGGGTGTGGACGGGCACCGTGAGGTCCGCGTCCGCCCGGTAGTCCGAGCGGCGGTTCCAGACCTTGATGACCGCTCCTTCGCCGTCGCCGAAGTTTTCCAGCCGTCCTTCGGTCCCGATGACCGTGTAGTTGCGCCAGTAGTCCGGGGTGAAGTGGCACTGCTGATAGCTGGCGAAGACGTCGTTGTCCAGCCGCATGTGCATCATGCTGAGGTCCTCGACGTCGATGACCGGGTTCAGGTCGCGCTGGCTGAGCGGCGGCCAGTTGTCCGGAGAGATCCAGTCCGTCATCCGTTCTCCGGCCCGGTCTCGGCGCGAGGTGATGTCCCCGTAGACGACCAGGCCGCCCATGGCGTTCACCCGCCGGGTGTAGCCCTGGCTGAGCCAGTGGATGACGTCGATGTCGTGGGCACCCTTTTGCAGCAGGAGGCTGGTGGTGTTACGCCGGTCGGCGTGCCAGTCCTTGAAGTAGAAGTCTCCGCCGTGGCCGACGAAGTGCCGGCACCAGATCGCCTTGACCTGGCCGATCGCCCCTTTGACGATCAGGTCGCGCATGGCGACGACGACGGGCATATGCCGCATGTTGTGCCCGACGTACAGCCGTGTGCCATGGGTGCGGGCGGCGGCCAGGAGCCGGTCACACCCCTCCGCGGTGATCGCGAGGGGTTTCTCCAGGAAGACCGGGATCCCGGCCCGGAGGAAGTCGAGACCGATCGGCTCGTGGGTGTGGTCCGGGGTCAGCACGAACACGCCGTCGAGGTCGGCGTGCAGGAGTTCCCGATGGTCGTTTGCAAGGATCAGGTCCTCGCCGAAGCGGTCTCGGGCTCCCGACAACGCCCGCGGGTCCCGGTCGCAACAGGCGACCAGCCGTGAGCCCAATCCCGGCTGGTGGGCGAGGCCGGCGAGATCACTGCGTACGCCCAGGCCGACCACGCCGAGCTTGATGTCGTCCATTCCAGGGTTCCTCCGCTCTTCGCTGGTGATGTCCGTGTTCAGCAGATCGTGGTTGGGCCGGCTAGCCTTTGCTGCCGGTGAAGGCGATGCCCTGGATGAAGTGCCGCTGCAAGAGGACGAAAGCCACGATCATCGGGGCGGTCGCCAGGGCCGAACCCGCCATGAGGATCGAGTAGTCGGTGAAGTGCTCGCCCTGCAGCGTGGCCAGGCCGGCCGAGAGCGGCATCTTGGCCGGGTCAGTGGTGACGACGAGCGGATACATGAGGTCGTTCCACGACCAGAGCGCCGTGAGGATCGTCAGGGCCAGCAGGCCGGGCCGGGCCAGGGGAAGCGCGACGTGCCAGAACACCTGCAGCGGGTTGGCGCCGTCCAGGCGGGCCGCCTCCTCCATGTCGCGCGGCAACGCGAGGAAGAACTGCCGGAGCAGGAAGGTGCCGAACGCGCTGAACATTCCCGGCACGATGAGGCCCGGCAGGGTGTTCACCCAGCCGAGGTTCTGGACGATGACGTACTGCGGGATCAGGAACAGTTGGCTCGGCACCATCAGCACCGACAGAAACAGGCCGAACAGCAGGTTGTTGCCGCGGAATCGCAGGCGGGCGAACGCATATGCCGCCAGGGAGCAGAACACCAGCTGGGCCAGGGTCCGTCCGGCCGTCATGAGTACCGTGTTGCCGAACATCTGCCCGAAGGGCAGCAGGTCGAACACCTGGCTGTAGTTGGACCACTGCCAGCGGTGCGGCAGGAACGTCGGCGGCACGCGGGTCGTCTCGCTGAACGTCTTCAACGACGTGAGCAGTTGCCAGACAAACGGTCCGACCATCACGACCGCGCCGATGATAAGCACGATATGGGTCGCCACCCTGCCCGCGTGACGCATCGGGCGCCGGCCGGGCATCGTGCCGTCAGCCATAGTGGACCCACCTCTTCTGGAGCCGGAACTGGATGAACGTCATCACGACGATGAACCCGAGCAGGACGAACGCGATCGCCGCGCCGAAGCCGAGGTCGTGTTCCACGAATGCTTTCTGGTAGAAGAGGTAGGAGATGGTGCGGACCCGCGGCAAGGCCGGGTTTCCGCTGGCCCCGGCCGGTGTGTTCATCATCATGTAGGCGAGGTCGAACATCTGCAGCGAGTTGATCACGGTCAGGACGGTCGCGAAGAAGATGCTCGGGCTGAGCAGGGGTACGGTGATGCGGAGGAACGTCCGGGCTGCACCGGAGCCGTCGATCGCGGCGGCCTCGTAATACTCAGCCGGGATGCCCTGCAGACCGGCCAGGAAGATGACCAGGTTGTAGCCGAGCGACATCCAGATGCCGATCGCGGCCAGCGCGTACAGCGTGACGGACGGGTCGGCGGCCCAGTGCATCCCGTGTACCCCGACCATGGAGAGTAGGTAGTTGATCAGGCCGTAGTCCCCGTTGTACATCCACCGCCACAGCATCGCGACGGCGACGGGCATGGTGACCACCGGCAAGAAGTACAACGCCCGATACACCGACCGGCCCCGCAGCTCGCGCTGGTTCAGCAGCGCCGCGACCAGGATCGCGAGTGGGATTCCCGCCAGTTGTATGGCGGTGTAGACCAGGGTGTTGACGACGGCCTGAACGACCGACGGTTCGTCCACCAGAGTCTGGTAGTTGGCCGTCCCGATCCAGGTCTGCCCGCCGAAGGGTCCCGACTTGGTGAAGCTGTAGTAGAACATCTGGGCGATCGGCCAGAGGTAGAAGACCGCGAGGCCGATCGTCATGGGCGCGATCATGAGGTACGCCCACCCCTGCTCGGACCCCCCAGGGGGGCGGCGCCGGATGGCGCGCCCCCCTGGCTTGCTCCCGGAGTCTCGTGCCGGGCGCGGCGCGGCGACGGTGTCCGCAGCCGACATCACTGTTCCTTCTGCAGCGCCGCGTTCATCATCGCCGCCAACTCCTTGGCGGCGACCGCGATGTCCTTCTCCCCGGACCAGGCCGGCCCCAGGATCTCGCCCTCCTTGGACTGCCACGCGCTGGTGTTCTTCGACGTCGGGAACGGCACCGCGTAGGCGAGCTCATCCAGGTACGACTGCAGGTGGTACTGGGGCATGGACTTGACCCAGTCCTCCTGCGTGCCGGTGAAGGCGGGGATGACGGTGCCCGTCTTCGCCTGGATGTCGGCGGCTTCCTTCGAGCCCAGGTACGCGAGGAACTTCATCGCCTCCTTCGGGTGTTTGGTCTTCGCGTACGCGACGTTGGCCAAGCCGTGGATCACCACGGCCCGCTTCTGCCCCTGCGGCAGGACGGTGACGTCGATGTCGTTCTTGATGTTGTCATCCTTCGCGAACGCCACCGCGTTCCATGACCCCGCGTAGTACATGGCGAGCTTGCCGGACTGGAACATCTGGGCGGGGAAGGTGTCGGTCATCGACTTCAGGGACGGGGAGACCTTGGCCTTCATCAGGTCGGTCCAGAACCGCAACCCTTCGATGGCAGCTGGCTGGTCGTAGCCCGAGGTCTTCCCGTCGGGGGAGATGACGTATCCGCCGGCCTGGAAGATGGTGTCGTAGTAGTTCTCCTGGCCGAACGCGGGAGCCGCGATCCCGTAGACGCCCTTGGACTCGTTGGTCAGCTTGCGCGCGGCGTCGGCCACGTTCTGCCAGGTCCAGGTCTCGTCCGGGTACTTGATCCCGGCGGCGTCGAAGAGCTTCTTGTTGTACCAGAGGCCGATGGTGTCGAAGTCCTTCGGGATGCCGTACTGCTTGCCCTCATAGCTGTAGATGCGGGTCAGCGCCTCCGGGTAGTTGGCAAGATCGACCCCGTTGCTCTTCAGGTCGTCCAACGGCAGCAGCACCCCGTTGGAGGCGTAGAACTGGGCGTTCGGGCCGTTCATCCAGAACACGTCCGGCGCGCTGCCGGCGGTCGCGTCGGCCTGCATCTTCGTCCAGAAATCCGCGCTCGGGGTGAGCTGGATGGTGACCCTGATGTTCGGGTTCGCCGTCTGGAACTTGTCGACGATCTGCTGCATGGCCGGCTGCTGGTTCTTGTCCCAGATGCGGTAGCTGAGCTCCACCTTCTCGTTGCCGGGCGAATCCCCGCCACCGCAGGCCGTCGCGCTGAGCAGCAGCCCGAGGCCCACGGCCGCGACCAACGACCTCCGGCGCACCCCGCCCCGCTCCCGGTCTGACCAGCTGCCTGTCTTACTACGCATACAAGCACCTCTTCTGATTCTCAGGATTCCGTGATGTATCAGATTCTTCTGGAGTCGCTAAACGTGTGCGCGCTCCCGCAGGCCTGATCTCGGGCCGCCTGGCCAACGCAGGTCGTGAGCGGCTCGGGGGAGCATCCCGTGGGTCACCTCGAGTGGGACGAGTATGGATCCGGTGAGGCATTGCGTCAACCCTCATGGATCTGATTTACTCGGCGAATCGACCGGATAGGTCAGAAGTATCTTGGTTCCGTGCCGGACCCGGCACGGGCAGCCCGGCGCGGATGGGGGAGAGCGGTGACCGGACCAGACCTGCCGTCACTTGGTGCGCAACAGTCGACTGCGACGGGTGGTTATCGCCCCGGTTACGAGATCGCTGCGGAGCGGATCCTCGAGTACATCGTCAGAGAACGTCTCCAGCCGGGTGCTCGCCTCCCCACCGAGCGGGACCTGGCGGAGGCCGTGCAGATGAGCCGGACGGTCGTCAGGGAAGCGGTCAAGATTCTCTCCGCTCTCGGGCGGATTTCCGTCCAGAAGGGGCGTGGCATCTACGTCGCCGAGCCGGACGGCGCCCTGTGGCGGGAGTCGTTCTCCCAGTTCCTGCCGGCCGACCTGAACCAGGTGGACGAGATGTTCGAGTTCCGTCGTTTCGCGGAGGTCGCCACCTCGCGCATGGCGGCGCAGCGGGCCACCCCCACCCAGGTGAAGGCGTTACGCGAAGCGGCACAGCAGACGGCGGATGCGGCAGCCCGCAACGACATCGAGGAGTTCAGCCGGACCGACGAGATGTTCCATGGCGCGGTCGGCGCCGCAGCGTCCAACATGTTCTTCTCCGCAAGCGTGGATGCCGTGCAACGGCTCCAGCGGCAGGTCTGCGCGATCGGGCTGGCGGGAGTCGCGGGCGGGCCAACCGTTGCGGCCGCAAGGCAGCACCTGGCAATCGCCGAGGCGATCGCAGTCGGTGACGAAGCGCAGGCCGCGATGCTGATGGCCGAGCACATCGACACGACATTGCAACAGTTCAAGCAGGAGATCCGCCACCGCCTCTTCTCCTTCTGACGGTGCCTCCCGGTGGCCACGACTCTTCCCGATGCGAAGGACAGCATGCGAATCACTGATGTGACCCTGGACCTGGTGGACCTGCCGGCCCAACCGCCCTTTCGATGGCGCGCCGGGCTGCCCGGCTCGGAGGGACCGGCAGTCGGCGGCATCCTGCGTATCCACACCGACGACGGCCTGACCGGCGAAGCGCACACGCCGCGCGGACTCATCGTGGCCGACCTGGTGAAGCGCCGTATCCGTGATGACCTGATCGGACACGATCCGCTGTGGCGGGAACTCCTGTGGCATCGCCTGTGGGAGCTGGACCGGATCGAAGAGCTCCCGATCTATGCCCTTGGGCTGGTCGACATCGCGCTGTGGGACCTGGCCGGGAAGGCAGCCGGCCTCCCCGTTCATCAGCTCCTCGGCACCTACCGTGACGCCATTCCCGCTTACGCCAGCACGGTGACGTTCTCCTGTGTGGAGGAGTACCTCGACGTCGCCGACCAGTGCCTGGCGGCGGGTTACCCCGCGATCAAGCTGCACGCCTGGGGCGACGCCCGCGCGGACGCGGAACTGTGCCAGAAGCTACGGGCACACGTCGGCGACGACGTCCCCCTGATGTACGACGGCTCCGCAGGCTTCGACCTCACCGACGCCCTCTACCTCGGGAGGGCCCTGTCGGAGGCCCGATACACCTGGTACGAGGAACCGATGCGCGAGTTCAGCGTGACCGCCTACCGCCGGCTCGCCGAACGCGTCGATGTTCCTTTGCTGGTCGCCGAAACCTCCGATGGCGCGCACATGAACGTCGCGGACTTCATCGCCGCAGGCGCGGCCGGCTACGTGCGGACCAGCGCGCAGTACAAGGGCGGCATCACCGGCGCCATGCGGATCGCGCACCTCGCCGACAGCTTCCAGCTCCGCGCGGAGGTCCACGGATCGGGCATCGTCAACGCACATCTGTGCATGGCCATCTCCAACACCTCGTACTACGAGTCCCTCGTCTACAGCAATCCGGTGGTCCGTGAGGCGGCGGTCGGCCCGGACGGGATGGTGCGAGCGCCCGTCGCGCCCGGCATCGGATACGAGTGAGGTGCCCGCCAGGCGGCGGCCGCCCCGGAGGGGATGCCGTGAGCCACTCCCACCGGCTACGACTACCGGTCCTGCCGTCGTGCTGACCAGACGTGGGATCATCGCCCGGATCGCCCGCAAAGGGATTGAGTCGTCGAAACGGTTGGGCCGGCACCGCCACGTCATCGAACGGTGCCTGGAGTGGGTCTCCCGAGTTCGCAGACTGGCCCGCCGCTACGAACGCAAGGCCGACCACTTCGCAGCGTTCACCCGCCTGGCCTGAGCTGTCATCTGCTACCGCCGCGCCGCCCGACTCGACCCGGGCCGAAGCTTGGCCGGACGCGGCTGCCGATACTGAGCGTGTTCTGGTTACCGTTAATCGGGAGCGATCCCCCCATGGCGGGGAGGTAGTTGGCCCGGTAGAAGTTGTTGTTCCTGGTCACCTGGTCATAGTTGGAGTCGGACCACCCGATGCCACCCCAGCTGATCCGCGACTGGGCGTCCCACGTGTTGGACGACGGGTTGGAGGCCTCGGTGATGAAGCCGTCCTTGGAGTTGAGCTGACGGTAGACGCCGTTGACCAGGTGTGCGAAACCCTGCCCTCCCCAGCCGTTCCAGGACGCCTCCTCCAGTCCGTCGTACGAGGTGTTCCTGATGCCGGTGGTGTTGTACACGGTGGCCAGTCGGGTGGCGATCTCGTCGATGATCGGCAGGTCGCCTCTCGCTCCGCCGTACTGGTTCTGGGCGATCCGGGTGGCGCTGGTCCCGATGGCGTAGGAGCCGGCGGTGGACCGCCACTGCCCACGGCCGAGGCCGGTGAACTGCCATTCGGTGGCGCTGAGCTGGGTCACGCCGGAGAACGTGACGAACTCGGTGCCGATCCGCAGCCGACGACCGAGGACATAGTCGCCGCCGCCCGAGTCGCCATCGGCGTACAGGGTCGTGTCCGTCGCGGCGAGGGCGCGGGTCAGCTTCACCGTCTTGCCCACCGTGATCCGCGTGTCGGCCGGCGACGGCACGAGGTAGGGGTCGTTGGGGGCGATGAAGTTGGAAAGTGTGTGCACGCCGACCCGAACCCCGTTCGCGGCGGCTGTGGTCACCATCTGGGTCGCCGCTGCGTCCGAACCGCCGAAGTTGCTGTTGAACTGGTAGTGCCCGGTCGACACCCATGGCCCGGCGGCGCCCTGCACGGAGTAGACGTTCTTGATCCCCGCCTGCTGGGCGAATTTCACGGCGGAGGCGAGGTTTCCGGAACTGAGGTCGTGCAGCGTCAGGAACGACTGCCGGGTCGCCTGGGCGACCTTCTGCCATTGCCCGTTGATGGTCGGGTAGGGCAGGCCCTGATCCTGGGCGACCTGGCTGAGCACGCTGAGCACGAGGTTCGGTGAGCTGCCGAACAAGGCCAGCTTCGACCCGACGATCTGACCTTCGGATCCCGACAGCGGGCCGGTCGGGATCTGGCTGTCCCGTATCCGGACCTTGCTGTAGTCGTAGGTGTAGGCGCGCAGGATGCTGCCCCACGTCGTCTTGGCTGCGGCACTCCAGTCGTTCTGCGTGCCTGCCGCGCCGTACGGGTTGGCTCGGACGTCCGAACCGAACCCGTACGAGTTGAACTCCCTGGGCCAGGCGCCGACGGTCTTGTCGTTGAGCGGGCGCCACCCGAACCGGAAGGCGTCGTTACCGACGACACCGACATCCTCACCGACCGTCTGGGTGATGTTCGTCGGCAGCGGGCCCCACAGCAGCGTCTGCACATCCACACCCGGCGCGGGGTCCAACCCGACCACCTCGAGCGTGGAGTACGTCGGGAGCTTGACGACCTTGACATCGATCGTCGCCTTGTCAGTGTGGAACGTGAACACCTTGT
>NZ_JBFALG010000034.1:0-77050 GCF_040656135.1 Micromonospora sp. NPDC050200
GTGTAACGACCGGCGGCCCACCACCATTCCCGGGGGCCCGCACCCCGCGGCGGCCATCGGGCCAGGCCAGCGGGGACTGCTGCTGCGATCGTCCAGGTGATGTAACGACCCCGGGCCGGCCATCATTCCGCCGCCCGGGTGCCGCCGGCCACGGGACAGGCCGATACTGAGCGGCCCAGACCGGGACACCTGGGCGCGCCGGATCGACCGTGGAACCGGACATTCCCCGCCCGGACGCCCTCGCGGGTCCGACGCGGTCGAGCCGGACAGCCGGAGCCCCACCTCATGCTCTGTGGGCGCTATCCGGATATACCGCTTGGCATGGAAAAGTGCCCAGTCGAACGAGACCGCCCGGTGGGGCGGCGACGTAGCACCCGCCGATCGGCGGCCCAGGACCCCACGTCCCTTGCCGGCACCGCCACATCGCCGACAGGGAGGCGCTCACCCACCCCGACACCGCCACAGCGCCGATACGGAGTCGCTCACCGCACCCGGACAGCGCCACAGCGTGGAGAACGGCGTCGATCAGCCGGCCTGGCGCGGGCCAAGCGAGCAACCGCGTGAGGAAGGGTCACCCGCCGAGATGGAACCGGGACCGATCCACCGAGCGCCGGGTACGGAGGGATCCGTAAAGGGGGCCACCGCGATCCCGCCGGCACTGCCATGATCAGGCAGTGCACGTCAAGAACTCCCGCGTCCCGCTGGTCGCGGTCGCGCTGATCGCCGTCGTCGCGCTCCTCGTCACGCCGCTACGGGCGCCGGTACGGGCGACCGTGCTCAGGATGCCCGGCAGCGCGGCCACCACCGGTCCGGCCGCCCCGGACGCCACGGCGGGGCAGGTCGGGCCCGACGGCACAGCGGGGCAGGTCGGGCCGGACGGGACGACCGGGCCGGGTGGGACGACGCCGACGCCCGATCGGAGCGGGCCGCCCGGGGACGGCGGCGGCCTGCCCGGGGCGACCACGCCGGGCACCCTGCCGCCGGTGGTCGACCACGGTCCCCGTACCGGGGGCAGGGTGGCGCTCACCTTCGACGCGGACATGACCGACGCGATGCGCCGGCAGTTGCGCGGGCCGCACCCGCCGTCGTACGCGAACCTGACGATCGTCGAGTTGCTGGAGCGCGAGCGGGTGCCGGCCACCTTCTTCCTCACCGGCAAGTGGGTCGAGGAGTACCCGGAGCTGACCCGCCGGCTGGCCGCCAATCCGCGGTTCGAGCTGGCCAACCACACCTACGGGCACGCGGCGTTCACCCCGCGCTGCTACCAGCTGACGACGCTGCCCCGGCGGGAGATGACCCGGGACGTGGCGCGGACCTTCGAGGTGATCGGCCGGTACGGCGGCCGGCAGACCCGCTACTTCCGCTTCCCCGGCCTCTGCCACGACCGGGCGGCGCTGGCCGAACTGGCGCCGCTCGGGCTGACCGTGGTGGACGGCGACGTGGTCAGCGGCGATCCCTTCGCCACCGCCTGGCAGCCGATCGTCCGGGCGGTGCTGAGCCAGGTCCGGCCCGGCTCGGTGATCATCATGCACGTCACCGAGGCGAACGCGGCGATGACCGACGAGGCGCTGCCGCACATCCTGGCCGGACTGGCCGAGCGGGGTCTGGAGCCGGCTCCCCTCTCCGAGGTGCTCGGCCCGGCCACCCCCGCCCGGTGAGACGCAACGCGGACAGCTGATCTGCCCGCCGGGGGCCCGGCCCGCCGGCCGGCTTCTTCGTCTACGGGGCGGCGAAGGAGGCGGTCGGGCCGGTCCGGGACACCACGACCAGCTACCTGGACGCCGTCCGGGCCGGCGACCACCAGCGGGCGTACGAGCTGCTCTGCCGCGAGGAGCGGGAGCGGACGTCGCTGGCCGACTTCAGCCGCCGGCAGGAGACCGAGCCGCGACTGGTCGACTACGACATCGCGGGGCTGGCCGTCAACAACACCAACGGCCGGGTGCGGGGCACCGCCACCGTCCGGCTGACGACGGAGACCGGCGGTGAGCGCACCCAGGTGTTGAGCCTCGTCAAGGAGGACGGGGCCTGGCGCCTCTGTGGGTGACCGTCCCCGGGAAGTCCACCCCAAAATCGGGCAAATGCCTACCATCGGGGCAGGAGCCGAGAGGGAGGCCGTCATGACCGCAGCGATGGAGATGCCCCGGGTGCAGGAGTGCGCCGTCGCGTCCTGCGCCTACAACCGCAGCAACGACTGCCACGCCTTCGCCATCACGATCGGCAGCAGCGACCACGCCCACTGCCACACCTTCGTGGAGATGCCGGTGCGGGGCGGGCTCGAGCAGCTCATCGCCCAGGTGGGCGCCTGCAGCCGGTCGGACTGCCGGCACAACTCCGAGCTGGAGTGCCGCGCCCCGGCGATCACCGTCGGCCCGGACAACGACATGGCCGACTGCATGACGTACCAGAGCCGCTGACCACGGCGACCAGCCGCAGGTGAGCGGCCGGCCGCGGGCCGGTCAGGCCGTTGACCCGGTCGCGCCGGCGCGGGCCGTGGGTCAGCCGGTCAGGCCGTTGGCCTCCCGGATCACGCCGACCAACTCGTCGATGATGCCGGTCAGGGCGAAGTCCTTCGGGGTGAAGACCCGGGCGACCCCGGCGACCCGCAACGCCTCGGCGTCCCCGGCGGGGATGATCCCGCCGACGACCACCGGCAGGTCACCGCGCCCGGCCGCGCGCAGCCCGTCGAGCACCGCCGGCACGGCCGCCAGGTGCGAGCCGGAGAGCACCGACAGGCCGACCAGGTCCACGTCCTCCTCGACGGCGGCCGCGACGATCTGCCCGGCGGTCAGCCGGATGCCCTGGTAGACCACCTCGAAGCCGGCGTCCCGGGCGCGTACCGCGATCTGCTCGGCGCCGTTGGAGTGCCCGTCCAGGCCGGGCTTGCCGACCAGCAGCCGCAGCCGGCCGCTGCCCAGCTCCCTGGCGGTGGCGGCGACCCGCTCCCGGACCGCGACGAGGGTGGCGTCCCCGCCGACCCCGGCCACGCCGGTCAGCCCGGTCGGCGCCCGGTACTCGCCGAAGACCTGGCGCAGCGCGCCGGCCCACTCGCCGGTGGTCACCCCGGCCCGCACGCACTCCAGCGTCGCCAGCATCAGGTTGGTCGTGGTCGCGGCGTCCGTGCGGAGCCGGGCCAGTGCCGCGTCGACCGCCGCGCCGTCCCGCCCAGCCCGCCACTCGCGTACGGAGGCGGTGGCCGCCGCCTCGACCGCCGGGTCGACCTGCTCGACGGCCTCCGCCCCGGCGGCGGTCAGCGGGGACGGCTCGGTCCCGGTGAACCGGTTGACGCCGACCACCACGTCGGCGCCGGACTCCATCCGGCGGCGCCGGTCGGCCAGCGAGGCGACCAGCGCGCTCTTGAGGTAGCCGGTCTCCACGGCGGCCACCACGCCGCCCATCTCCAGCACCTTCTCCAGCTCGACGCGGGCGCCGGTGACGATCTCGTCGACCAGCGCGGCCATCACGTGCGAACCCTCGAAGAGGTCCGGGTACTCGAGCAGGTCCGACTCGTACGCGAGCACCTGCTGCATCCGCAGCGACCACTGCTGGTCCCACGGGCGGGGCAGGCCGAGCGCCTCGTTCCAGGCGGGCAGCTGCACCGCGCGGGCCCGGGCGTCCCGGGAGAGGGTGACGCCGAGCATCTCCAGCACGATGCGCTGGATGTTGTTCTCCGGCTGCGCCTCGGTCAGGCCCAGCGAGTTGACCTGCACCCCGTAGCGGAAGCGGCGCTGCTTCGGGTTCTGCACGCCGTACCGCTGGCGGGCGATCTCGTCCCAGAGGGTGCCGAAGGCGCGCATCTTGGCGATCTCCTCGACGAAGCGCACCCCGGCGTTGACGAAGAAGGAGATCCGCTGCACCACGTCGCCCATCCGCTCGGCGGGCACCTGGCCGGAGTCGCGGACCGCGTCGAGCACGGCGACGGCGGTGGCCAGCGCGAAGCCGATCTCCTGCACCGGCGTGGCGCCGGCCTCCTGGAGGTGGTACGAGCAGATGTTCGTCGGGTTCCAGCGCGGCATCTCGCGCAGCGTGTACGCGATGACGTCGGCGGTCAGCCGCAGCGACGCCGCCGGCGGGAAGATGTACGTCCCCCGGGACAGGTACTCCTTGATGATGTCGTTCTGCGTGGTGCCGGAGAGCATCGAGGCGGTGTGACCCTGCTCCATCGCCACCGTGCCGTAGAGGGCGAGGAGCCACATCGCCGGCGCGTTGATGGTCATCGAGGTGTTCATCTCGGCCAGCGGGATGCCGTCGAAGAGTGCCCGCATGTCGCCCAGGTGGGCGACCGGCACCCCGACCCGGCCGACCTCGCCGGCGGCCAGCTCGTGGTCCGGGTCGTACCCGGTCTGGGTCGGCAGGTCGAAGGCGACCGACAGACCGGTCTGCCCCTTGGCGAGGTTGCGCCGGAAGAGCGCGTTGGTGGCCGCGGCGGAGGAGTGCCCGGCGTACGTGCGCATCACCCAGGGGCGGTCGCGCTCCGGCAGCCGGCCCGGGAGTGCCTTCTCGTCCATGGCCGGAGTCTAAGTTACCGTTCAGTAAAACGGGCTGTGGAAAACCACACACGTCCATGGAGCGGACCACCGGGCACGAGCGGCGCGACATGGCCGACACCACCACACCCCGGCCCGCCGCAGGTGGCGGCCGGGTCGCACACTGGACGTCATGGATGACGAGCTCGCGATCTCCGTACGGGGACTGCGCAAGGCGTACGGCGACAACGTCGCGGTGGCGGGGGTCGACCTCGACGTCCGGCGCGGTGAGGTGTTCGCCCTGCTCGGCCCGAACGGCGCGGGCAAGACCACCACGGTGGAGATCCTGGAGGGCTACCGGCAGCGCGACGCCGGCGAGGTTTCCGTGCTGGGCAGCGACCCTGAGTTTGTCTTCGGGTCGCGACTGCGGGGCTCGCAAGCTCGCTCCTCGCGCGCCCCACGACACCCGGCCCGAGACTGGCGTTCCCGGGTCGGCATCGTGCTCCAGGGCACCGGCGAGTTCGACGAGCTGACCGTCGCCGAGGTGGTCCGGCACTTCTCCGGCTTCTACCCGGACGCGGACGACCCGGACAAGGTGGTCGAGCGGGTCGGCCTGACCGGCAAGGCGAAGGCCCGCACGCACACCCTCTCCGGCGGGCAGAAGCGCCGCCTCGACGTGGCGCTGGGCATCATCGGCCGCCCCGAGCTGCTCTTCCTCGACGAACCGACCACCGGCTTCGACCCGGAGGCCCGGCGGGAGTTCTGGGAACTGATCCGGGACCTCGCGGCGGCCGGCACCACCATCGTGCTCACCACCCACTACCTGGACGAGGCCGAGTCACTCGCCGACCGGGTCGGGGTGATCGCCGGCGGCCGGCTGGTCGAGGTGGCCCCGCCGAACCAGCTCGGCAACCGGCAGGAGGCCCTGGCGACCGTCTCCTGGCGTACCCCGGAGGGTCTGCCGGAGAGCGTGGAGAGCGCGACGCCGACGGCCCTGGTGGCGGAGCTGGCCGGGCGCTTCGGCGGCGAGGTCCCCGGCCTGACGGTTACCCGGCCGACCCTGGAAGACGTCTACCTGCGGATGATCGGACACTGATGACGACCACGACGAAGCCGGCGGCCCCGGTCGCCGCCACCGGTGGCCGGCGGGTGAAGCCCGGCGCCCTCGCGCTGCGGCAGGGCCGGCTGGAGATCACCCAGTTCCTGCGCAGCCGGGAATCCGTCGTCTTCACGATGGGCTTCCCGATCATCATGATCCTGATCTTCGCCTCGATCTTCGACGGCACGATCAGCGGCGGGGTGAAGTTCACCCAGTACTTCATCACCGGCATGATCGCGACCGGGCTGATGACGGTGAGCTTCCAGAACCTCGGCATCTGGATCCCGATCGAGCGGGACCGGGGGGTGCTCAAGCGCTACCGGGGCACCCCGATGCCGAAGTGGGTCTGGTTCGCCGGCAAGGTGATCATGGTGGTGGCGATCGGCGTCGCCGAGACCGCGCTGCTCCTGGCCGTGGCCGTGGCGCTGTTCGACCTGGACCTGCCGGGCACCGCCGCGAAGTGGTTCACCTTCGGCTGGGTCGCCGTGCTCGGGGTGACCGCCTGCACCCTGTGCGGGATCGCCATCTCCTCGCTAGCCCGCACCGCGCGCAGCGGCTCCGCCGTGGTCACCCCGGTCTCCCTGGTGCTCCAGTTCATCTCCGGGGTGTTCTTCGTCTTCACCGAGCTGCCCGCCTGGATGCAGCAGGCGGCGGCGCTCTTCCCGCTCAAGTGGATGTGCCAGGGGCTGCGGGCGGTCTTCCTGCCGGAGAGCTTCGGCGCCCAGGAACCGGCCGGCTCGTTCGAGCTGGGCCGGGTCGCCCTGGTGCTGGCGCTGTGGTGCGTGATCGGCCTGGTGCTCTGCCTGACCACCTTCCGCTGGACCACCAAGCGCGACGGCTGACGACGACACAGGGACGGGCGCCCGGTGCCCGCCCCTGCCGTCTGACCGGACTCAGTACGTGTAGAAGCCCTTGCCGGTCTTGCGCCCCAGGTCGCCGGCGGTGACCATGCGCTGGAGCAGCTCCGGCGGGAAGAACTTCTCGTCGGCGGTGTCGGTGTAGATGTTCTTCGAGGCGTGCAGCAGCACGTCCGCGCCGGTCAGGTCGGTGGTGGCCAGCGGGCCCATGGCGTGGCCGAAGCCGAGCCGGCAGGCGGTGTCCAGGTCCTCCGCCGACACCACGCCGGACTCGACCAGCTTGACCGCCTCGACGACCAGCGCCGAGATCAGCCGGGTGGTGACGAAACCGGCGATGTCCCGGTTGACCACCACCACGGTCTTGCCGATTCCCTCGGCGAACGCCTTGGAGCGGGCCAGGGTCTCGTCGCTGGTCTTGTAGCCCCGGACCAGCTCGCAGAGCTTCATCATCGGCACCGGCGAGAAGAAGTGGGTGCCGACGACCGACTCCGGGCGCTGCGTCACCGCGGCGATCTGGGTCACCGGGATGGCCGAGGTGTTGGTGGCCAGCACCGCGTCGGACTTGCAGATCTTGTCCAGCGCGCGGAACACCTCGTGCTTGATCTCCAGCCGCTCGAAGACCGCCTCGACCACGATGTCCGCGTCGGCGACCGCCTCCAGGTCGGTGGTGGGAGTGATCCGACCCAGCGTCGCCTCGACCTCGGACGCGTCGATGCGGCCCTTCTCGGCGAACTTCTCCAGCGACTTCCGGATGCCGTCGACGCCCCGCCCGGTGGCCGCGTCGTCCAGGTCGCGCAGCGTCACCTGCCAGCCCGCCTGCGCCGCGACCTGGGCGATGCCCGAACCCATCAGCCCGGCACCGACGACCGCGAGTCGACCCGCCATCTGCTTCTCCCTCGCTGCGATTGAGTGTCTGTCTGCACCCTAGTCGGCGAGCCTGAACGACGGCTAAGGCCCCGGCGCGGCGGCGGGCCCCCTCAGATGGTGAGGTCCGGCGCCTCCGGCGTGGTCCCCCGCTCCACCTCCACACCGAGCGCCCGCAGGTCGGCCACGAAGTCCGGGTAGCCCCGGTCGACGTGGTGCACGTGGGACACCTCGGTGACCCCCTGCGCGCAGAGCCCCGCGATGATCAGGCCCGCGCCGGCCCGGATGTCGGTGGCGCGCACCGGGGCGCCGGAGAGGCGGTCGCGGCCCCGTACCACCGCGTGGTGGCCGTCGGTCTTGATGTCCGCCCCCAGCCGCATCATCTCGTTGGCGAACATGAACCGGCCGTCGAAGATGTTCTCCGTGATCAGCGAGGCCCCGTCACTCAGCGCGGCCAGGCCGATCGCCATCGGCAGCAGGTCGGTGGCGAAGCCCGGGTACGGCAGGGTGACCACGTCGACAGCGGCGGGCCGGTCGTCGGCGCGTACCCGGAAGGCGTCGCCGCGGGTCTCCACCAGGGCGCCGGCCGAGACCAGCTTGTCCAGCGCGACCTCCAGGTAGGCCGGGTCCAGGCCGGTGACGGTGACGTCCCCCCGGGTCATCGCGGCGCCGAACGCCCAGGTGCCGGCGACGATCCGGTCCCCCACCGTGGCGTGCCGCACCGGACGCAGCTCGGGCACCCCGACGATGCGCAGGGTGGAGGTGCCCGCGCCGGAGATCCGGGCACCCATCTGGTTGGCCATGGTGCAGATGTCGACGATCTCCGGCTCGCGGGCCGCGTTGTCGATCACCGTCACGCCCCGGGCCAGCACCGCCGCCATCACCAGGTTCTCGGTGGCCCCCACGCTGGGGAAGTCCAGCACGATCTCCGCGCCGTGCAGGCCGTCCGGGGCGGAGGCGATGACGAAGCCGTGCTCACCGGAGATGTCGGCGCCCATCCGGGTCAGCCCGGAGATGTGCATGTCCAGCCCGCGGGAGCCGATCGCGTCCCCGCCGGGGTGGGCCACCCGCACGTGCCCCCGGCGGGCCAGCAGCGGGCCCAGCACGCAGATCGACGCGCGCAGCCGGCGGACCAGGTCGTAGTCGGCCTCCGCGCCGGGCCGCTCGGGCACGTCGATGACCACCGAGCGGGACCGGGCGACCCCGCCCAGGGCGACCATCGGGTCGACCGGATCGTCGGCCTCGAACCGCACGCCGCAGCCCAGCCGGCGCAGCACCTCTCCCATGATCGCGATATCGGTGATCCGGGGAACGTTGGTGATCACGCTGCGGCCCGGGGCGAGCAGCGCCGCCGCCATCAGCTTGAGCGCGGAGTTCTTGGCCCCGACCACGTGCACCGTGCCGGCCAGGCGGGCGTCGCCGTCGACCCGGATGACGTCGACGTCGTTGACCGCCAGGTCACCGGCGTCACCGGGCCCCGCTCCGCCCGGCCACCCGGGGGCCGGGCCCGGCCGGGCCGGGATCGTCAGGTCCGGTATCCGTAGGCTGTGCGTCATGGCCGTCCACCTCACGCGCATCTACACCAAGGCCGGCGACGCCGGCATGACCAGGCTGAGCAACAACGAGCTGGTGTCGAAGACCGACCCCCGGATCGCCGCGTACGCGGACGTCGACGAGTGCAACGCCGCGATCGGCGTGGCGCTCGCCCTGGGGCAGCTCGACGAGGAGCTCCGAGCGGTGCTGGGGTCGATCCAGAACGACATGTTCGACGTGGGCGCCGACCTGGCCACCCCGGTCGAGCCGGACCCGAAGTACCCGCCGCTGCGGGTCACCGAGGAGTACGTGGAGCGCCTTGAGAGCTGGTGCGACGAGTACAACGCACGCCTGAGCAAGCTCGACTCCTTCATCCTCCCCGGCGGCACCGCTGGCGCGGCACTGCTGCACGTGGCACGGACGGTCGCCCGGCGCGCCGAACGGGCCGCCTGGGCACTGGTCGCGCACGACCCGGATCGCACCAGCTCCCTTCCGGCAAAGTATCTCAACCGCCTCTCGGATCTGCTCTTCATCCTGTCAAGAACGGCAAATCCGAACGGAGATGTGCTATGGGTGCCGGGCGGTGAGCGCTGAGCGCCGGCGCGCTGCACCACGTCGAGGTCTGGGTGCCCGACCTCGACGCGGCGAAACCCAGCTGGGGCTGGCTCCTCGGGGAGCTGGGCTGGACGACGTACCAGGACTGGCCGGCCGGCCGGTCCTGGCGGCTCGGCCCGACCTACCTGGTGCTGGAGGAGTCGCCGGCGCTCTCCGGGCGGGTGCACGACCGGCTGGCGCCGGGGCTCAACCACCTGGCCTTCCACGCCGGTCCGCCCGCCGCGGTGGACCGGCTGGTCGCGGCCGCACCGGCGCACGGCTGGGAACTGCTCTTCCCGGACCGGCACCCGCACGCCGGCGGCCCCGGGACGTACGCCGCCTACCTCAGCGACGGACAGGGGTACGAAGTCGAGTTGGTCGCCTCGACCGGCTGAACGGCCGGGACCGGTCAGGAACGGTCGGCGGCCCCCGTCGGGTCGGGGCGCCGTGCGCGGCACCCGGCCGGCGGGAGCCCGGCACGCGTCCGGTCAGCCCGCGCGGGCGGCGAGCCGGTCGCGGGCAGCGCCGCCCGGCGGACCGTCGACGGCGTACCCGTGGCAGCCCCACCGCGACGGCGACCGCCGCGACGAACGCCACCCCGGCGGCGGGCAGCCCGGCCGGTACGGCGCCGACCGCCCAGCCGAGCAGCACCGTCCCCGGCACCCAGACCGCCACGGCCGGGGCGTCGAAGAGGAGGAACCGCCGGTACGGCAGCCCGGCCATCCCCGCCACCCGGGGCACCAGCGTCCGCGCGAACGCGGTCCACCGTCCCACCAGCACCGCCGTGCCGCCCCTGGTGGCGATCAGCGCCTCCGCCCGACGCCACCGGGCCGCCCCGATCCACCGGCCGACCCGGCCGTTCCGGACGCGCGGACCGAGCAGCCGCCCCTCCCAGTAGCCGAGCTGGTCGCCGGCGAAGGCGGCCAGCGTGGTCACCGCGAGGGCGACGCCCAGGTCCAGCTCCCCGGCCCGGGCCAGCAGCCCGACCGCGAGCATGGTGCTGGCCGCGGGCAGCACGACCCCGACCAGCAGTCCGACCTCGGCGGCGAGCACCGCTGCGGCGACCAGCAGGACCTGGCCGGGCGGCAGGACGCCGAGCCGGTCGAGCAGCGAATCCAGGAAGGCCACGGATCCAGCGTGCCCCGGTCGCGTGGCTCCGCCGTCCTCCCGGCGGCCGGCCGCGCTCCTCCTGGTGGCCGGCCGTCCCCCTACGGAGGCCCCGGCCCCCGGCTAGGGCGCCTCCGGGTCCGGGACCGGACGGAAGTCGTCGTCGACCAGCCCGAGCCGGTGGGCCACCACGGCCGCCTGGACCCGGTTGCGCAGCTCCAGCTTCTCCATCGCGGCGGACACGTGGGTCTTCACCGTGGTCACCCCCAGGTGCAGCCGCGCGCCGATCTCCGCATTGGACAGACCGGCGCCGACCAGGGCCAGCACCTCCCGTTCCCGGCGACTGAGCAGCCGCAACCCCGGTGCGGGGCCACCCGCCTCCGGCTGCCCTGGGCGGCGTTTCCCGCCCAGCGGCAGCGCGCCATCCTCGACGCGGTGGTCGGCGCGCTCGGTGCGAACGGCGTCTTCACCACCTTCGCCTACCGGCACGCGCGGCCCACCCCGCCGGCGCGACGGTTCCGCCGGCTGCTGGACGCGCTCTTCGAGGAGGTGACCGTGGGCCGAACGGTCTGGGCGAACGTGCCGCCGGCCCTGGTGTACCACTGCGGACGGCCCGCTGAAGTCCCGGGCGCGCCGCCGGGTTGGGCCCGGAGCGGTCCGGGCGTGCCGACTCGCGCGGGCCGTCGGAGAGGCGGCTCGCCAGGCGGCGAGCCCCTTCCGCACCTGACGTCAGGCGGCCGGCCAGTCCTGGGAGGCCAGACGCGGGGAGGCCGCCCCGGGCGGGGCGGCCTCCAACCAGCTGAGGAATCCGGTGACGGTGGAACGCGCCATGGCGATCTCGACCGGAGCGTGGTGACTGGTACACCGGAGGATCACCCAGTCGGCGGGCATGGAGAGGCGCTCCTGCCCCTCGGGCAGCCGCCGGCGCTCCACCACCAGCTCCTTGCGGGAGAGCACCCGCTTGGGCCGCAGGGCGAAGCTGAACATCCGGTACCACCGGAGTTCGTCGCCGGCGAACCGCCCGAAGCCGGGCGACCAGCCCCGGCCGTCGAGTACGGTGGTGACCCGGACGCCGAGCCGGATGATGCCTCCGCTACGCGTGACGAGGGCCCGCCGGATGAAGAGGATCAGGGCTGCGGCGACGATCACCGCGAAGCCGATTCCGATCCCTTCCACGATCTCCATCGGCGGGTCGGCTCAGCGGGCCGGGGTGGCCGGGGAGGCGCTCTCGGCGAGGACGGTGACGCCCTCACCGGTCACCGACAGGAAGCCGCCGGCCACGTCGTACGCGACCTGCTGGCCGCCGGCCTGCTTGATGCGGACCTGGCTGGGCTCCGCGAGCTGGCCGAGCAGGGGCGCATGCCCCGGCAGCACACCCAGCTCACCCTCGGTCGTCCGGGCGACGACCATCTCGGCCTCACCGGACCAGACCTTCTCCTCGACGGCTACGAGCTCGACGTGAAGCTGCTGTGCCACGCTGTCTCCTTGCTGCGGCGGCGGATTGCCGAAAGTCTAGTCCCGCCGCCGGGAGCTCCCCAACGCGGGTGGCGAGACCTGCGCCACCCGGCGTGGTGACACGCCGAGCCGGACCGGCGGGAAGCCGGCCCGGCGGTGGCGCGGGCTCACTTGTTCCGGTTGCGGAACTCCGGGTGTTCGAGCAGGAACGCGTCCAGCTGTTCGTTCTTCAGGGCGGTGAAGAAGTCGCTCACGGCGGGCACGAACTGCTCGCCCTTGTAATTGTTGCCGGTGCCGATCCCCCCGCCCGGCAGCTTGATCAGCTCGACGTTCTCCGCCCGGACGCCCTTGAGGGCGACGGCGAAGTCGACCACGCTGCTGCCCCGGCCGTTGAAGGTCAACGACTGGCCGGCGGCCCGGATCACCTTGTCCAGCTTGATCGGGTTGGTCACCACGTCCGCGCTGAACGCCTGCTTGACCATCGCCTTGACGAACTGCTGCTGGTGGCGCTGGCGGCCGTAGTCGGAGTCCGGGACGCCGTTCTTGGGGTAGCGCTGCCGCACGTAGTCCAGCGCCTGCCAGCCGCTCAGGTGCTGGTTGCCCTTCTTGTACTCCGCCTGCGGCCCGATGTAGCCGGGGCCGTTCGGGTTGCCCTTGCGGTGGGTGCCGTCCGGCTCGCGGTGCTCCGACGTCACGTCCCGCTCGATGTACATGTCGACGCCGCCCATCGCGTCGACGATCTTCTGGAAGCCGGTGAAGTTGATGATCGCACCGGCGTCGAACCGCTCGATGCCGGTCACCTTCTGCACGGTCTTGGCGAGCAGCTCGAAGCCCTGCGGGGCGCTCGGGTTCTGCCCCTGCACGAGGCTGCCGTGCGACATGGCCCCGTTGAGCTTCCCGGTGCCGCCCTGGTAGCCGGCCTTGTCGAATTTGGGGATGTCGACAACGAGGTCGCGGGGCATGGAGAACAGGTACGCCCGGTCCATCGACTCCGGCACGTGCAGCACCATGATCGAGTCAGCCAGCGGCGGCGTCTCCGGCTTGCGCGGGTCGATGCCGACCAGCAGGATGTTGAGCGGGCCCTTGATGTCGCTCTTGCGCTCCTGCGCCCCGGCCGCCTGGTCGCCGAAGAGGTCGGCCTTGCCGACGGCGCCCTCGTACCGGGCCAGCAGCGCCTCGTAGCCGACCAGCACCACGCCGCTGAGCAGCATGAGCACGGCGCCGAAGACGGTGCACGTCCTGGCCCACCGCGGCACGCCCGACCACATGGACGGCTTGCCGCCGCCCTTGCCGGCCTTACCCACGAGCTTCTCCATTCGTCGTCACGCCCACGACTCTGGAGACGGGCGTACGCAGCCGAAAAGTTGCACCGGATCGACGCCGGTTCGCGGGCGTCGCGCCCGAAACGGTACCGCGCCGCCGTGGGAAGCGCTCACCCGGCAACCGGACACCGGGCCCGAACAGGCCTGGACAGGCCGAAGGCCACCCCGGCGAGCCGGGGTGGCCTTCGTTCGCTGTGACGGAGTTCTCAGCCCTCCGACATCAGTTCCTTCGCCTTGCGCTCCAGGTCCTCCAGACCGCCGCACATGAAGAAGGCCTGCTCGGGGAAGTGGTCGTACTCGCCCTCGCTGATCTTCTTGAACGCCTCGATGGTCTCGCTGATCGGGACCGTCGAGCCCGGCACGCCGGTGAACTGCTCGGCGGCGTAGGTGTTCTGCGACAGGAAGCGCTCGATCCGCCGGGCGCGCTGCACGGTGATCTTGTCTTCCTCGGAGAGCTCCTCGATACCGAGGATGGCGATGATGTCCTGCAGGTCCTTGTAGCGCTGCAGGATCCGCTTCACCTCGGTGGCGACCTGGAAGTGCTCCTGGCCGACGAACTCCGGGGCGAGAATCCGGGACGAGGACGCCAGCGGGTCCACGGCCGGGTAGATGCCCTTGTCGGAGATCGACCGCTCCAGGTTGGTGGTCGCGTCCAGGTGGGCGAACGTGGTGGCCGGCGCCGGGTCGGTGTAGTCGTCGGCGGGCACGTAGATCGCCTGCATCGAGGTGATGGCCTGGCCCCGGACGGAGGTGATCCGCTCCTGGAGCTCGCCCATCTCGTCGGCCAGGGTCGGCTGGTAACCCACGGCGCTCGGCATGCGGCCGAGCAGCGTGGAGACCTCGGAACCGGCCTGGGTGAAGCGGAAGATGTTGTCGATGAAGAGCAGCACCTCCTGCTTCTTCACGTCGCGGAAGTACTCCGCCATGGTCAGCGCGGACAGCGCCACCCGCAACCGGGTGCCCGGCGGCTCGTCCATCTGGCCGTAGACCAGCGCGGTCTTGTCGATGACGCCGGACTCGGTCATCTCGGCGATGAGGTCGTTGCCCTCACGGGTGCGCTCACCCACGCCGGCGAAGACCGAGGTACCACCGAAGTTCCGGGCGACCCGGGTGATCATCTCCTGGATGAGCACCGTCTTGCCCACGCCGGCGCCGCCGAACAGGCCGATCTTGCCGCCCTTGACGTACGGGGCGAGCAGGTCGATGACCTTGATGCCGGTCTCCAGCATCTCGGTCTTCGGCTCCAGGTCCGCGAAGGCCGGGGCCTTGCGGTGGATGCCCCACCGGTCGTCCGGGTTCAGTGTCTCGCCCTCGGTGAGGTTGAGGCACTCGCCGATCGCGTTGAAGACGTGACCCTTGACCGCGTCGCCCACCGGCACGCTGATCGGCGAGCCGCTGTCGCGCACCTCGGTGCCGCGGACCAGACCGTCGGTCGGCTGCATCGAGATGGCGCGGACCATGTTGTCACCCAGGTGCTGGGCGACCTCCAGGGTCAGCGTCTTCTCGCCGCCGGAGAGCGTCACGTCGACGTTCAGGGCGTTGAACAGGGCCGGCATGGCGTCGCGCGGGAACTCGGCGTCGACGACCGGGCCGATGACCCGGACCACGCGACCCGTGGCCGTCTTGGTCTCTACTGGGGCAGTCATCACACTTCACTTCCCGACGCGGCGAGCGCGTTCGCGCCGCCGACGATCTCGCTGATCTCCTGGGTGATCCCGGCCTGGCGGGCCGTGTTCATCTCACGCGTGTACTTCTCGATCATCTCTTCGGCGTTGTCGGTGGCGCTCTTCATCGCCCGCCGCCGAGCCGCCGACTCGCTCGCCGCCGACTCGATCAACGCCGCGTAGATCCGCGTGTTGATGTACTTCGGCAGCAGCGCGTCGAGCAGCGCGTCCGCCTCCGGCTCGAACTCGTACGCCGGCAGCAGACCCTCGGACCGCGGACGGTCCTCGACCTGCATCGGCCCGATGATCTTCGCGACCGGCGTCTGGGTCATCAGGGAGTGGAACTCGGTGTAGACGATGTGCAGCTCGTCGATCCCGAGCACCCCGTCCGCCCCGGCTCCGCCGTCGATGTCGTCCGCGCCGGCGGTGAACGCCTTGATCAGCGTCTCGCCCACCTGACGGGCGTCGGCGAAGGACGGCTGCTCGGAGAAGCCGGTCCAGTTCGCCTCGATCGGCCGGTTGCGGAACCGGTAGAACGTGACGCCCTTACGCCCGATGACGTAGAGCACCGGCTCCTTGCCGTCGGCCTTCAGCCGGGCGATCAGCGACTCCGCGGTCTTGATCGCGTTGGAGCTGTAACCACCGGCGAGACCCCGGTCGCTGGTGACCAGCAGGACGCCGGCCCGCCGCACCCGCTCGCGCGGGGTGAGCAGCGGGTGGTCGATCCGCGCGTTGGACGCCAGCGCCGTGAGCACGCCGGTGATGGCCTGGGCGTACGGCAGGGACGCCGCCACCCGGGCCTGGGCCTTGGCGATCCGGCTCGTCGCCACGAGCTCCATCGCCTTGGTGATCTTCTTCATCGACTTCGCCGAGCGGATCCGTTGACGAAGAACGCGAACCTGGGCCGCCATGGGTCAGCTCTCTACCGGGCGGTCGGTCGAGCCGTCCCGGAAGCGGGTCACCGACTCGCGGTTCTCCTCGCCCTCCAGCGGCTTGGCCGGCGCCTCGTTGATCCGCTGCTCGTCCTCCTTGCCGAGGAAGAGCTGCTTGAACTCGGTGATGGCCGAGTCGAGCGAGCCGATGATCTCGTCGTCCCACTTGTTGTCCGCGATCGCGGCGAGGACGCCTTCGTGCTTGTGGCGCAGGTACTGGAGGAACTCCGACTCGAAGCGCCGGACCTCGCCCACCGGGATGTCGTCCAGCTTGCCCTCGGTGCCGGCCCAGACCGAGACGACCTGCTCCTGCACCGGGTACGGCGCGTAGTTCGCCTGCTTGAGCAGCTCGACCAGGCGGGAACCGCGCTCCAGCTGGGCGCGGGAGGCCCTGTCCAGGTCGGAGGCGAAGGCGGCGAACGCCTCCAGCTCGCGGTACTGGGCCAGGTTGAGCCGGAGCGAACCGGCGACCTTCTTCATCGGCTTCACCTGCGCGGCGCCACCGACCCGGGAGACCGAGGTGCCGACGTTGATGGCCGGCCGGACGCCCTGGTTGAACAGGTCGGTCTCGAGGAAGATCTGGCCATCGGTGATCGAGATGACGTTGGTCGGGATGAAGGCCGAGATGTCGCTGGCCTTCGTCTCGATGATCGGCAGGCCGGTCATCGAGCCGCCGCCCAGCTCGTCGGAGAGCTTGGCGCAGCGCTCCAGCAGACGGGAGTGCAGGTAGAAGACGTCACCCGGGTAGGCCTCGCGGCCCGGCGGGCGCCGCAGCAGCAGCGACACGGCCCGGTACGCCTCGGCCTGCTTGCTCAGGTCGTCGAAGACGATCAGGACGTGCTTGCCGCCGTACATCCAGTGCTGCCCGATGGACGAGCCGGTGTAGGGGGCGAGGTACTTGAAGCCGGCCGGGTCGGAGGCCGGGGAGGCCACGATGGTGGTGTACTCCATCGCGCCGGCCTCCTCCAGCTGGCCCTTGATGGAGGCGATGGTGGACGCCTTCTGGCCGATGGCGACGTAGATGCAGCGGACCTGCTTCTTCGGGTCGCCGGAGCGCCAGTTGTCCCGCTGGTTGAGGATGGCGTCCAGCGCAACGGTGGTCTTGCCGGTCTTCCGGTCACCGATGATCAGCTGCCGCTGCCCCCGGCCGATCGGGGTCATGGCGTCAACGGCCTTGAGACCGGTCTGCAGCGGCTCGGAGACGGACTGCCGGGACATCACGTTCGGGGCCTGGAGCTCCAGCTCACGGAAGCCCTCGTTCGCGAGGTCGCCGAGCCCGTCGATCGGCTGGCCGAGCGCGTTGACCACGCGGCCGAGGAAGGCGTCGCCGACCGGCACGGAAAGCACCCGGCCGGTGCGCTTGACGCGCTGACCCTCTTCGATGCCGCCGTAGTCACCGAGGACGACGACACCGATCTCCCGGACGTCGAGGTTCAGCGCCACACCGAGCGTGCCGTCCTCGAACTCCAGGAGCTCGTTGGTCATGGTCGAGGGGAGGCCCTCGACGTGGGCGATGCCGTCGCCCGCGTCGGCGACGGTGCCGACCTCCTCGCGGGAGACTTCGGCGGTGTAGGAGGAGACGTAGCGCTCCAGGGCGCCGCGGATCTCCTCCGTCGAGATGGTCAGCTCGGCCATCCTCTGCTTCCTTAAGTATCAGGGTCCCGGGATACCTAGTACCGACCGGTCCGAATGGCGTCGATCAGGGGGCTGCGGAGACGCTGGTCAGCGCTTCGCGAGCGCGTTACGGGTCTCGTTGAGGCGGCGCAGGACGGTGCCGTCGTACAGGTCGGAACCGACCCGCACGCTCACCCCACCGAGCACCTCCGGGTCAACCGTCTGCTTGACGGAAACCTCTCGACCGTACATCGCGGAGAGGCGGGCACCCAGGCGTCGCTCCTCCTCGTCACTCAACGGGGCGGCCACGGTCACGTACGCGACCTGCCGGTCCCGCCGGTCGGCGGCCAGCTCGACCAGCCGGGTGAGCGCCCCGGTGAAGGAGCGTCCCCCGAACCCGCCGAGAGCCGCCTCGACGAGGCGGACGGTCACCGGGCGGGCCTTGGCGGCGAGCAGCTCACGGGCCAGCGCGGCCCGCTGTCCGACCGGGGCGATCGGGTCGGACAGCGCGTTGGACAGCGCCGACTGACCGGAGACCACCTGGCCGAAGCGGAACAACTCGTCCTCGACCTCACCGAGGTCACCCGAGGAGTCGGCGCTGGCGAGCAGTGCCTCCACGCCGAGCCGCTCGGTGCCGTCGAGCAGTTCCGACGGCGCCGACCACCGGCCGGAGACCAGCGAGGCGAGCAGGTCGAGCGCGTCCGCGCCGATCTTGCCCCGCAGCATGTCGCCGAGCAGGCCGGCCCGGTCCGCGCCGGACCGGGCCGGGTCCGACAGCGCCCGGCGCAGCCGCGGCTCGCGCCGCAGCAGATCGGCGACGGAGAGGATGTCGTCGGCGGTGGAGGCCACCACCGACGGCTCCGCGCCGCGGACGTACGCGTCGAGGCGCTCGGCCGCGACCTTGTACGACTCCCGGCTGGCGGCCTGCATCAGCGGGCCCCCGCGCTCTCGAGACCGCTCAGGTACCGGTCGACGGTGCCCTTGCGACGAGCCTCGTCGGCGAGCGACTCACCGACGATCTTGCTGGCCAGGTCCACCGCGATCGTGCCGACCTCCGTGCGCAGCTCACGCACGATGGTGGCCCGCTCGGCGGCGAGCTGCTCCTTGCCGGCCGCGATGATCCGGTCGGACTCCTCCCGCGCCTTGGCGAGGACGTCCTGGCGGATGCCCTCGGCGTCGGCCCGGGCGTCGTCCCGGATCTTGGCGGCGTCGGTCCGCGCCTCGGCGAGCTGCGCGCGGTACTGCTCGAGGAGCTGGTTGGCCTCGGCCTGGGCGGCCTCGGCGCGCTTGATGCCACCCTCGATCGCGTCGACCCGGGCCTGGAACGTCTGCTCCATGCGCGGGAAGACGAACTTCATCAGCACGACGCAGAGCAGGATGAAGGCGATCCCACCGACCACGATCTCCTGCCAGGCAGGGATGATCGGGTTGTGGGTCGTTGCACCACCCTCAGCGGCGAGGAAGAACATGGGAAACCTCCCGGTCGAAGGGCGGGATCAGGAAAGCGTGCCCTGCCAGATGAAGCCGAAGGCGATGCCCAGCAGCGCGAGCGCCTCGATGACGGCGAAGCCGATCCAGACGTACGGCAGGGTCATCCGGGACGACTCCGGCTGCCGGGCGGTCGACTGGATGTAGGCGGCGAAGACCAGGCCGACGCCGATACCGGGACCGATGGCGGCGAGGCCGTAGCCGATGGCGGCGGTGCTGCCGGAAACCGCGGCGAGAACGTCCATTGGTTGGTTCCTCCTGGTTATCACGCGTGACGGTCACGCGGGACGACAACTGTTGGTACGAAGTGGATCAGTGCTCGTCGGCGAGCGCGCCCTGCACGTAGCTGGCGGTCAGCACCGTGAAGACGTACGCCTGCAGGACGATCACCAGGAATTCGAGGAAGGTGAGCGCGATGGTCATCACCCAGGACAGCACCGAGACCGGCGCCAGCCAGGCGTTGGCGCTGAGCATCGCGAAGCCGCCGAGCGTGAAGACCAGCAGGAGCATGTGGCCGGCGAACATGTTCGCGAAGAGACGGACGGCCAGCGAGAACGGCCGGACCAGGAAGGTCGAGAAGAACTCGATCGGGATCAGCAGCGGCAGGATGTACCAGGGCGCCGGCGGGATCAGCGAGTTCTTGACGAACTTGCCGAAGCCGTGGTGCCTGATGCCGGCGTAGATGAAGAGCACGTAGCTGATCGCCGCGAGGAACGCCGGGAAGGCGATGTGCGAGTTCGGCGAGATCTGGAACAGCGGCAGGATCGCGAAGAAGTTGGTCAGCAGGATGAAGCAGAACAGCGTGGTGAAGTACGGCGCGAACCGCACCCCCGCGTGCCCGATCATCTCGACCGCGATGTTGTTCCGCACGAAGCCGTAGATCGACTCGGCGAACCACTGCTTCTTCGTCGGCACCAACTGCGGATTCCGGTAGGTGGCGAGGAAGAAGATGATCAGGACACCGACGGCGATCCACACCATCGCCGTGATCTTGGTGAACCAGTAGGAGTTGTGCGCACCCCAGGGCAGGATGCTGGGCAGGTAGAAGTCCTCCACACTGGGTGGGAATGCCGCCTGGCCCGCTGCCAGGACGTTCGCCTGTCCGAACACCGCGTCCCTTCCTAAGTAGGCGTGCCGAGTCGGCGGACGACCAGGATGATCCCCCCGGCCATGCCGAGCACGACGCCGATGCCGGTGGCGATGCCACCGGAGTCGAGCCACTGGTCGACCAGCCAGCCGATGAAACCCCACACGAGCATGCCCCCGATGAGGTACGAGAGCGCGGTCCAACCCTGGCCGGCGCCGGTCGGAACATCGTCCGGGCCGCCGGTGGGTCGGGGGGTTTGGTCACCAGCCATGACGGGGCGAACGATATCAGCCGGGAATACGAGGCTGTGCCTCACCCCCCGCACAACCGTGGTTGTGTGGGTATCTGGCGGGTGAAGTCGTCTGGAGGCACGCTACTCCCCTTCCGCCAGCCAGAAAATGACCGAACATGGACAGACACGCGCGCCGCCCGCCAGGTGGGACCGCGTCACGGATCGACCACGGCCGGTGTGCGGCGGGCGGTCAGCGGGACAGCCCGCGGCGGTGCATCCTGGTCAGCCACCAGATGTGCACCCCGGTCCAGACCGCCACCCCCGCCGCGATGCCGAGGCAGAGCGGGATCAGCCCGCCCCAACCGGTCGACGCCACGGCCACCATCACGACACCCAGCAGGGTGAACTTGGCGGCGTACAGGCCCAGCCCGAACGGGAGCACCAGCTGCGGGTTGACCGCGTCGGCCCAGGCCAGCACCACGGTGGTCAGGGTGTAGCTGACCACCGTCACGGCCACCCCGGCCGCGGCGCCCAGCGCCGCGTCGCCGCCGCCGGTCACCCCGCCGACCAGGGCGGCCGCCGCGCCAAGCACCGCCGAGGCGAGCAGCAGCACCGGCAGGTGGCGCAGTCGCCAGCGCCGGTCCGCGACCGCGTCCGGCGCGCGCACCCCGGGCTCAGCCACGGGGGTACGCCGGGAAGGCGGCGGCCAGCTCGGCGACCTCGGCGGCGATCCCGGCGAGCGTGTCGGCACCCCCGGGTGCGGCCGGGTCGGTGCGTACCGCGCGGGCGATCAGCGACGCGACCTGCCGCATCTCCGGCACGCCCATCCCCTGGGTGGTGACGCTCGGCGTGCCGACCCGGATGCCGGAGGCGACCATCGGCTGCTGCGGGTCGTACGGGATCGCGTTCTTGTTCAGGGTGATGGTCGCGGCGTCGCAGCGGGCCTCGGCCTCGGCACCGGTCACCCCGGTAGCGCGCAGGTCGACCAGCGCCAGGTGGGTGTCGGTGCCGCCGGAGACCGGGCGCATCTCCTCGGCGGCCAGCCCGGCGGCGAGCGCCCGGGCGTTCTCCACCACCTGAGCGGCGTACGCCCGGAATTCGGGCTGCGCGGCCTCGCGCAGCGCGACCGCCTTGGCGGCGACGGCGTGCATCAGCGGGCCGCCCTGGGTGAACGGGAAGACCGCCTTGTCGATCCGGGCGGCCAGCGGCTCCCGGCAGAGGATCATGCCGCCGCGCGGGCCGCGGAGCACCTTGTGGGTGGTGGCGCAGACGACGTCGGCGTACGGCACCGGGGACGGGACGGCCCGGCCGGCGACCAGCCCGATGAAGTGCGCGGCATCCACCATCAGGTACGCGCCGACCTCGTCGGCGATCTCCCGGAACCGGGCGAAGTCGATCAGCCGGGGGTAGGCGGTCGCCCCACAGATGATCATCTTGGGTCGGTGCGCCAGGGCGAGGTCGCGGACCTCGTCGTAGTCGATCAGCTCGGTGTCCCGCCGGACGGTGTAGCCGACGGTGTGGAACCACTTGCCGGAGAAGTTCACCCGGCTGCCGTGGGTGAGGTGCCCGCCGTGCGGCAGCTCCATCGCCAGCACCGTGTCGCCGGGCTGCACCAGGGCGGCGTACGCGGCGAGATTGGCGCTGGCCCCCGAGTGCGGCTGGAGGTTGGCGTGCTCGGCGTCGAAGAGCTCCCTCGCCCGGGCGATGCCGATCTCCTCGGCCCGGTCGACCTCGGCGCAGCCGCCGTAGTAGCGCCGGCCCGGGTAGCCCTCGGCGTACTTGTTGGTCAGCGTCGAGCCGAGCGCCGCGAGCACCGCCGGGGAGGTGAGGTTCTCGCTGGCGATCAGCTGCAGGCCGCCGCGCAGCCGGTCGAGTTCGCCCAGCACCACCCCGGCGATCTCCGGGTCGACGGTGCTGAGCTGCTGGAAGTCCGGCCCCCAGAAGGTGTCCCTCGCGTTCTCCACAGCGAAGGAGTCTATGGGCCGGACACCGGAAGCCGTGAGATGCCTCGTCACCGAGCCACGGGTTACCACACATCACAGAGCGTGATGTCCGTGGTGACGGACGCCGGGTTGAGCGATATGACGGTCAGTCACAGGTATGCCTGACCGTCATATCGCTCCTGCGACCTGGTGGCTCCGGACCGGGACACGCCCGGTCGGTATCCCGGGTGGCCGTGGGTCAGTTGCCGTCGCGGGGGGCGGTCCGGCGGTAGGCGACCGCCTCGCTGGGCGGGACGAAGTCGCGGACGGGCTGGCCCTGCAGGGCGGCGCCGAGCACCCGGCCCACCGCGTCGACCATCCGGGCCTGCACCGTCGCGCCGACCGCGTCGCGGGGGTTGTCCGGGTTCGCCGCGATCGAGGCGACGGCGAGCTGCGGGGTGAACGCGACCACGGTCTCGGTCTCGTACCCCTCCGAGCTGCCGGTCTTGCCGGCCACCGGACGGCCCAGCAGCAGGCGGAGCCGCTCCGCGGTGCCGCCGTCGCAGCGGTTGTACATCGACTGGTCGCCGACCGGGCAGCGGGCCGCGTCCGCCGCCGCCCGGGCCACGTCGGTGTCGACCGCCTGCCGGCAGTCCGGTCGGCCGGCGGCCACCTCGTGCCCGGCGCTGTCGGTGATCGACACGACCGGCAGCGGCGCGCACCAGGTTCCCTCGGCGGCCACCGTGGCGTACGCGTTGGCCAGGTCGAGCGGGGTGGTCGAGGAGACCCCGAGGGTGAACGGACCCCAGTTCCGCGCGCCGTTGCGGGCCAGCCGGGCGTCGTCCTCGGCCCGGAACACGATGCCCAGCCGCTCGGCCATCTCCACCACCCGGTCCGCGCCGACCCGCTCGATCAGCCAGGCGAAGTAGGTGTTCACCGAGCGGCCGAAGGCGGTCCACATGGTGTGCGGCCCGTCCATCCAGTCGGGGGTGGCGTTGGCCGGGCACCAGGAGCCGTCGCAGCTGGCCGCGCCGGCGCCGTTCGGGAACCGGGTGACGATCCGGCTCGGGGCGGTGAAGCTGGTATCCAGCGGCAGGCCGGACTCCAGGGCGGCCAGCATGGTGAAGAGCTTGAAGGTCGAGCCGGCCTGGTAGCCCTCGATGCCGTTGCCGCCGCCGATGAGCTGGTTGACCGTGTTCGGGTAGTTCTTCTGGCCGCTCGGGTTGTCGGCCACGCTGTAGTTCCGGTTCACCGCCATGGCCAGCACCCGGCCGGTGCCGGGCTGGACCACCGCGGTCGGCACCGCCTGGCGGTCGGTGACGCGGTAGATGTCCAGCACCTGCCGCGTGGTGGCCCGCTGCACGGCCGGGTCCAGCGAGGAGACGATCCGGAAGCCGCCCCGGCGCAGGGTGTCCTGCCGCTCCGCCGTCGAGGCGCCGAAGGCCGGCTGGGCGCTCCACCACTGGCTGAACCAGTCGCAGAAGAAGCCCCAGTCGTTCTGCTCCTGCGGCACGGCGGCGCAGTCGTTCGGGGTCTGGCTGGGGCTCAGGGCCAGCGGGGCGGCCTTCGCCCCCGCCGCCTCGGCCGCCGGCACCTGCTGCGCCTCGACCAGCCGGTCCAGCACGTACGCCCGGCGGCCCAGCGCCGCGTCGGCGTCGCCGTTGATCGGGTCGTCGGTGTCCGGCGAGCGGACCAGGCCGGCGAGCAGGGCCGCCTGGGCCAGGGTGAGGTTCGCCGGCGCGGTGGAGAAGTAGCGCTTGCTGGCGGCCGCGATGCCGTACGCCCCGGCGCCGAAGTACGCGATGTTGAGGTAGCGCCGGAGAATCTCGTCCTTGTCCAGCTCCCGCTCCAGCGACAGGGCGAACCGCATCTCCCGCAGCTTGCGGGCGGCGGTGATCTCGGTGGCCGCCGTGCGCTCCTCCCGGGTCAGCCGGGGATCGCTGGCCAGCACGTTGCGCACGTACTGCATGGTCAGCGTGGAGGCGCCCTGCCGGGTCGTGCCGCCGCTGCGGTTGACGGTGAAGGCCCGGATCACGCCGCGCACGTCGACGCCCCGGTGCTGGTAGAAGCGGGCGTCCTCGGCGGCGACGATGGCCTGGCGCATCACCGGCGCCACCTTCTCCAGCGGCACCTCGACGCGGTCCTCGGTGTAGAACGAGGTGATCAGGGTGCGGCCGTCGTTGGCGTACAGGTTGGACCGCTGCGCGGTGGGTGGGGTGCGCAGGCTGGCGGGCAGTTCGGAGTAGGGCGTGGCGAGCGCGCCGAAGCCCAGCCCGACCACCAGGGCGACCGGGAGGGCCGCCGCCGCCAGCACCAGCCCGGCGAGCACGCCGGCGACCGCCACGGTGAACAGTTTGTCAAATCGAGCCCGGATCATCAGCACTCCCCGCAGGAGCCGTCAGGACCCATTCAGAATGGCCCGAAATGCCCCTTCCGCCCTCACCTTTCCCGAAATCCGGAGGAAATTCGCGAGCGGGACGCGGTGCGGAACACGGGACACGGCGCCCGGTTCACCCGGGCGGGGATCCGGGCAGCAGCGCCGCGGTGAGCGGGTGGACGCTCTCCTCGATCTCGTCGGCCACCCGGCTGAAGCACTGGTCGCCCCGACCCCACGGGTCGTCCAGGTCGTCGGAGTGCAGCGCGGACGCGCCCTGCCGGGCCGCGTCGGCGGCCGCCACCAGGGCCACGCCGCGGGCGTACACCGCCTCCCCGGTGGCCTCCGCCGGCGGCAGGGCGGCGTCGTCCACCAGCCCGAGCAGCCGGCCGAACTCCCCCAGCACGAAGGTGCGGGACGCGGCGTCCGGCCGCAGCGCCACCACGTACTCCTGCTGGTCGGCGGTGGCGGTGAGGACCAGGTCGGCGGCGTCGATCAGATCCGAGCGCAGCTTGCGCGCGGCGAAGCCCACCACGTCGCCGCCACGCGCCAGCACCTGCCGGGCCGCCGGCGGGTTCATCTCCTCGCCGGCGTGCCAGCCGCCGGTCCCGGCGCTGTGGCTGTGCAGCAGCTCGTCGGAGCTGGCCGGGTCGACGCCGAGCCGACCCAGCCGCTCCCGGACCGCGAGCACCAGCAGCCGCTCCGCCATCGGCGAGCGGCAGATGTTGCCCATGCACACATGCAGCACGGTGAACGGGGGCACTCACGCCCCCCGCTCGTCGAGGATGTCCGGCGCCACGTCGCGGAGCTTGTCCAGGCCGATCGCGCCCAGCCGGAGCACCCGCGGCACCTCGCCGGTGAGGTCGACGATCGTGCTCGGCACCGGGTCCGGGCAGGGCCCGGCCTCCAGGTAGGCGCGGACCGAGTAGGCGAGCTGGTCGCGGGCCTCCTCGGCGGTCAACGCGGCCGGCTGCCCCGCCTTGTTCGCCGAGGCGACCGCCATCGGGCCGGTCTCCCGCAGCACCTCCAGCGCCACCGGATGCAGCGGCATCCGGACCGCCACCGTGCCGCTGGCGTCGCCCAGATCCCAGGCCAGGCTCGGCGAGTGCTCCACCACGATGGTCAGCGCACCCGGCCAGAACGCCTCGACCAGGTCACGCGCGGCGCGCGGCAGCGAGAAGACCAGGCCGTCCAGCGTGTGTCGGGAGCCGATCAGCACCGGCGGCGCCTGCCGGCTGCCGCCCTTGGCATCCGCGAGCGCCTTGACGGCGTACGGGGTGAAGGCGTCCGCGCCGATCCCGTAGACCGTGTCGGTCGGCAGGACGACCAGCTCGCCGTTCTTGACCGCCTCGATGGCAGCGGCGATGCCGCGGTCCCGGTCGGCGGGCGACCGACAGTCGTAGAGCATCACGAGGAGCCAGTCTGCCACGCCGGGGCCGCATCGGAGCGCGGGCCGTCCGTACGCCGGGACGCGGTGGCGAAGCGGGGGCGCCCGACCAGGTCCCGGTGCTCGGCCACGTCGGCGTACCCGGCGTCGGCGGCGAGCAGCGCCGGCACCGCCGCGCCGTGGGTGTCGTCGTGCTCCACGCCCAGCGCGCCGCCGGGGCGCAGCAGCTGCGCGGCGCGGGCCAGCACCGGCCGGATCACGCTCAACCCGTCCGCCCCGCCGAAGACCGCCTCGTCCGGGTCGTGCCCGGCCACCTCGGGGGGTACGGCCACCGCCCGGGGCACGTACGGCGGGTTGCAGAGCAGCACGTCCACCTCGCCGACCAGCGCGGCCAGCAGCTCCGGGTCGGTGACGTCGGCGGCGACCACCTCGACCGGCCGGTCCCCGGCGGCGGCCCGGTCGGCGGCGTTGCGCCGCAGCCACCCCAACGCGGCGGGCGACCGCTCCACGGCCACCACCCGGGCGCCCGGCACCTCCTGGGCGACCGCGAGCGCGATCGCCCCCGAGCCGCTGCACAGGTCCACCACCAGCGGCGCCGGCCGGGTCCGGGCCGCGTCGATCCCCCAGCCGGCGAGCAGCTCGGTCTCCGGCCG
Source organism: Micromonospora sp. NPDC050200 (assembly GCF_040656135.1). Classification (NCBI taxonomy): domain Bacteria; kingdom Bacillati; phylum Actinomycetota; class Actinomycetes; order Micromonosporales; family Micromonosporaceae; genus Micromonospora; species Micromonospora sp. NPDC050200. The sequence continues at coordinate 26,648 of NZ_JBFALG010000034.1, forward strand.
GGGCACGAAGACCCCCGGCCCGACCGCCAGCTCCAGGTGCCGGAAGCCGGCCCGGCCGGTGAGGTGCTGCAACGGCTCCCGGTCGGCCCGGCGGGCGACCAGTGCCTCGAACCGCTCCCGCTGGGCGGCGGTGAAGCCGTCGGCCAGCGCCAGCCGGCCCCGGGGCACGTCCAGCACGTACGCGGCGAGCAGCTCCGCCTCGGCCCGGGCCGAGGCCACCCCGGCGGCGGCCAGGACACGGGTGGCGCGGGCCACGGCGAGCGAGGGTCGCTCGCCTTCTGTCCCTTCGGAGGGGTGGCGCGGAAGGAAGGTCACGACATAATCATGAAGCGTCGCGGGTCACGCCACGAGCGGGTGCGTCCCGACGCACACCGACAGGAGGTTCGCAGGTGGGGTGGCTCGACCGGGTCGATGACCAGGTTGACGCTCTCCAGCGTGCCCGCGCTCTACAGGAGTCGAGCCGGTCCGCCGAGGCGTGCGGCCTGCTCGAACGGGTGCTGCGCACCACCACCGACCCGCACACCCGCGCCGACGCGCTCGTGCAGCGCCTCTGCGCGCTGATCAATCTCGGCCGGACGGCCGAGTTCACCGGGGCCATCGAGGAGGCGTCCACCGCCGTCCGCGACCTGCCCGAGCCGTACCTGCACGGGCACCTCAACGCGCTGGCCGCGCTGGCCGCACATCACCAGGGCGCGCTGGACCGGTGCGTCACCCACCTGGTCCGGGCCGCCCGGGCACTGGGCGCGGCCGAGGAGCGGGACCGGGACACCGCCTGGGGCTGGCACGACCTGGCGATGGCCTACTCGTACCTCAGCTTCCACGGCTACGCCCTCGGCGCGATCGAACGGGCCCGGCAGCACGGGCTGGCCGCCGGCATCCCCGAGGAGGTCTTCGCCGCGCCGGGCATCCGGCTGCGCAACGCGGTCGCCCTCGACCACAACGGCGACAGTGACGGCTGCCTGCGGGTGCTGCGGGACATCGCCACCGACCTGAACCGGTTCGTCCGGGACGGCCGGAGCGACCGGATCCGCCCCAGCAGCCTGGCCGCGTACGGCTACGCGGCGGCCCGGCGGGCGGCCCTCGGCGACCCGCTGGAGACCGGCACAGAGGCCGACCCGGTCCGGCTGCTCGGCCACGGCGGGGACAGCGCCCGCGCCCGGGACATGCGGCAACTCGGCCAGGTCTGCCTGGCGGTCGCCGGCGGCCGACCGATCGAGGCGATCACCCGGCTGGACACCGCCCTGGTCTCCAACGAGACGCTCGGCGCGGCCGAGCCGTCCCGGCTGCGCAGCATCGCGTACGCCCGGGCCGGCGACCACGTGGCGGCGCACCGGGCCGACCGGATGGCGTTCCGGCTGGCCGCGCAGCGCAACGACCGGCTGCGGGACGTGTACATCGACGGCATCGCCGCCCGGATCGACCACGAGGAGATGCGCCGCGAGGCCGCCCGGTACGAGGGCGAGGCGCTGACCGACCCGCTGACCGGCCTGCCCAACCGGCGCCGGCTGGAGCGTTACATCGCCTCGGTGACCTCGCGCGGCGAGCGGGTGGTGATCGGCGTCTGCGACCTGGACGGCTTCAAGGCGGTCAACACCTCACACGGCCACCACTCGGGCGACCTGGTCCTGCAACGCATCGCCGGGGTGATCAACCGGGTGATGCGCCGGGGAGACTTCGTGGCCCGCTACGGCGGGGACGAGTTCGTGGTGGTGCTCACCGGGGCGGGGATGACCGAGGCCGCCGACGTGGCCCGGCGGATCGACGCGGCCGTCCGCACCGAGGACTGGGAGTCCCTGGTGCCCGGCACCCCGGTCGGGGTGAGCATCGGCTTCGCCGAGGTGGACGGCGCGAACGGCGCGCTGCGCGACGCGCTCGGCACCGCCTTCGAGATCGCCGACCGCGAGATGCTCCGCGCCAAGACCCGCCCCCGCGCCTCCTGACCCCACCCCACCCCCTCGGGGCCTCTTTCACAGAAAGAGTGGCTGTCCGTCGCGGAATGGCCACTCTTGCTGTCAAGTGCGGTGTCGCAGGGGTGTGGGGTCAGCGGCGGGTGAGGTCGGGGGTGCCGGCGAGGCGGGCGGCGCGGTCGGCCCCGGCGAGGGCGTCGAGGGCGCCGTCCAGTTCGCCGGCGAGCGCCAGGTCGAGGTTGTACGCCGTGTAGCCGATCCGGTGGTCGGTGATCCGGTTCTGTGGGAAGTTGTAGGTGCGGATCCGCTCGGAGCGGTCCACCGTGCGCACCTGCGCCTTGCGGGCGTCCGAGGCGGCGGCGTCGGCCTGCTCCTGGGCGACGGCGAGCAGCCGGGCCCGCAGGATGCGCATCGCCTGCTCACGGTTCTGCAGCTGGGACTTCTCGTTCTGGCAGGAGACCACCACGCCGGTCGGCAGGTGGGTGATCCGCACCGCCGAGTCGGTGGTGTTCACCGACTGGCCGCCCGGCCCGGACGAGCGGAACACATCGATCCGCAGGTCGTTGGGGTCGATGGTGACGTCGACGTCCTCCGCCTCGGGGAGCACCAGCACGCCGGCGGCGCTGGTGTGGATGCGCCCCTGCGACTCGGTGACGGGCACGCGCTGCACCCGGTGCACGCCACCCTCCCACTTCAGCCGCGACCAGACGCCGTTGCCGCCCTCGGGGACGCCCTTGGTCTTGATCGCCAGCGACACGTCCTTGACCCCGCCCAGGTCGGAGTCCTGCGCGTCGATCACCTCGGTGAGCCAACCGCGCCGCTCGGCGTACCGGGTGTACATCCGCAGCAGGTCGCCGGCGAAGAGCGCGGACTCCTCGCCACCCTCGCCGGCCTTGATCTCGATGATCACGTCCTTGGCGTCGTGCGGGTCGCGCGGGATCAGCAGCTCCGCCAGGCGCTCCTCCAGCGCCGGCAGGCTCGCCGCGATCGCCTCGGCCTCGGCGGCGAAGGACGGGTCCTCGGCGGCCAACTCCCGGGCCGCGACCAGGTCGGCGCGGGCCTGCTCCAGCTCGCCGGCGGCCTTGTGCAGCGGGACCAGCTCGGCGTACCGGCGGCCGACCCGGCGCGCGGTGCCCTGGTCGGCGTGGATGGCGGGGTCGGCCAGCCGCTTCTCCAGCTCGGCGTACTCGTCGAGGAGGGAGGCCAGGCGCTCGCTGCTCATGCGGGGGGTGCTCCTTCGACGACGATCGGACGGAACCGGGGGCGGAACGGACGAACGCCCGCGCCCGGCGAAAGCCGGACACGGGCGTCGTCGGTGAAGCTACTTGGCCTTCTTCGCCTGAACCTTGGCGTACTTCTGCTGGAACTTCGCGACCCGGCCGGCGGTGTCGAGGACGCGCTGCTTGCCGGTGTAGAACGGGTGGCAGGCGCTGCAGGTCTCGACGCTGATCGAGCCGCCCTTGGCGGTGCTGCGGGTCGTGAAGGAGTTGCCGCAGGAGCACTTGACCTCGGTGGTCGTGTACTCCGGGTGGATGTTGGGCTTCATGTCGCCTCGGTCCTTTCGTGGGTGGTCGCCGGGTCGCCGCTGATCTCCCCGTCACGTGGTGCGCGACGGACTCGGGCGTGAACCGGAACCGGTGGCCGATTGACCAGTGTGCCATGGGCGTGAGCCGACCCGGCAGGCGGGCCGCACGATCGGTCCGGTAGTGCAAACCCCCGCCCCGCTCCCCGCATTCCCGCCGCTGGGGACCGGCATTCCCGCCACCGGCGTACGGTGAAGCCGTGCCCGATTCGTCCCCTAGCCGAGTGGGATGGGCAGGATGCCCCGACTGATCGCCACCCGCGGGCTGCCCGCCTCCGGCAAGACCACCTTCGCCCGTACCCTCCAACCGGCCGTGGTCCGGGTGAACCGGGACGACCTGCGTCGGATGCTGCACGGCGAGCGGCTGTTCACCCAGCGGGCCGAGTACCAGGTGACGCTCGTCCAGCGGGCCCAGGTGGAGGCGCTGCTGCGGGCCGGGGCCAGCGTCTGCGTGGACGACACCAACCTGCGCTCGCGCACCCTGCGGGAGTGGGCCGACCTGGCCGCCCGGTACGACGCCGACTTCGAGGTGCACGACTTCACCGACGTGGCGCTGGACGAGTGCCTGCGCCGCGACGCCGCGCGGGCGGAGGCGGACCGGGTCGGCGAGTCGGCCATCCGCCGGCTGCACGAGCGGTACCTGGCCGACCGCCCGCTGCCGCTGCCGGTGCCGACGGCCCGCACCGGCCGGCCCGGCACCGTCGACGCGGCCCCGGCCGCCCCGCCGGAGATCGTGTTGGTGGACATCGACGGCACGATCGCGGTGAACGTCTCCCGAAGCCCGTACGACATGACCCGGGTCGGCGAGGACGAGCCCAACGAGGCGGTGATCGCGGCGGTCCGGGCGATGCACGCCGCCGGGTACGGGGTGGTCTTCTGCTCCGGGCGGGACGCCACCGCTCGGGCCGCCACGGCGGCCTGGCTGGACCGGCACGTCCGGGTGCCGTACCTCGGTCTGCACCTGCGCGCGGTGGGCGACTCCCGCAAGGACGCCGTGGTGAAGCAGGAGATCTACGAGCGCGAGGTGCGCGACCGGTACCGGGTGGTCGGGGTCTTCGACGACCGGCAGCAGGTGGTGCGGATGTGGCGGTCCCTCGGCCTGACCGTCTTCCAGGTCGCCGAGGGCGACTTCTGAGCCGTCCGCGCCCTGCCGGCAGGTGCGGAAGGCGCCGCCGGCCGGCCCGGAAGGGGGCCGGCCGGCGGGTGGCTCCCGGCGCACACCGGGGCCCGTCAGGCGGCGGGCGCCTCCCCAGGTTGCTCCGCCGCCGTCAGCGCGACCGTCGCCTCGGCGCGGACGCCGTTGACGGTCACCGCGAGCAGCACCTGCGCGCCGGCCCGCAGCGCGGTCAACTCCCCGGTGGCCGGGTCGAAGCGGGCCACGTGCCAGGGTCGCACCCCGTCCGCCGCTCCGATGTGGACGCCCGGCGAGGCGGACCAGTCGGCGCTCACCGGCGCCGCCACCGGCACGGCCCGACCACCCGGCTGGGTCAGCGTCGCGGTCACCGCGGCCGGCGTGCCCACCGCGACGGCGGCCGGCGCGGTCACCGCGAGCCGGTCGGTGTGGGCGTGGAACTCCGCGGCGACCCAGCGCGGGCCCTCGGCCAGCGGGTCCCGCCGGGCCCGGTCGGCCTCGGCCGGGGTCACCGGGTCCACGCCGAACTCGGTCCAGCCGGTGAAGCCGCCGAGCTGCGGCGGCGCCGACGGGTTCTTGCCCGCGTTGCCGTTGATCACATACGGCACCCCGTCCACCCGGTCGGCGTGGAAGGCGCCGACGTGCCCGCCGACGAAGAGGGCGCCCTTGCCGGTGCGGTGCTGGAAGTCGGCCAGCCACTGCTCCACCAGCGCCGCCTCCTTGCGGTCGCCGAGCTGGCTGGCCTTGGCGGGGCTCGGGTCACGCGGCGGGTGGTGGTGCAGCACCACCACCGAGCCGACCGCCGGGTCGGCGGCGGCCGAGTCCAGCGCCTCGCGCAGCATCCGGACCTGGTCGAAGCCACCGCCACGCAGCGACCCGGTCGACGAGTTCAGCGTGACGAACCGGGTGCCGCGGTGGTCGAACACCCGTTGCGGATCCCCGAACACGGCGCGGAAGTTGTCGATCGGCGCGCCCATGATCTCGTGGTTGCCCGGGACGTAGTACCAGGGCAGCTCGCCGCCCAGCTCCTCGTCCAGCACCCGCTTCGCCAGCGCGAAGTCCGCCGGGTACGCGGTGTCCACGAAGTCGCCGTCGATCACCAGGAAGTCCGGCCGCGCCGCCTTCACCTCGCGCAGCGTACGGCGGGCCTGGGCGACCAGGTCGCTGTCCGGGTCGGCGGCGACGAACTGGGCGTCGGAGAGCACCGCGAAGCGCCAGGGCGCGCCGTCCACCGTGCCGTCGCGCAGCACCACCCGGTCGGTGCGGGGCGGCTCGGCCGGCACGTCGACCGTGGGCGGCACCTTCGCCACCAGGTCGTCGATCACCACCTCGCTGGTGTACCGGGCGGCCGGGTTGGTCTCCGCCACGTAGAACCGGCGGACCCGCACCGGGTACTGCACGCCGGCCGGCACCGCGAACTCCACGTACCGCCAGCCCTTCCAGGTGACCAGCGGGCCGCGCAGCACGTGCTGGGTGTTCTGCGCGTCGTGCAGGTGCAGGCTGGGCCACTCCCCGGTGCCGTTGCCGTGGATCCACATGCCGAACGCCTGCGGCTGGCCGGGCACCTCGATCCAGGCCGGCGGGTCGGCGTACGCGGCCCGGGTGCCGGTGGACTGGCCGAAGTCGTACGTCATCCGCAGGCCGGTGCCGGTGTGACCCGGCGCCGGGGCGACCGCGCCGCTGGCCCGGGCCTGGCTGAACTTCCAGGAGGCCGCGTCGTCGAAGGTGGCCACCGGCACGTCGGTCAGTCCGACGGTGACCGGCAGCACCGTGGCGTGGTCGCCGACGTGGACGGTGACCAGGGCGGAACCGCTGTCACCGAGGGCCTTGACCGAGAGGTTGCCGTCGGCGGTCGGAGTGACCGCCAGCAGCCGTGGGTCGTACTCCAGTCTCAGGTCGGCCGGCTCGATCGGCGCGGTGTTGCCCTCGGCGTCGTAGCCGACCACCCCGAACAGTCCGCTGTCGCCGGCCCGGTCGAGGCCGACCCGGTCCACGGTGGAGTCCACCCGGGCCAGCGGGCCGAGCACGGTCAGGTCGAGGGCGCCCCGGGCGTTGCCGCGCCAGGCGGTGACGGTGCTGCGGCCGGGGGCGCCGGCCCGGAAGAGGCCGTCGGTCACGGTGCCCTGCGCCGCCGGGTTCGCCCGCCACTCCGGCGCGCCCTCGGCCGGGCCGTACATCTCGTCGTGGCCGGCGGCGGTGAGCCGGCGGGTCAACCCGGGGAAGACCCGGTCGGGCCGGCCGCCCCGCACCGGCGCGACGCCCGGCGCGGCGGTCGGGTCGCTCGCGGTCTCCAGCCAGTATCCGGTGAGCCGGCCACTGCCCTCGGGGGCGTAGACGGCGAGTCCGTTGGGGACCGCGCGCTCGGTGCCGTCGGAGGGACTGTTCTCCACCTGCACGGCCGCCGCGCCGGGCTCCCGGGCGAGCAACGTGGACGAGCCGCCCCCGTCCAGGTTGAGCGCGTGGTGGGCGCCCAGCTCGGCCATCATCGCGCCCATCTCGGTCTGCGTGACACCCCGGCTGTCCAGCTGGCGGCCGTCCACGGTGAGCAGGATCATGCGCCGCCCGTCGGCGGAGAAGCCGACCGCGGTGCGCGGGGCCAGGGTCGGATCGGCGATGCTCTGCACCACCCCGTCGCGGACCAGGACGTTGCCGCCGCCGACGGCGGCGTGCAGGTGGACGTCCTCGGACGGCTTCGGCTTCCAGGTCAGGTCGACCGGGTCGCCCGGGCGCAGCGCGGCGAGGGCGGAGGCGCCGGCGTCCCGGCCGAGCAGCACGGTGGTGCCGGCCGGGATGGGCCCCTCGCCCGCCGCGCCGCTCACCGTGGCGACCCGGCCGTCCCGGACCGTCACCTCGGTGACCTGGGTCGCCCCCTCGACCGCCCGCCGCCGGGGGTACGACCCCCAGAGCGCGGTGAACACGCCGACGCCGTTGGCCTGCACCAAGTTGTTGAACTGGGTCAGGGTGACCGGGCCGGCCGGCAGGGTCGCGGTGCCGTCGAAGTGCACCTGGACCACCCGGCCGAGACCGTCACCGGTGATGGCGGCCGCGTTGGGGTGGCCGGCGACCGGCGACTGGATCAGCTCCCCGTCGCGGATGCCGACACCCTGCGCGGCACCGGAGTTGTTGATGTCGAAGAAGTCGCCGTTGACCGCGGCGACGGCCCGGGACCGGTCGACCGCGCCGCGCAGCGGCTCGGCCCGGGCCACTTCCCCGGAGTTGACGTAGTCGACCCGCAGCCCGCCGGTGAGGTCGGCGGTGAGCGCGTCGGCGCGCAGCCAGCCGGCGGCGTCGTACCGGTCGAAGGAGGTGAGGTCGAGCCCCGGCGCGACCGGGCGGGTGGTCCGGGCGGTCTCCAGTCCGTCGGCCGGCGCGACGCCGGCCGGGGCGAGCGCCACCGAGAAGGCCGGGTACGACGAGGCGGGCGGCGCGTCCTCGGCGGCGGTGCCGGCGGCGGGCGGCGCGGCGGGCGGCGCGGCTGTCGCCGGGACGGCCCCGGCGAGCGCGAGCAGCGGCGTCAGCAGCAGGACGCCGGGAAGGCGGGCGGATCGACTGCGGGTACGCATGGACGACAGTCAACCGGGCGATGCACAGAAGTTTCAATACCTGGCGACTGAACCGAAGGAAAATTCCATACCCCGGGAGGCCCGGGTACGACGAAGGGCACGGCCGATACGGCCGTGCCCTTCGGGTCTCACCCGGGTGAGATCACTCCCCCGGCGTCGACTTCGCGATCTGCATCAGGAACTCGATGTTGGTACGGGACTTCTTGAGGCGGTCCAGCAGCAGGTCCAGCGCCGCCTGGGAGTCCAGCGAGTGCAGCACCTTGCGGAGCTTGTGGATGATGGCCAGCTCCTCCGGCGAGAGCAGGATCTCCTCCTTGCGGGTACTGGACGCACTGACGTCGACCGCCGGGAAGGTCCGCTTGTCGGCGATCTTCCGGTCCAGCTTCAGCTCCGCGTTACCGGTGCCCTTGAACTCCTCGAAGATGACCGTGTCCGCCATGGACCCGGTCTCCACCAGCGCGGTGGCGAGGATGGTCAGCGAGCCGCCGTTCTCGATGTTGCGGGCCGCACCCAGGAAACGCTTCGGCGGGTAGAGCGCGGTGGAGTCGATACCACCCGACATGATCCGGCCGCTGGCCGGCGCCGCCAGGTTGTACGACCGCCCGAGCCGGGTCACCGAGTCGAGCAGCACGACCACGTCGTGCCCCAGCTCGACCAGGCGCTTGGCCCGCTCGATCGCCAGCTCGGCCACCGTGGTGTGGTCCTGCGGCGGACGGTCGAACGTGGCCGCGATGACCTCACCCTTGACCGTGCGCTGCATGTCGGTGACCTCTTCGGGCCGCTCGTCCACCAGCACCACCATCAGGTGGCACTCCGGGTTGTTGTGCGTGATCGCGTTCGCGATCGCCTGCAGCACCATGGTCTTACCGGCCTTCGGCGGCGATACGATCAGCGCCCGCTGCCCCTTGCCGATCGGCATGACCAGGTCGATCACCCGGGTGGTCAGGATGTGCGGCTCGGTCTCCAGCCGCAGCCGCTCCTGCGGGTACAGCGGAGTGAGCTTGTAGAACTCGGGGCGGCGCTTGGCCTCGTCCGGCTCCATGCCGTTGATGGTGTCCAGCCGGACCAGCGGGTTGTACTTGTCCCGCCGCTGCTCACCGTCGCGGGCGGCCCGCACCGCACCGGTGATCGCGTCACCGCGACGCAGCCCGTACTTCTTGATCTGGGACATCGAGACGTAGACGTCGTTCGGGCCGGCCAGGTAGCCGGTGGTCCGGACGAAGGCGTAGTTGTCGAGCACGTCGATGATGCCGGCCACCGGGACGAGCACGTCGTCCTCGCCGACCTGCGGCTCGCGACCGCCCTCGCGCCCGCCCTCGCGGCCACCCTCGCCGCCCTCGGCCCGCTCGCCCCGGCCGCGCCGACGGTCGCGGAACCGGCTGCGCCGGCCGCGCCGGCCGCCGCCCTCGCCGTCCTCGTCGGAGTCGTTGTCACGCTGGGCACCGCGGTCGTTGCGGTCGCCCCGGTCGTTGCGGTCCCGCTCGGCCCGCTCACCGCGGTCGGTGCGCTCGGCCCGGTCGCCACGGTCGGCCCGCTCGTTGCGGTCACCCCGGTCGGCACGCTCGGCACGGTCGGTGCGCTCGGCACGGTCGGTGCGCTCGGCACGGTCGGTGCGCTCGGCACGGTCGGTGCGCTCGGCACGGTCGGTGCGCTCGGCACGCTCACCGCGCTCGGCACGGTCCCGACCACGACCCTCGCCGCGCTCGGCACGCTCGCCGGCCTCGGTGGAAACGGCCTCCTCGGTCCGCGCCTCGGCGGGACGACCCTCGGCGGGACGACCCTCGGCCTCGGCAGTACGACCCTCGGCGGCGGCCCGGCTGCGCCGGGTCCGGGTACGGCCCTCGGCCTCACCGGTGGCAGCCGGCGCGGCCGGAGCCTGCTCGGCGGCCCGCTCGGCGGTCTCGCGAACCTCGGCGTGCACCTCGTCACGGACGGTCGCAGCCGCGGCCGCGACCTCGGCCCGCGGTCGAGGGGTGCCGGTGGCGCCGCCCTGCTGTCGCTCGGTGATCGCGCTGATCAGCTCGCCCTTGCGCATCCGCGCCGTCCCGGAGATGCCGAGCGACGCGGCCAGGCTCTGCAGCTCCGGCAGCAGCATCGCCGACAGACCGGTGCCGCTGCGCCGACGGCGGGCGGGGGCGGCGGTGGTGGCATCGCCAGCGACGTTGGAAACATCCGACGTCACGTCGGTGGTGTCGCTCAATGGATTCCTTCCCTCGATAGGCCGGGACTGCCCGGAGTCGACAAGCTCAGGTGGCCGGGCGGCCTCGGTGCACCCGCCTCGCATTGACGCGTCGCGGGAGTCTGTGGCACAGCAGCTGGTCGGTTTCCCGACTCACCACGATCGGTGAGCAGGTCTCGCCGTCTGCGGCGACCTGTGAAAACTGCGGCGCGGCGTGGGCCTTGGCAGGGGTGACGGGCTTACCGCCGAGAGCTTCGGGGGTGCGCCGACCCGCAGGGAGATCGCATGCTTCGCGGCTGTGCTAAGTCTAGAGCGTAATCAACTCTTCCGACCTGCGGCAACAGGGTCCCGCTCGGCGTGTCCCAGTCTACCCCGCGCGACCGATGCTCCGCGCGCCTCTACCGACAACCGCCAGACCTGCCAGTCTGTTCCCGCCTGGAAGCCGGTCGGCGGCTCGCTCAGCGCCAGCACGGTGGGGCCCGCACCACTGACCACAGCGGCCACATCCGCCGCACGCAACGCGCTGACCAGGGCCGCCGTCCCCGGCATCCCCGGTGCGCGGTAGTCCTGGTGCAGCCGGTCGACGGTCGCCGGCAGCAGCAGCGCCGGCTCGGCGGTCAGGGCGTGCACCAGCAGCGCCGCCCGGCCGGCGTTCTGCGCGGCGTCGGCATGCGGGACGGTCGTCGGCAGCGCCGCGCGGGCGGTCGCGGTCAGACCGCGCTCGGCCGGGACGAAGACGGTGGGCCGGACGCCCTCGGCGACGGGCAGCGACACCGCCCGGGCGCCGGCGGGCTCCGCCCAGGCCACGGTGAAGCCGCCCAGCAGGCAGGGGGCCACGTTGTCCGGATGGCCCTCGATCTCGGCGGTCAGCCGGAGCACCGCGCCGTCGTCCAGCAGCTCCGGCCCGTCGGTGACCAGCGCGCGGGCCAGCAGCACCCCCGCCACGATCGCCGCCGAGGAGGAGCCCAGGCCGCGGGCCTGCGGGATCCGGTTGACGCACTCCAGCGCCAGCCCCGGCGGCTGGCCGCCGAGGACGTCGAAGGCGGCGCGCATGGCCCGGGCCACCAGGTGGCGGTCGTCCTCGGGCAGCTCGCCGGCACCCTCCCCGGTCACCGCCACCCGTACGCCGGCCGAGGTCACCTCGGCGGCCACGTCGTCGTGCAGCCCGAGGGCGAGGCCCAGCGCGTCGAAGCCCGGACCCAGGTTGGCGCTGGTGGCGGGGACCCGGACCCGCACCGGCCCGGAGGCGAAAGTCAACGGCACCGGCTCATGCTAGGGCCCGGGACCGACGTGGCGGGGTTCCGCCCGGACCGTGGGAACTGATCATTTCCGCTAACCTGACGCCCGACCACGGCCAGTCGGAGGCGGCATGGAACTCTACGGTTTCTCGATCCTGCAGCTCGCCGGGGAGCTGCCCTCCCTGGCCGTGCTCGTGACCGGCCTGGTGCTGGCCGTGGTGCGCCGCGACCGGCTGCCCCGCCGGGCCCGGGTGCTGATGTCCACCGGCATCGCCGTGCTGCTGGTGGTCGGGCTGATCACCCTGGGCTGGAACATCGCCCTGCCGCACCTGGTGGACTTCCGCTGGACCGGCGGCGGCGGCTACCGCCAGTTCCAGTTGCTCAGCGTGGCGGTAGGAGCGGTGTATTCGATCGGCCACCCGATCGGCATCGGCCTGCTCGTCGCCGCGGTGCTCGCCGGCCGGCCGGTCGGGACGCCGGCCGTCGACTGGGGCGCCTGGACGCCCCCGACCGGGGACGCCCCGGGTCACGCCGACGCCGTCCCGCCGGCGCCGGCCCCCGCCGCCACCCAGTGGGGCGGCACCGATCTCCCCCCGCCGCCGGCCGCGACCGACCGGAGCTGACCCGCCGGGCGTCAGGGGGCGGGCGCCGGCTCGGTGGCCGGGTCGGTGGCCGGGTCGGACAGCGACAGGCGGCGGGTGGCGACCCGCCAGCCCACCGCGTAGACCAGGGTCACCAGGCCGCAGCCGGCGAGCACCACCCGCTCGTCCACCACGTCCACCATCGAGGCCACCACCAGCTGGCTGACCGAGATGGCCAGCGTCGCCAGCATCATGTCGGTGGCGAAGACCCGGCCGCGCAGCCGGTCCGGCACCTCGCCCTGGAGGGCGAAGTTCGACAGCACCCAGTTGCTGCCGCCGCCGAAGTGGGCGACGAAGACCAGGACCAGCACCAGCGGGAACCAGCCGACCACCGAGGCGCCCAGGTAGGCCAGGCCGTACAGGGACATCGACAGGGCCAGGCCGGGCAGCAGCCAGGCCCGGTTGGTGAGCACCCGGCGCATCAGGATCGGCCCGACCAGCGCCCCCGCGCCCCGGAACGCGAAGAGCAGGCCGGCACCGACCGGCCCGACACCGTACACCCCGGCGAGCAGCGGGAAGACGGTCAGCACGCCGTTGCCCAGCCCGACCGCCGACTTCACCGTGACCAGCGCCAGCACCCGCGGCCGGTGCCCGATGAAGCCCAGCGCCTCGCGGATCGCCGCCCAGGTGCGCGGCGTCGGCGCGTCGGCGTCCCGGGGGGCCTGCAGGGGCCGGCGGATCAGCGCGGCCAGGCCCGCGGCCAGCGCCAGGCCGACCGCCCCCACCCAGAAGCAGACGTACGGCCCGGCGGCCGCGCTCAGCACGCCGCCGAGCGAGGCGCCGACCACGGTCATCGTGCCCCAGGCGGAGCCGGCGACCGCGTTGCCGGCGGCCAACTCGTCCGGGTCGAGCACGTTGGGCAGGGCGGCCTGCGCGGCCGGCGAGTAGAACGCCTTGGCCACCGCCACCGCGGCGATCGCCACCATGGCCAGCCAGGCCGTGCCGGCGCTGCGGACGCCGAGCAGGAGCAGGACCCCGAGCAGAGCGGCGACGTTCGCCACCATCATGATCTTCTTGCGGTCGAACCGGTCGGCGATGGTCCCCGTGTACGGCAGCAGCAGCGCGACCACCCCGGTGTCCAGGGCGAGCACCAGCGCGCCCCACACGCCGCTGCCGGTCAGCTTCGGCAGCAGGACCAGCAGCGGCACCATGACGAACCAGTCGGCGCCGAAGACCACCAGCTCGGCCAGGAAGAGGTTGCGGAAGTTCCGGTTGCGGGTGAGGACCGAGACGGTGGGCGACACGGGCCCGAACCTTACCTGGCCACTCACACCTCGGCGCTACGTCGCAACAGCTCGGAGACGGTGACGAAGGTGTAGCCGCGCTCCCGCAGCCCGTCGATCATCGCGGGCAGGCCACGCAGCGCCACCTGGCGGCGCTCCGACCCCACGTCGTGGGCGAGCAGGATGGTGCCCGGCACGACGTCGGCCACGATCCGCCGGGCGTGCCCCGCCGGGTCGTCCGGATATTCGCCCTCGACCATCTGGAGCGACCAGAGCACCAGGCGGTAGTCGAGGCGTACGGCGGCGTGCAGGACCGCGCCGCCGAGGTGCCCGTACGGGGGGCGGGCCACCCGGGGCGGGCGGCCGGTGACCTCGGCGATGGCATCGTGGGAGCGACGCAGGTCGTCGTAGACCTCGGCGGCGTCCATCCGGGCCAGGTCCCGGTGCCGCCAGCTGTGGTTGCCCACCTCGTGCCGGCCGAGCCGGTCCCGGATCAGCCCGGCATGCCGGCGGACCCGCTGACCGACCAGGAAGAACGTGGCCGGCACGTCGTACCGGTCGAGGGTGTCCAGCACCATCGGCGTCCACTGGGGAAGCGGGCCGTCGTCGAAGGTCAGCGCCAGCATCCGGCTGCTGGTCCGGACGTGCCAGAGCACCTCCAGCGCGCCGCCGCCGACCTGCTGCTCCCGGCTGCCCACCGTGGCGCTGGCCGGCCCGCCGGCGAGCGGGAGCCGCCGGTCGGCGATGAACGTGGTCTCGGACATCCCGACCGCGCCGACCGCGGCACCACCGGCGAGCAGCGCCCCCCTGCGCAGCACCGTCCGCCGTCCCCACCGCACGCCGTCCCCGCTCGCCATCCCCGCCCCCGCCCGCGTGATCACCCGAGGTGGATGACCGACAACCGACAGTAGGTGATTGTGGCAACGCCGACACCGGGCCGAAGGTCATTTCCGGATCGCCGAACGTCCGACAGCGCGACGCCCCCGGCCGGTCGTACCGGGCCGGGGGCGTGCCGCGCGGGTCGGGCTACTCCTCGGTGGGGGGCAGCGGTGAGCGCCGGCTCTTCGGCAGCCGGAGCACCTCGAACTGGTCGGTGCCGTCCAGCAGCGCGGCCGAGGGGGCCGGCCGGGTCGCCGGCTCGGCGGCCCGCGTACCGCTGGCGGCGACCGTGGCCGGGACCGGCGTGCCGGCCCCGACCCCGACGGCGGCCAGCACGGCCGGGGCCCGGCCGCCGGAGCGCCAGGCCCGCAGCGACTCCTTGCCGCGCTCCACCATCGTGTAGAGCGTCGGCACCAGCACCAGGGTCAGCAGCGTCGAGCTGAGCAGGCCGCCGATCACCACCACGGCCAGCGGCTGGGAGATGAAGCCGCCCTCGCCGGTGAGCCCGAAGGCCATCGGCAGCAGCGCGAAGATGGTGGCGACCGCGGTCATCAGGATCGGGCGCAGCCGCCGCCGGCCACCCTCGACGACCGCCTCGGTCACGCCCATCCCCTGCGCCCGGTACTGGTTGATCAGGTCCAGCAGCACGATCGCGTTGGTCACCACGATGCCGACCAGCATGAGCACGCCGATCAGTGCCGGCACGCCCAGCGGGGTGCCGGTGACCAGCAGCAGGCCGATCGCGCCGGTCGCGGCGAACGGGATCGAGACCAGCAGGATCAGCGCCTGGGTGATGCTGCGGAAGGCCGCCACCATGATCAGGAAGACGATGGCGATCGCGGCCAGCACCGCCAGGCGCAGGTCGCCGAAGGCGTCCTCCTGCTGGGCGCTGGCGCCATCGACGGTCACCGTCGCGCCGGGCACGTCGATGTCGGCGAGCCGCTTGCGCAGCTCCTTGGTGGTCGCGCCCAGGTTGGAGCCGGTGGCCGTGCCGGTCACCGACACGCTGCGCTCGCCGTCGATCCGGGTGACCTGCTGCGGCCCCTCGCCCTGGGTGACGTTCGCGATGTCGTCCAGCTTGACCGGGCCGACCGGCAGGGCACGGAGCTGCTCCACGGTCGTCGGCGGGGTGGCCGAGGTCCGCAGCACCACGTCCTGCTGACCGCCGTCCAGGGTCACCCGCCCCAGCGGGGCACCCCGGTACGCCTGGGACACCAGCTGCCCGACCGCCGCCTCGCTCAGCCCGGCCCGGGCCGCGGCGAGCCGGTCGACGGTGACGTCGACCCGGGGCACCCGCGTCGCCAGGCTGGTCGAGACGTCCTCGACGTCCGGCGTGCCGGCCATCGCCGCGCGGGCGGCCTCGGCGGCCCGGGCCAGCGTCTCCTGGTCGGCGGCCCGGACGACCACCGCGAGCTGGTCACCCTGGCCCTGGCCGAGGGTGAGCTCGCCGACCTCGGGGCCGAGTGCGTCGAACTTCTCCCGCAGGACCTGCTTCATCTCCCTGGCGTCGGTGTCGCCGCCGAGCGCCACCGACCAGCGGGCGATGTTGTTGCCCCCGCCGCGCTGCCAGGGCTGGTCGCTGCTGCCCGCGGTGACCTGGTACGTCTGGACGCCGTCGGTGCGGCCGAGCACCTCCTCGACCCGGCGGGCCGCCTGGTCGGTGCCGGCCAGTCCGGCGCCCGCCGGCAGCTCCTGGGTGATGTTCACGGTGTCCTGGCCGGAGTCGTCCAGGAAGTTGGTCTCCAACTGCCGGGAGAGGCCGAACGTGCCGAGCAGCACCAGCAGCCCCACCGCGACGGTGATCCAGCGGGTCCGGCGGGAACGGGTGGCGTACCCGATCGTCGGCAGGTACGCCCGCTGCAACGGGCTGCGCAGCTCCTTCTCCTCGGCGGCCCGGCGCACCTCGGCGTCGTCCGCGCCGGCCCGGCGCGGCTCCAGGAACCAGTACGCCAGCACCGGGATCACGGTCAGCGAGACCAGCAGGGAGGCCAGCAGGGCCACCGTCACGGTGATCGCGAACGGCGCGAAGAGCTGCCCGACGAAGCCGCCGACCAGCGCGATCGGGGCGAACACGGCGACCGTGGTGAGGGTGGACGCGGTCACCGCGCCGGCCACCTCGCGGACCGCGCCGAGGATCGCGTCGCGCTTGGGTTCGCCGTACTCCAGGTGGCGTTTGATGTTCTCCAGCACCACGATCGAGTCGTCGACCACCCGGCCCACCGCGATGGTGAGCGCGCCGAGGGTGAGCAGGTTGAGCGAGTGGTCGCCGACCCAGAGCGCGATCAGCGCCACCACCACGGACAGCGGGATGGAGACGGCGGTGACCAGGGTGGAGCGCACCGACAGCAGGAAGACCAGGATCACCACCACGGCCATCAGCAGGCCGAGCAGGCCCTCGGTGGTCAGGCTCTCGATGGACTTCTCGACGAACGGCGCCTGGTCGAAGACGACGGTCAGCTCGGCCCCGGAGGCGGACCGCAGGTCCTCGAGCCGGTCCCGGATCTCGTGCGAGATGCGCACGGCGTTGCCGTCCGGCGCGGCGGTGACCTGGACGCCGAGGCTCTCGGTGCCGTTGGTGCGGGTGATCCCGGTGACCGGGGCGAGCTGCTGCCGCACGGCGGCCACGTCACCGAGGCGGACCGGGCGCGCCTTCGGCGCGGCCGGGGTGAGCACGATGCCGCGCAGGTCGTCCAGAGTGGCGATCGGCGTGCCGACCTGCACCGGGAGCGCCCGGGTGCCGTCGGTGACCGTGCCGGCCGGCACGGAGATCCCGTTGGTCTTCAACGCCGTCCCGATCGCGGTCGGGGCCAGCTTCGCGGCGGCGAACTTCGCCGGGTCCGGGGTGATCGTCACGACCTGGTCGCGGGTGCCGGTCACCGCGACCGCGCGGACGCCGTCGATTCCCTCCAACTCGGGTACGACGGTGCTGCGCAGCTTCTCGGCCAGGGCCCGCTCGTCGCCGCCGCCGCTGGCGGCGAGCACCACCGCCGGCAGGTCGTCCGTGCTCCCGGTGACGACCTGCGGGTCCACCTCCTGGGGCAGCTGCCCGTCGATCCGGCTCAACGCGGTCTGCATCTTGTTGACCACGGCGTCGATGTCGGTGCCGAACTCGAACTTCACCGACACGGTCGCCGAGCCCTCGCGCGAGGTGGAGGTGACCTTCTCCAGCCCGGGCAGGCCCTGGAGGCTGTTCTCGATCGGCTCGGTGACCTGGGACTCGACGAGCTCCGGCCCGGCGCCCGGCCAGACGGCGACGACGAACGCCCCGGGAAACTCCAGCGAAGGCAGGAGCTGCTGCTTCAGCGAGGGCACCGCGAACGCCCCGAACGCCGCGGTCACCACCGCGATCAGGGCGACGAGACCCCGGTTGGCGAGACTGGATCTGGCGAGCAGCGACATCGGCGTGACTCACTCCTGGAAAGGGGGTCGGCGAGGTACGCAAAGTGTGCCCGACCCGCTCTCCCCCACCCCCGCCGGGCTCCACCCCGCCCCTCCCCCCGCCCACCACCTCGTCGATCATGAAGTTGGCCACCGGAAGGCGCTCTCCAGAGCAACAACTTCGTGACGCGCGTAAACCCGGGGGTGGGGTGGGGGAGTCAGGCGAGGTCGAGGGAGCGGGCGGCGGCGAGGGGGTTGTTGGCGATCGTCACCGGGGCGGGGGCGGTGGAGATGGCCCACTCCGGGTCCTTGAGGCCGTGGCCGGTGACCGTGCAGACCACCGTGGAACCGGGCGGGATCCGGCCGGCCGCGGCCTGCTGGAGCAGGCCGGCCACGCTGGCCGCGCTGCCCAGCTCGACGAAGACCCCCACCTCCCGGGCGAGCAGCCGGTACGCCGACAGGATCTCCCGGTCGGTGACCGCCGCGATCAGCCCCTGCGAGGCGTCCCGGGCGTCGACCGCCCTGGTCCAGCTCGCCGGGTTGCCGATCCGGATCGCGGTGGCGATCGTGGACGGCTCGTTCACCACCCGGCCGGTGACGATCGGCGCGGCGCCGGCGGCCTGGAAGCCGTACATCTTCGGGGCACGGGTGGCGTTGCCGGCCGCCACGTCCTCGCCGTAGCCCATCCAGTAGGCGGAGATGTTGCCGGCGTTGCCGACCGGCAGGCAGTGGATGTCGGGGGCGTCGCCGAGCGCCTCGACGATCTCGAACGCGGCGGTCTTCTGACCGTGCAGCCGGTCCGGGTTGACCGAGTTGACCAGCGCCACCGGGAAGTCCTGGGCGAGCTTCGCGGCCAGCGACAGGCAGTCGTCGAAGTTGCCCTGGACCTGGAGCAGCTTCGCCCCGTGCACCAGCGCCTGGGCCAGCTTGCCCAGCGCGATCTTGCCCTGCGGCACCAGCACCGCGCAGGTGATCCCGGCGCGGGCCGCGTACGCCGCGGCGGAGGCGCTGGTGTTGCCCGTGGAGGCGCAGATGATCGCCTTGTCGCCGGCCTCGACCGCCTTGGAGACCGCGACGGTCATGCCGCGGTCCTTGAACGAGCCGGTCGGGTTGGCCCCCTCGACCTTCAGGTGCACGTCGCAGCCGAGCCGGCCGGAGAGCACCGGCGCGGGCAGCAGCGGGGTGTTCCCCTCGTGCAGCGTGACGACGGGGGTGGCGTCGGTGACCGGCAGCCGGTCCCGGTACGTCTCGATCAGACCCCGCCACATGTCGCTCTCCTCGCCTCGCCCCGTCGCACCGGGGGCACCTCAAGCCTGGACCAGCCGCGCGGGACGGCGACCGGCGCACCCGCCGCCAACCACCAGACGGGACGCGACCTACAGCCCGCCCTCCACCCGCAACACGCTGGTCACCGATCCGACGATGTCCAGCCCGCGCAGCTCGCGTACGGTCGCGGCGAGCGCCGCGTCCGGCGCGACGTGGGTGACGATGACCAGTTCGGCGTCCTCACCCCGACCGGCCGGCCCGCCGCCCGCCGGGCCCTGCCGCACGGTGGCGATGGAGACCTCGTGCCGGGCGAACACCCCGGCCACCGCCTCCAGCACGCCCGGGCGGTCGGCCACGTCGAGGCTGATGTGGTAGCGGGTCAGCGCCTCCCCCATCGGCCGCACCGACAGGTCGGCGTACGCGGACTCGCTGGCCGCCCGCGCCCCGGCGAGCCGGTTGCGGGCCACCGCCACCACGTCGCCGAGGACCGCGCTGGCGGTCGGCGCGCCACCCGCGCCCCGGCCGTAGAACATCAACTGCCCGGCCGCCTCCGCCTCGACGAAGACCGCGTTGAACGCGTCGCCGACGCTGGCCAGCGGATGGGTCAGCGGGATCATCGCCGGATGCACCCGGACGCTGACCGTCTCCCGGCCCTGGGCGTCGGCGCCCCGGGCGGCGATGCAGAGCAGCTTGATCGTGCAGCCCATCGCCTTGGCGCTGGCCACGTCCGCGGCGGTCACCTCGGTGATCCCCTCGCGGTGCACGTCGGCCGCGCCGACCCGGGTGTGGAACGCCAGCGAGGCGAGGATGGCGGCCTTGGCAGCGGCGTCGAAGCCCTCCACGTCGGCGGTCGGGTCCGCCTCGGCGTACCCGAGCTCGGTGGCCTCCTCCAGCGCCTCGGCGAAGCCGGCGCCGGTGGCGTCCATCGCGGAGAGGATGAAGTTGGTGGTGCCGTTGACGATGCCGGTGACCCGGTTGATCCGGTCGCCGTGCAGCGACTCGCGCAGCGGGCGCAGCAGCGGGATCGCCCCCGCCACGCTGGCCTCGTAGTAGAGGTCGGCGCCGCCCTCGGCGGCCGCGTCGTGCAGGGCCGCGCCGTCCTCGGCGAGCAGCGCCTTGTTGGCGGTGACCACGCTCTTGCCGGCCCGCAGCGCCTCGACCAGCCAGCTCCGCGCCGGCTCGATGCCGCCGACCACCTCGACCACCACGTCCACGTCGTCGCGCTTGATCAGCCCGAGCGGGTCGGTGGTGAACAGCGCCGGGTCGACCGGCAGGGCACCGCGGTCCCGCCCGACCCGGCGTACGGCGATGCCGGCGATCTCCAGCGGAGCGCCGATCCGGGCGGCGAGGTCGGCCGACTGCTCGTGCAGCAACCGGACCACCTCGCTGCCGACGGTCCCGCAGCCGAGCAGCGCCAAACGCACAGGTGACGTCATCCCACATCCAAAGCGAGCAGGTCCTCTTCGGTCTCCCGCCGGACGATCAGCCGGGCCCGGCCGTCCCGCACGGCGACCACCGGGGGTCGGGGCACGTGGTTGTAGTTGCTGGCCATGCTGCGGCAGTACGCGCCCGTGCCGGGCACCGCGACAAGATCTCCGGGCTGCACGTCGGCGGGCAGGAATTCATCCTTCACCACGATGTCCCCGGACTCACAGTGCTTTCCCACCACGCGGGCGAGCAGCGGCTCCGCCGCCGACGCCCGGTTCGCCACCGTCGCCGAGTACGAGGCGTCGTAGAGCGCGGTACGGATGTTGTCGCTCATCCCGCCGTCCACGCTGACGTACGTCCGGATCCCGTCGACGTCCTTGACCGTGCCGACCTCGTACAGGGTCAGGACGGCCGGGCCGACGATGGCCCGGCCCGGCTCGATGGACAGGTGCGGCACGGCCAGCCGCTCCGCCGCGCACTCGCCGTCCACGATCTTGCGCAGCCGCTTGGCCAGCTCCTGCGGCGCGGCCGGGTCGTCCTGGGTGGTGTACGCGATGCCGAACCCGCCGCCGAGGTCCAGCTCGGGCAGCTCCACCCCGCGGGCGTCGCGGATCTGCGCCTGCAGGCCGAGCACCCGGCGGGCGGACACCTCGAAGCCGCTGGCGTCGAAGATCTGCGACCCGATGTGCGAGTGCAGCCCGCGCAGCTCCAGCACGCCCTCGTCGAGGATCTTGAAGGCCGCCGCCGCAGCCGCCCCGCCGGCCAGCGAGAAGCCGAACTTCTGGTCCTCGTGCGCGGTGGCGATGAACTCGTGGGTGTGCGCCTCCACGCCGACGGTGACCCGGACCAGCACCCTGGGGCGTACCCCGCGCTCACGGGCCAGCGCGGTGAGCCGGTCGATCTCGGTGAACGAGTCGAGGATGATCCGGCCCACCCCGGCGTCCAGCGCCCGGGTCAGCTCGGCCACGGACTTGTTGTTGCCGTGGAAGCCGATCCGCTCCGGCGGCATCCCCGCCGACAGCGCGGTGGCCAGCTCGCCGCCGGTGCAGACGTCGAGGAACAGGCCCTCCTCGGCGATCATGCGGACCACCGCCCGGCAGAGAAAGGCCTTGCCGGCGTAGTACACGTCGGCGTCCGGGAAGGCGGCCCGGAAGTCCCGGCAGCGCGACCGCAGGTCGTCCTCGTCCAGCACGTACGCCGGGGTGCCGAACTCGGCGGCCAGAGCGCGGACGTCCAGGCCCGCGACCGCCAGCGCGCCGCCCGCAGCGCGCGCCACGTTGCGCGGCCACAGCTGCGGCACCAGGACGTTGACGTCGACCGGGGTACGCAGCCAGGCCGGCTCCCGGTTGCCGATGTCGCCGTGCAGGGCACCGGCCTCATGAGCGCGCACGGGTGGTCACATCCTCTCCGGGGCGGAGACGCCGAGCAGGTGCAGGCCGTTGGCGATGACCACCCGGGTCGCGTCGTTGAGCCAGAGCCGGGCCCGGTGCAGGTCGGTGACCTCCTCGTCGCCGCGCGGCAGGATCCGGCAGTTGTCGTAGAACCGGTGGTACGCCCCGGCCAGCTCCTCCAGGTAGCGCGCCACCCGGTGCGGCCCCCGCAGCTCGGCCGCCGTGGCCACCACGGCGGGGAACTCGGCGAGCGCCTTGAGCAGCTCGTTCTCCTTCTCGTGCCCGAGCAGCTCGGCCCGGAAGGCGTCGGCGTCGCCGCGGGTCAGCCCGACCTCGGCGGCGTTGCGGCCGACGCTGGCGGTCCGGGCGGCCACGTACTGCACGTAGTAGACCGGGTTGTCGCGGGTGGCCCGGGTCCACAGCTCGACGTCGATGTCGATCGGCGAGTCGCTGGAGTAGCGGGCCAGCGCGTACCGGGCGGCGTCCACTCCGATCGCGTCGACCAGGTCCTCCAGGGTGACCACGGTGCCGGCCCGCTTGCTCATCCGCACCGGGGCGCCGTCGCGGACCAGGTTCACCAGCTGGCCGATCAGGATCTCCAGGTTGCGGTCCGGGTCGTCGCCGAAGCAGGCGGCCATCGCCCGCATCCGGCCGAGGTAGCCGTGGTGGTCGGCGCCCAGCATGATCACGACCCGCTCGAAGCCGCGCTCGCGCTTGTCCAGGTAGTAGGCGCAGTCGGCGGCGAAGTAGGTCCACTCGCCGTTGGACTTGCGCAGCACCCGGTCCTTGTCGTCGCCGAAGTCGGTGGTGCGCAGCCAGGTCGCGCCCTCCGAGGAGAAGATGTGCCCCTGCCCACGCAGCCGGTCGAGGGCGAGATCCAGCTCACCCCGGTCGTGCAGGTCCTTCTCGTTGAAGTAGGTGTCGAACTCCACCCCGAAGGCGCGCAGCGAGGACTTGATCTCGGAGAACATCAGCGCGACGCCCTCGACCCGGAAGACCTCCTGGGCGGCGGCGTCGTCCAGCTCCAGCACGTCCGGGCGGACGGCCCGGACCGAATCGGCGATCTCCGTGATGTACGCCCCGCCGTAGCCGTCCTCGGGGGCCGGCTCGCCCTTCGCGGCGGCGAGCAGCGACCGGGCGAACCGGTCGATCTGGGATCCGGCGTCGTTGAAGTAGTACTCCGTGCCGACCTCCGCGCCGGTGGCCCGCAGCAGCCGGCTCAGCGCGTCGCCGACGGCCGCCCACCGGACGCCGCCGATGTGCACCGGGCCGGTCGGATTGGCCGAGACGAACTCGAGGTTGATCTTCTGGCCGGTGAGGGCGTCGCTGCGGCCGTACCCGGTGCCGGCCTCGACGATCACCCGGGCGAGCTGGCCGGCGGCGGCCGCGTCGAGCCGGATGTTGAGGAAGCCCGGGCCGGCGATCTCCACCGACTTGACCCCCGGGGCGCGGCCGAGCTGGTCGGCCAGCGCGGCGGCCAGCTCCCGCGGCGGGACCCCCACCTTCTTGCTGAGCTGCAGCGCCAGCGTCGAGGCGTAGTCGCCGTGCTCGGGATTACGCGGTCGCTCCACCGCCGCCCGCTCGGGGAGCGCGGCAGGGTCCAGACCCCGCTCGGTGAAGACGGCGTGGGCTGCGGAGAGGACGACCTCGGCGAGTTCTGCAGGAGTCACCGATCCATGCTAACGGGGGTAGACTCGGGCACTCGGCGGCGACCCTGCACGTCATCCGGCCCGCCAATCCCCTGACCGACCGACCTGACGAGGCACGATGAGCATCAGCACCCCGGGCGGCCCAGAGCGCCGTCCGACCGTGGTCAGCACCGGCAAGAAGCCGGCGGCTGGCCGGCCCGCGTCCGGCGCCAAGCCCGGGGCCGGCAAGTCGGCGGGCGCCCCCCGCCAGACCTCGGGTGGCAAGGGCCCCCGCAAGCCGATCACCCCGGTCAAGGTGAGCCAGGGCCGGGCCTGGGGCCCGATCGCGCTCTTCGTGGCCGTCGGCGTGCTCGCCGCAGCGATCATCGGCTACGGCGCGTACGCGGCCTTCCAGGGCTCCAAGCCGTGGGAGAAGCGGGCCGCCGACATCGACGGCATCGTCGACTTCCGCAAGAAGGACGCCAAGCTCGTCCAAGGCGGTCAGCACCAGCAGGGTCCGATCAAGTACGACATCAACCCGCCGGTAGCCGGCCCGCACAACGCGGCCTGGCAGAACTGCATGGGTGACGTCTACGACGCCCCGATCTCCAACGAGCACGCGGTGCACAGCCTGGAGCACGGCGCGATCTGGATCGCCTACCGCCCCGACCTGCCGGCCGACCAGGTGGCGACGCTCAAGAGCAAGGTCCAGGGCACGGAGAAGCTGATGCTCAGCCCGTTCGAGGGGCTGGACAAGCCGATCTCGCTGCAGGCCTGGGGCTACCAGCTCAAGGTCGACAAGGCCGACGACGGCCGGATCGACGACTTCATCAAGACGCTGCGTGTCAACGCCTCGGTCGAGGGCCCGAACGCCAACTGCGGCCAGGGCATCACGGCCACCGGCACCACCCCGCGTGACCAGACCCAGTAAGAGGGGCATCCGATGACCGCACCCGCCACGACGGAGAGCGCGCCCGACGAGACCCCGGTCACCGAGGACGGTGACCCGCGGTCCGGGCGCCGCTTCGGCACCCTGGCGGTGGCCGCCGCCATCGTGGTCGGCCTCCTCCTCGGGTACGCGGGCGGCCTGCTGACGCCGAGCCTCACCCGTCCGGGTGACACCTCGGCGGAGGCGGGCTTCGCCCGGGACATGACCAGCCACCACGCCCAGGCGGTGGAGATGGGGCTGATCGCCTTCCAGAAGGGCACCGACCCGGAGGTACGCCAGATCGGCGGCGACATCGCCACCGGCCAGCAGGGCGAGATCGGCACCATGCAGACCTGGCTGCGGTCGTGGGGGCTGGACCCGACGGGTTCCGAGCCGGCGATGGCCTGGATGCCGGACGGCAAGGACAGCGTCCAGGACGGGCTGATGCCCGGCATGGCGACGCCGCAGGAGATGGCACAGCTGCGTGCCGCCCAGGGGCACGACCTGGACGTGCTCTTCCTGCGCATGATGATCAAGCACCACCTGGGTGGGATCCACATGATCCAGGGGATCCTCGACCACGGCGGGGACGACGACGTGCTCAAGGTCGCCCAGACCATGAAGAACACCCAGCAGACGGATCTGGTCAACCTCCAGAACGCGCTCAAGCGCCTGGGCGGCTGACCCCGCCAACCGGCGCCACGGAGGCCCGCGTACCGCCCCGGCGGACGCGGGCCTCCGTCCGTCCCGTCCCCGGCGATCCGGGCACCCATGCCCGTTTGAAGCGCTTTGAGCGCTCTGACCCATTGCGGTTGTTGGAGACTTTTCTACCCACATATCGTGACCAGTTGCGATTCGGGCTCGTTGCGCAGGACGTGGGGGTTGCACTGAGAGACGCGCGGCGTTCCGTCACCAGCTGGTGCCGGCGCCACACCATCGGCGGTGACGGAGCGGTGGCAGCCGTCCGTCGCGGACACCGGCAGGGCGAGCCCGGAACGCTCAGCCGCGAACAGGAACTCGAACTGATCGACGTCCTGCGGGGCGTCCACCCCGACGAGTTCGGGCTGGAGGAGCAGCTGTGGACGCGGCAGAGCCTGACCACGCTGATCCAGCGCCAGTTCGACCTGGCGCTGGACGCCGGCACGGTCGGGGCGTACCTGCGGGCCTGGGGGTTGGGTCCGCGGGAGCCGCGGGAGCGGGCCTGCGGGCTCTGCGTCGGCGCGGTCGAGCGCTGGGTGCGCAGCGAGTATCCGGCGATCACCCGGGCCGCCCAGGAACACTCCGCGGAGGTCTACTGGATCGGCCGGGTACGCCTGCGCGGCACCATGCCGGCCGCGGACGTGATCTCCGCGGTGTCGTCCCGGGGCCGGGTCCGGTTCATGGTGACCACGCCCGGCGTGGACGCGCCGCTCCCCCGCGACTTCGTGCTGCGGCTCAGCGGCGCCGAGGAGCGCACCGTGCACCTGATCGTGGACGGCTCGTGGCCGAAGAACGAGTGGCCGCGCCGCCTGCCCCGGCGCATCGTCCTGCACCCGCTGCCCAGCTGCGGCCGCACCCTCGTCGCTGCCTGATCCCCACCCGGACTGGATCAGCGGATACCGATTCGGTGTTCCCGAACGGGGTTTGATACTCTTCTCGGGTCGCCGAGCCCCCGTAGCTCAGGGGATAGAGCACCGCCCTCCGGAGGCGGGGGCGCAGGTTCGAATCCTGCCGGGGGCACACACCGCAGGAGCAGGCTCCGCGACAAGACGACGAACGAGGATTCCCCGGCGTGCACGCCGGGGAATCTTTGTATTTCCACCCCGCTCGCCAGCATGAAGGATGGACCGCAGACGGCCCCGGGCGGCAGGTGTCATCCGGGCCCACCCGGCGAACCGGCGGCACGGTCTGCCGGATTGGTCGGCGCGGGCCGCGGTGTCAACGAACCATGTCCGTGCGGCCCTTTGGAGCTGATGACATGAACGGTTCAACGACGGCGTCCGACCCTCGCCCCGTGGGGTACGGATCGCGGTCCGGCCGGGTTCAGTCCGGTCCCCGTGGCAGCAGAACCTTCGGCAGCGCCCGCCTGCGGTGAATCGTTGACGTCATCAGCTCCGAAGGGAGCGTGGAGGGCCCGCCGCTCGGCCCACTCCAGGTCCCACTCGCGGGCGCTCGCCGGCCTGGCTGGCCGCCTCGTCGTCCTTCGCCGGCGGGGCCGCCCGCGAGCACGGCCGGTGGCCGCCGAGAGGTCGCGGCGCTCAGCACGCCCAGCGGCGGCCGGAGGCGTGCGACCGGCGACAGCGGCACCGGCCGGGAGAACCGGCCAGCCGGCGCGCCGCTGACCTGGGCGAACTCCAGATTGCCGGATTGTTACAAATCAGGTGACCTGGAAACTTGCGGATCGCCTCCGCGCGTGAATAAGTTGTGGTAGGCAACAAAACCATGTGACAGCCGGACCCATCGGGAGGCATCCATGACGTTGGCGAGGTGGAGCGAGCTATGAGCGAAGCCCCCATCCTCCTGGAGATGCGCTCCATCACCAAGGAGTTCCCCGGAGTCAAGGCTCTGTCCGATGTCAACCTCGTGGTGCGCGCGGGCGAGATCCACGCCATCTGCGGCGAGAACGGCGCGGGCAAGTCCACGCTGATGAAGGTCCTCAGCGGCGTCTATCCACACGGTGCGTACGACGGCGACATCGTCTACCAGGGCGCCGAGACCCGCTTCTCCGACATCCGGGCGAGCGAGCAGGCGGGCATCGTCATCATCCACCAGGAGCTCGCGCTCATCCCGGACATGTCGATCACCGAGAACATCTTCCTCGGCAACGAGCCCCGCAGGCGGGGTGCGATCGACTGGAAGTCCGCGAACCGGATGGCGCTGGACCTGATGGCCCGGGTGGGCCTGCAGGAGGACCCCGACACCCTGATCAAGGACATCGGTGTCGGCAAGCAGCAGCTGGTGGAGATCGCCAAGGCGTTCGCCAAGGACGTCAAGCTGCTCATCCTGGACGAGCCCACCGCCGCGCTGAACGAGGCGGACTCGCGGCACCTGCTGGACCTGCTGCGCGGGTTCCGCTCGCGCGGCATCACCTCGATCATGATCTCGCACAAGCTGAACGAGATCGAGGCGATCGCCGACCAGATCACCATCCTGCGCGACGGCCGGACGGTGGAGACCCTGGACGTCCAGGGGGACGGGGTCGACGAGGACCGGATCGTGCGGGGCATGGTCGGCCGCGAGCTGAGCAGCCGCTTCCCGGACCACACCCCGAAGATCGGCGAGGTCTTCTTCGAGGTCCGCGACTGGAACGTCCGGCACCCGATCTCGGCCGAGCGCCAGGTCTGCAAGAACGAGAGCTTCGTCGTGCGCCGCGGCGAGATCGTCGGCTTCGCCGGCCTGATGGGCGCCGGCCGCACCGAGCTGGCGATGAGCGTCTTCGGCCGCTCCTACGGCGTGTACGAGTCGGGCACGATCGTCAAGGACGGCAAGGAGATCGTGCTGAAGTCGGTGGCGGACGCGATCGCCCACGGGCTCGCGTACGTCAGCGAGGACCGCAAGGCGATCGGCCTCAACCTGCTCGACGACATCAAGGCGTCGACGGTGGCCGCCAAGCTGTCCAAGATCTCGCGGCACGGCGTCCTCGACGAGGTCGCGGAGTACCAGGCGGCCGAGTCGTACCGCAGGGAGCTGCGGACCAAGGCCCCGACGGTCGACGAGAGCGTCTCCAAGCTCTCCGGCGGCAACCAGCAGAAGGTCGTCCTGGCGAAGTGGATGTTCACCGACCCCGACCTGCTGATCCTCGACGAGCCGACCCGCGGCATCGACGTGGGTGCCAAGTACGAGATCTACGGAATCATCCAGCGGCTCGCCGACCAGGGGAAGGGCGTCGTCGTCATCTCCTCGGAACTGCCTGAGCTGATCGGGCTCTGCGACCGCATCTACACGGTGTTCGAAGGAACCATCACCGGCGAGATCGACCGGCAGGACGCGGACCCGGAGACCCTCATGAAGCAGATGACCTCGACGAAGAAGATGCAGACACGATGAGCCGAATCAAGGACCTGCAGAAGAACCTCTTCGGAGGCACCACCTCCAACGCCCGCCAGTTCGGGATGATCTTCACCCTGGTGGCGATCGTCGTCCTGTTCCAGATCCTGACGGACGGCCTGACCCTGCGGTCGGACAACCTGATCGCGCTGTTCCAGCAGAACTCCTACATCCTCATCCTGGCCATCGGCATGCTGATGGTGATCGTGGCCGGGCACATCGACCTGTCGGTCGGCTCGATCGCGGCCTTCGCCGGCATCCTGGTGGCCAAGTCGATGGCGGACTGGGCGCTGCCCTGGCCGGTCGCCATCCTCTACGGCCTCGCCATCGGCGCGGTGATCGGCGCCTGGCAGGGATTCTGGGTCGCCTACATCGGGGTGCCCGCGTTCATCGTCACCCTGGCGGGCATGCTGCTCTTCCGGGGCGGCAACCAGTTCATCGGCAACGCGAACACCATCTCGGTGCCCGAGGGCTTCCGGGTGATCGGCTCCGGGTTCCTGCCCGAGGTCGGCCCGAACACCGGCTACAACAACCTGACCCTGCTGCTCGGCCTGGCCGCGTGCGTGGCCGTGGTGTGGCGGGAGTTCCAGTCCCGCAAGACGCGCCGGGAGATGGACGCCGACCTCGCGCCGATGTGGATCTCGGTGCTGCGGATGGCCGTCATGGTCGGTGTGATCGTCTTCGCCTCGCTGCGCTTCGCCAGCGGCCGCGTGGGCACCAGCTTCCCGGTCTCCGGCATCATCCTGGTGGCGCTGGTCCTGGCCTACTCCTTCTACACCCGCAACACCGCCGGCGGCCGGCACATCTACGCGGTCGGCGGCAACTCCCGGGCCGCGGAGCTCTCCGGCGTGAAGCTCAAGCGGGTCAACTTCTTCGTCATGATGAACATGTCGGTTCTGGCGGCGCTGGCCGGCATGATCTTCGTGGCCCGTTCGGCGGCCTCCGGTCCGCAGGACGGCAACGGCTGGGAACTGGACGCGATCGCTGCGGTCTTCATCGGCGGCGCGGCCGTCTCCGGCGGTATCGGGACCATCAGCGGCTCGATCGTCGGTGGTCTGGTCATGGCCGTGCTCAACAACGGCCTGCAACTCCTGGGCGTCGGCACCGACCGCGTCCAGATCATCAAGGGCCTGGTCCTGCTGCTGGCCGTCGCGCTCGACGTCTACAACAAGAGCCAGGGGCGTTTCTCCGTCATCGGCAGCATCACCCGCTCGTTCCGCCGAGACACACCCGCCACTCCCACGTCCGCGTCCGACGCGGAGCGCGAGCCCGCCACGACGACGGTGTCCGGCTGACGGCCACCGGCCTCACTCCGTATCACCTCTGCAGAAGGGCACTACCTCCTCATGCGCAATCTCCTTGCCAAGACAGTGGCGATCGGCGCCATCGCGACGCTGGCCCTGACCGGTTGCGGCTCCGGCCGTGACGGGGAGTCCGGCGGCTCGGACGCCCCGACCAAGGGCTTCGCGGCGGACTCCCTGATCGGCGTCGCCCTGCCGTCCAAGACCTCGGAGAACTGGGTCCTCGCCGGTGACCTGTTCACCAACGGCCTGAAGGAGGCCGGCTTCAAGAGCGACGTCCAGTACGCGGGCGCGTCGACCACCGTCGCCGACCAGCAGGCCCAGATCACCGCCATGGTCACCAAGGGCGCCAAGGTCATCGTCATCGGCGCGACCGACGCCGCGCAGCTGTCGACCCAGGTCGCCGCGGCCCACCAGGCCGGCGCGAAGGTCATCGCGTACGACCGGCTGATCACCAACACCCCGGACCTCGACTACTACGTCGCGTTCGACAACTTCAAGGTCGGCCAGCTCCAGGGCCAGGCCCTGCTGGACGGCATGAAGGCCAAGAAGCCGAACGGCCCGTACAACATCGAGCTCTTCTCCGGCTCGCCGGACGACAACAACGCCGGTGTCTTCTTCAACGGCGCGATGGACGTCCTCAAGCCGGAGATCGACAAGGGCAACGTCGTCGTCGCCTCGAAGCAGACCGACGTCAAGCAGACCGCCATCCAGGGCTGGAAGGCCGAGGGTGCGCAGGCCCGCATGGACCAGCTGCTGACCTCGACCTACGGCAACAAGGAGCTGGACGGCGTCCTCTCCCCGAACGACACCCTGGGCCGCGCGATCATCACCTCGATCAAGGGTGCCGGCAAGCCGGTCCCGGTCGTCACCGGCCAGGACTCCGAGGTCGAGTCGGTCAAGTCGATCATGGCTGGCGAGCAGTACATGACGATCAACAAGGACACCCGGAACCTGGTCAAGCAGACCATCGCCATGGTGAAGGCCCTGCAGGCCGGTAACACCCCCGAGGTGAACGACACCAAGTCCTACAACAACGGCAGCAAGGTCGTCGACACGTACCTGCTCCCGCCGGTCGCCGTCACCAAGGCCAACGCGGCCGAGGCGTACGCGAACGACCCGAAGCTCTCGCCGCTCACCAAGTAAGCAGCAGAGGGTAGTCACGACGTCGGGTCCCGGAAGTCCTTCTTCCGGGACCCTTCGTCGTTGTACTTCCCGCCAGACGACGCACCAACGATCCCGGGAGGCGGCCTGACCGTGGCGACACCCATGCGGTCCGGCCCACCCCGGCAGGGCCGCAACCCGGACCTCCCACCGGCCTCGGCGCCCGGCGCCGCCCAGGAGGAGATCCGCCGGCAGAACCTCGGCGCCGTGCTGCGCCACATCCACGTACACGGTCCGACCTCCCGCGCCGAGCTGACCAGCCGGCTCGGCCTCAACCGCTCAACCATCGGCGCGCTCGCCGCCGACCTCGCCGCCGCCGGCCTGGTGACCGAGGAGGTGCCGACCACCGCTCGCCGCGCCGGTCGCCCCTCGCTCGTGGTCAGCCCCCGCTCCGGCCGCGTCTACGCCCACGCGCTGAGCATCGAGGCGGACCGGCTACGCGCCGCCCGCGTCGGCCTCGGCGGCCGCATCCTCGATCTGCGCGAGGTCGACCGTCCCGACGGGATGGCGGCCCTGGACGCCGTCGGCCCGCTGGCCGACCTCGTCCGCGACATGGAACGCTCCGTCCCCGGTGACGCGCTGCTGGCCGGCGGCGCGGTCGCCGTGGTCGACACGACCCGCGACGGCGACGGCAGGATCCGGATCGGCGGCGCCGACGAGACGCTGCGCACCGCGCTCGGCACGGAGTTCGCGGCCGGGCCCGGCTTCGCCATCGGCGACCTGGCCGACATCGCCGGCCTCGCCGAGCATGTCCGGGGCGTGGCAGCGGGCGTCAACGACCTCGTCTACCTGCACGGCGACCTGGGCGTCAGCGCCGGCATCATCAGCGGCGGCCGGCTGGTGCTCGGCCACCGCGGGCGCAGCGGCAAGGTCGGCCACATGGTGGTCGAACCGGACGGCCTGCCCTGCGGGTGCGGCTCGCGCGGCTGCTGGGAGACCGAGATCGGCGAGGCGGCGCTGCTGCGGCACGCCGGCCGGGAGCCGGGCGGCCCCGAGGCGGCCCGCGAGGTCCTCCGCGCGGCGGCCGCCGGTGAGCAGACCGCCCAGGCGGCCGTGGACCGGGTCGCCGACTGGCTCGGCTTCGGCGTGGCGAACCTGGTCAACGTGGTCAACCCGAACACCGTGGTATTCGGCGGCTCGCTGCGCGAGCTCTACCTCGCCGGCGCGGGCACGGTCCGCCGCCGCCTGGACGCGATGGTGCTGCCGCCCTGCCGGGAGCACGTGCACCTGTGCGCGGCGGCGCTCGGCCGCGACGCCGCCCTGATCGGCGCCGCCGAACTGGCCTTCGACACGCTGCTGGCGGACCCGCTGCACGCCAGCGCCGCCGGCTAGGGCCGTCACCTCGAAGGTTCACCGGGCCGGGGTCTGACTGGTCGGCCCCAGCGTCGTTGTCGTTCGCCGCGGACGCGGGCCATCCGGTCCGGCCGTCACCGTTTGCGGCTAGGTGTCGGGGCTCGGACCGTCCGGAGCAGGAAGCCGGGCAGCGCGAGTTGCTGGCCGCCGGTCTCCGCGGCCACGTCGATCTCATCGATCTCCGTGTCGACCCACTGCGGCTCGGCGAAGCCCGCCCGCAGCAACTCCTCGGTCACGCCCCAGCCCTGGCCCGCCGCGAGAGAAACCGCCAGTACGAAGACGGTCGCGCCCGGCGCGGCGAGGCCCGGCAGCAGCGCGAGGTACTCGTCCACCGCGCCGCCGCCGCGCCGGTGGAGACTGTGCAGCAGACCGGAGTCGAACACCGAGTCGAACGGCGCCGAAGGCAACGACAGTTGCGTGGCGTCCTGCACCTCGAAGTGCACCGTCAGGCCTTCGCCGGCGGCCTTGGCGCGGGCCATGTCGATCGCCACGCGCGAGATGTCGATCGCCGTCACCTGGTAGCCGCGGCGGGCGAGCGCGAGCGCGAGATCACCGGCGCCGCAGCCGATGTCGAGCACCTTCGGGCCCTTCACCCCGCCGTCGAGCACCGCCGCGAGGGCCGGCTGCGGACCGCCGATGTCCCAGGGCGGTCCGCCCGAGTCGGCGGTGTCGCGGTAGAGCGCGTCGTAATCCTGGGGTCCGTAGCCGTGGACCTCGGCGTCGTGTGCGGTCACCGCAAACCCCCTGGACAACTCGTTCGCCGGCCGGAGCTCGACCAGCACCGTCATATCGTCGGCATGCCCCTGGTCAGCCGGCCGCCCGCCGGGCCCGGGCCCGGCGTTTCCCCTCGTGCATGGCCTGCACCCGGGCCACCGGGATGGTCCGCCCCTCGGCGATCAGGTCGGCCGGGAGCCGCTGCGGCGCGGGCAGCGCCTCGGCCCACGGGTCCCGGTCGGCCAACAGCGCCGGCACGGTCCGCACCGTGAAGTCGGCCGGGGTGACCCCGTCGAGGTCGTCCCAGCCCACCGGGAAGGAGACCGGCAGGCCCGGCCGCACCCGCGGGCTGTACGCGGCCACCACGGTCGCCCCGCCGGCCCGGGTCGGGTCGACGAAGACCCGGCCGCCCCGGTCCTCCCGGATGAAGGCGGTGGTGGCCAGGGCCGGGTCGAGCCGCTCGGTGTGCACGGCGAGGGCCCGGGTGGCGGCGGCCGCCTCCTCGGCGGTGGTCGCCCCGTCGAGCGGTACGAAGACGTGCAGCCCCTTCGCCCCGCTGGTCTTCACCGCCCCGGCCAGACCGACGTCGGCGAGCGCCCGCCGGACCAGGGCGGCGGCCCGGACGACCAGCCCGAACGGTTCCCCCTCCGGCGGGTCGAGGTCGAGCACCAGACAAGTGGGGTGCTCGGGGTGCGCCACCGTGCTCAGCGTGGGGTGGTACTCGATCGCCCGCTGGTTGGCGAACCAGAGCAGGGTGCGCCGGTCGTCGCAGAGGGCGTACGACACCTGCCGGTGGGACGCCTCCGCCCAGACGGAGGTGCGGCGCACCCAGTCCGGGGTGTACTTCGGCAGGTTCTTCTGCACGAACGGGTCCTGCCCCCGCAGCAGCCGGATCACCGAGAGCGGCCGGTCCCGCAGGCCGGGCAGGATGCGCTCGCGCACGGCGTCCAGGTAGTCGACCAGGTCCCGCTTGGTGACGTCACCGCCGGCGAGCAGCGGTTGGTCCAGGTTGGTCAGCCCGACCCCGTCCCGGGTCTCCTCCGCCCCGCTCATCAGCTCACCTTTGCGGCTGCGCCCTCCGGTGGCAAGCCGACGCGGCGGTCAGCCGGCGAACGGGTCGGCACCGTCGCGCAGCGCGCCGAGCATCCCGGCGGCCCGGGCCCGGGTGGCGGCGTACACGCCGGAGCCGAGGCTGACCCGGGCCACCCCGAGGCGGGCCAGCTCCCCCACCGTGGGCGTGCCGGGGCGGAGCAGCACGTTCACCGGCCCGTCGACCGCCGCGACGAACCGTCCGACCAGCTCCGGGTCGGCCAGCATGATCGGGTAGACGCAGTCGGCGCCGGCGACGCGGTAGCGGCGGGCCCGGCGGACCGCCTCGTCGAACACCCCGGCCGGGTCGGGAGCACGCAGGAAGACATCCACCCGGGCGTTGACCACGAGGTCCGGCCCGGCCGCCGCGCGTACGGCCGCGAGCAGCTCGGCCTGCTCGTCCACCTCGCGGAGCTGCCCCGTGCCCGGGTCGGAGTCCTCCAGGTTGAGCCCGGCCGCCCCGGTGGCGAGCAGCCGCTCGACCAGCTCGGCCGGGCGCAGGCCGTACCCTCGCTCCAGGTCGGCGGTGACCGGGACCTCGACGGCCCGGACGACCCGGGCCACCGCGGCGAGCATCTCGGCCACCGGGGTGGCCTCGCCGTCGGCGTGGCCGAGCGACTCGGCCACGGCGGCACTGCTGGTGGCGACGGCGGGAAAGCCGGCGGCGGCGACGGCGCGGGCGGAGCCGGCGTCCCAGGCGTTCGGCAGGATCAGCGGGTCGCCGGGCCGGTGCAGGGCGCGCAGCGCGGCGGCGGCGGAGGGGGTTGACGTCATGGGTCGATTCTGGGCCGGCGGGCGGCTCACCCCTGAGCTCCAATCCCGTGCCGATGGCCTGGGCCGGTTTCGGCCCCAGGGCGGGGAGTGACTCAGGCGGCGACCGGCGCGTCCCACTCGACGTGGTGGTCGTACAGCCAGGCGAGCGAGGCCCCGTCGTCCTTGGCCATCCGGTTGGCGAAGATGGGCAGGGCGACGTCGCGCAGCACCCGGGCGACCGGGCCGGCGACCTTGGTGCTGCTGGTCCGCCTCCCCTGCGCCACCACCCGCTCCACCCGACCCCGGCGCAGCCGCTCGTACGCGTCGAACACGGTCGGGACGTCGGGCAGGTCGCGCAGGCACCGGGCCAGCACCACCGCGTCCTCGAACGCCATCGCCGCGCCCTGCCCGGAGGAGGGGGCGGCGGTGTGCGCGGCGTCGCCGATGACGATCATCCGGTCGCGGTGCCAGGTGGGGACCGACGGCAGGTCGTAGGTGGGCCAGCCGTACTCGATCCGGTCGGTGGCGTCGACGATCCGCAGTGCCGGGCCGGCGTCGTCCGCGACCAGGGCGCGCAGTCGGGTCCGCCACTCGTCCGGGCCGATCGCGGCGAGCTGGGCCGGGGTCAGCTCCTCGGGCTGGGGCGGGTTGGCGAACCACCAGACCTCGTCGTCGCCCACGGCCATCCAGCAGAAGAAGCACCGCCTGCCGAAGATCATGTTCATCACTCCGCGCTCGCCGGGCAGCCCCAGGCCACGGGTGAAGCCGCCGGCGTTGAGCAGCGGCACGTACCGGGGCGCGGGCGCCGCCGGGTCGATGATCTGCCGGGTCCGCGAGCGCAGCCCGTCCGCGCCGACGAGCAGGTCACCCTCGGCGCTCCGGCCGTCGGCGAAGCAGGCCCGCACGCCCGCCCCGGTCGGCTCGGCCGCCACCAGGCGGGCGCCGTGCACGATCGGCACGCCCCGCCGGACGACCTCGTCGCGCAGCGCCCG
This sequence comes from Micromonospora sp. NPDC050200, assembly GCF_040656135.1. NCBI lineage: Bacteria > Bacillati > Actinomycetota > Actinomycetes > Micromonosporales > Micromonosporaceae > Micromonospora > Micromonospora sp. NPDC050200. The sequence continues at coordinate 62,403 of NZ_JBFALG010000034.1, forward strand.
GTAGAGGTCGGACCGCTTCACCGTGGTGCTGCCCCGCCCGCGGGTGCGGGTGCCGTTCGTGCCGAACTCGCCCAGCCGGCGGCCCTTGTGGTTGAACATCGCCATCCGGGGAGTGGGATGCCCGAGCCCGGCGACCAGCTCGTCCAGGCCGACCGCCCGCAGCGCGTCCAACCCGTTGACGGAGAGGGTGAGGAACGCGCCCACGCCGACGGCGTCCCGCTCGTACGCCTCGTAGACCACCGATTCGATGCCGGCGCGACGCAGGGCGAGGGCGGCGACGGGGCCGGCTATGCCGCCTCCGATGATCAATATTTTAGTCATGTGATGACTATACATGAAATGACTATTACGCGGGAGGCCGTCACCTAAGGTGAGGACATGGCCGCCCGCGCACACCGCCACTCACCGCTGGCGATGATGGTGCTCGCCCTCCTGGTCGAGGAGCCGATGCACGCGTACCGGATGCAGCAGCTCATCCAGGAGCGCGAGAAGCAGGACGTGGTCAACGTCGCGCAGCGCAACAGCATCTACCAGGCCGTCGAGCGGCTACGGCGCGACGAACTGGTCCGGGTCAGCCACACCGTCCGGGACGAACGGCGACCGGAGCGCACGGTCTACGAGCTGACCGATGCCGGCCGGCGGACGCTCGACGGCTGGCTCGTCGAGGCGCTCGCCACCCCGGCGCGCGAGTTCCCCGAGTTCCCCGCCGCGCTGTCCTTCCTGCCGCTGCTGCCGCCGGCCGAGGCGGCCCGGCAGCTCGAACGACGCGCCGAGACCCTCGCCGCGCGGCTGCGCGAACGCGAGGCCGTGCTCGCCACCGTCGACCTGCCACGGCTGTTCCTGGTCGAGGACGAGTACCGGCTGGCGCTGCTGCGTACCGAGCTGGACTGGGTCCGCGGGCTGGCCGCCGACCTGCGCGCCGGCACGCTGACCTGGTCCGGCGAGTGGCTGGCCGGCTGGACCGGCACGACGGGTGCCGCCGAAGGGTGACCGGTGTGGCGAACGCCACCCGACGGGTCTGACCGATCGGTCAGGCCCTGACCGATCGGTCAGGCATGCTGGAACGCATGACACGGACCACCCCGCAGACCCACGGCGAGATCCTGGCCGCGGCGGCACGACGGTTCGCGGTGACCGGCTACAAGGGCACCTCGTTACAGGACATCGCCCGCGAGGTGGGCTGCTCCAAGGCGGCCGTGCTCTACCACTTCGCCAGCAAGGAAGCGCTGCTCGCCGAGCTGATGGCCAAGCCGATCGAGGTGCTGCGCCAGCTCGACGAGCGGATCGACGCCCTCGACGGCGCCGACGCCCAGCGCGTCGCCGCCGAGGGCTTCGTCGACCTCGCGGTCCGTTTCCGCCGGGAGATCGCGCTGCTGCGCGGCGAGTTCCCCGAGCTGCTGGCGCAGCCCGCCTTCGCACACGTCCAGCGCATCTCCGAACGGCTGCTCGACGCGCTCGCCGGTTGCGGCGAGGGCCCGGGCGGCCGGATCGCGGCGTTTGTCGTGCTGGCCGGGGTGCCGGAGGCGTGCGCCGAGTTCGTCGACGTGCCCGACGACGAGCTGCGCCCCGCCCTGCTGGCGATCGCCGCACGGGCGCTCGCGCCGCTCGACCCATCCACTCCCGAATGAGGACAAGGATCTGATGGCGACCCTGCTGTACCGGCTCGGCCGGGCCTCGTTGCGCCACCGGCGACTCGTCGTCGCCGTCTGGCTCGTCGTACTCGTCGGCCTCGGCCTCGCCGCGGCGACCCTGCGCGGCCCGACGGCGAGCAACTTCACCATGCCCGGGACCGAGTCGCAGCAGGCGCTGGACCTGCTGGCCGAACGGTTCCCCGCGGCCAGCGGCGCCACCGGGACCATCGCGGTGAAGGCGCCCGCAGACGGCCAGCTCGGCACGCCCGAGGGACAGGCCCTGGTCAAGGGGGTCGTGCAGGAGGCGGCGACCCTGCCCGGCGTGGTCGGCGCCGTCGACCCGTTCCAGGTCCAGGCGATCTCCCCCGACGGCCGGTACGCCCTGGTCCAGGTGCAGTTCGCCACCGGCGCCGACGGGGTCACCGACGACCAGCGCGACGCGTACGAGAAGGTCGGCGCGCAGGCCGAGGCGCGGGGCTGGCAGGTCGCGCCCGGCGGTGAGGTGCTCAACGCCGAGCCCGAGGTCGGCTCGACCGAGGCGCTGGGCGTGGTGGTCGCGGCGATCGTCCTGATCGTCACGTTCGGCTCGCTGGTCGCCGCCGGCATGACCATGCTCAACGCGCTGATCGGCGTCGCCGTCGGCATGGCCGGCCTGTTCGCGCTCAGCGGCGCGGTCGAGCTCACCAGCACCGCGCCCATCCTGGCCCTGATGCTCGGCCTGGCGGTCGGCATCGACTACTCACTGTTCATCACCTCCCGGCACCGGCAGAACCTGCTCGACGGGCTGGAACCCGAGGAGGCGGTCGGCCGGGCCGTGGGCACCGCCGGCTCCGCCGTGGTCTTCGCCGGCGCCACCGTGGTCATCGCGCTGGCCGGCCTCGCCGTGGTCAACATCCCCTTCCTGACCGTGATGGGCCTCGCCGCCGCCGGCACCGTCACCGTGGCGGTGCTCGTCGCGATCACCCTCCAGCCCGCCCTGCTCGGCTTCGCCGGCCGCCGGGTGCTCCCCCGCCGGCTGCGCCGGGCCGGGACGTCGCCCACCGCCGACGGCACCCCGCCCGCCGAGGACCGCTCCGGCTTCGGGTTCCGCTGGGCGCACCGGGTCACCCGGCTGCGGCTGCCGGTCATCCTGGTCGGCCTGCTCGGCCTCGGGCTGCTCGCGCTGCCCGCCCAGGATATGCGGCTGGCCCTGCCGGACGCGGCCGCCGCACCCGAGGGCAGCGCGGCCCGGGTCAGCAACGACGTGATCCGGGAAGGCTTCGGGCCCGGCTTCACCGGCCGGCTCGCCGTGCTGGTCACCTCGGACTCGCCGCAGGACACCGCGGCGGCCGTACCGCAGGTCACCGCGCTGATCCAGCGCACCGACGGCGTGCTGGCCGTGGCCCCGCCGCAGGTCGACCCGTCCGGCCGGACGGCGCTGCTCGGCGTCATCCCGAAGACCGGGCCGACCGACGCGGCCACCGAGACGCTGGTCCACGACATCCGCGACGGCGTCGGGTCGATCGGCAACGCCGAGGTGCTGCTCACCGGCGTCACCGCGATCGGCATCGACGTCTCCGAGAAGCTCTCCGACGCGCTGCCGGTGTACCTGCTGCTCGTGGTCGGGCTGTCGATCCTGCTGCTGATGCTGGTGTTCCGTTCCATCCTGGTGCCGGTCAAGGCGGCGCTGGGCTTCCTGCTCACCGTAGCCGCCACCTTCGGCATCACCGTCGCGGTGTTCCAGCAGGGGCACCTGGCCGACCTGGTCGGGCTGGGCACCCCGGGCCCGCTGATCAGCTTCCTGCCGATCCTGCTGATCGGCATCCTGTTCGGACTGGCCATGGACTACGAGGTCTTCCTGGTCTCCCGGATGCGGGAGGACTTCGTGCACGGCGACACCGCCCGCCAGGCCACCATCAACGGGATGGGGCACGGCGCGCGGGTGGTCACCGCCGCCGCGCTGATCATGATCTCGGTCTTCGGCGGCTTCGTCTTCCTCGACGACCCGGTGATCAAGTCGATTGGCTTCGCGCTCGCGATCGGCGTCGCCATCGACGCCTTCGTGGTACGGATGACCATCGTGCCGGCGGTGATGTCGCTGCTCGACCGGACGGCCTGGTGGCTGCCGCGCTGGCTGGACCGGGCCCTGCCCAACGTGGACATCGAGGGTGAGGGGCTACGCGCCCACCTCGACCGGGAGCCGGTCGACGCCTGACGGGCGGGGACCCACCCGGCCGGTCTACACGCCGGCCGGGTAGGTCTCCATCTCGCCCATCGCGCTCCGCGCGGGCAGCGGGTGCAGGGCGGTGGTCTCGTCGCACCAGATGAACGCGTCGTACCGGTCGGCCAGCCGGGTCGGCACGTAGTTGCCCCAGGATTCGAAGGTCGGGTCGTAGACCACCCCGATCGCCCGATGGTCGGTGGTTCCGGTGATCCAGTCCGGCTGGTCCGCGCCGCCGAAGACGAGCACCGCCCGCTCCGGCATCAGCTCGTGCAGCCGCCGCTCCACCGAACCCGCCCGGGCCGGCGGCACCACCATCGCCTCGGCCGGGGATCCCCAGCGCGGCGCGGCGACGACCGTCCCCCGGTAGCCGCCGAAGCCGACCAGCGCGACCGCGTCCCGGCCCAGCCGTTCCCGGGCCAACTGGCCGATGTTGACCAGCCCGTCGGCGGCCATGTCGGTGGCCCGCGCGTCACCCACGTGCGTGTTGTGCGCCCAGACGATCCCCCGCGCCTCAGGACCGTAGTGCTCCAGCAGGCGGTCCAGGGTGTCGGTCATGTGGATGTCCCGCACGTTCCACGACTCCGGGCCGCCCCGCACCATCGCCCGGTAGTAGCGCTCCGCGCCGGCCACCACCTCGGCGTTCTGCCAGGCCGCGAAGGCTTCCGGGCCGTCCGCGGCGGCGTGCGCCCGGGTACGCGCCAGCAGCCGTACCACCTCCTCCTCGCAGCGCGCGGAGACGAACCGGCTGGCCGCGCCGTACTCCTCGACCTGCTTGCCGTACGGCTCGAAGCACCGGTAGGCGTCCTGCGCCGCCTCCAGCGACTGCGGGTCCTCCTCGCCGAGGTAGTCGAAGATGGCCTGCATGGACTCCCACAGGCTGTAGACGTCCAACCCGTGGAAGCCGGCCCGCTCCCCCGCCGGCCGTTCCATGTTCCAGGCCCGCAACCAGCGGCAGAACCGGTTCACCTCGGCGTTCGCCCACATCCAGGTGGGCCAGCGTTCGAAGCGCTCCAGGGCGGTACGCGGATCCGCCGCGCCGCCGGAGGCGCCAATCACCGACCGGTTCACCCGGTCGCAGTCCGGCCAGTCGCCCTCCACCGCCACGAAGGAGAAACCCTGCTCGGCGATGAGCCGGCGGGTCAACTGCTCGCGCAGCCGGTAGTAGTCGTGGTTGCCGTGCGTCGCCTCGCCGATCATCACCACCCGGGCGTCCCGGACACGCGCCAGCAACGGGTCGAAGTCGCTCGGCGCGCCGAGCCGCTGAACCAGCATGTCCGCGGCTACCCGGCGGGTCGGCGGGCAAACCGGGACCGCCGGCGGTGTGCCGACACGCGGGGCGGGTAGCCGGGCGGCATGACCGTCACCGGGGCGCAGTTGCAGGACTACCTGGCCGGGCTCGACTACCCGGTTTCCCGAGAGGACCTGGTCCGCTGGGGTCAGGAGAACGGTGCCAGCACCGAGCTGCTGCAGATTTTGCGGGCGCTGCCCGCCGAGCAGTTCGACGACCCCGCCGAGCTCCGCGCGGCGCTCGCCACGCTCGCCTGAGCGCGCCCGCAGGCGCGTCTCAGGCACCGTGACGCTCGCCCGGGTCGCGGGCGTGCAGCAGGCGGAACAGGACCAGCCACTGCTCCGGCCAGACCAGCCCGACCGGCGTGGCCGGGTCGAGCCGGGCCGCCCGCAGCGCGCCGTCCACCCGGGCGCGCGGGTGCGCCGCGCGCAGCGAGGCGGCGAGCGAGCCGCCGGCCCCGCCGAAACCGAGCTCCACCGTCCTCCGGTACGCGGGCAGCGCCGCCGGGGGCAGCAGCGGCTCGGGGCGGCGCTCGATGCGCAGGATCCCGCCGTCGACGCCGGGCACCGGCCGGAACGCGGTGCGGGACACCCGCCCAGCCAGCCGCCAGTGGTGCTCGGGCCAGGTGAGCACCGTCAACCTGCTCCACCGCCCGTGGTCGCCGCTGCGCTTGCGGGCGTACTCCAACTGGGTGAGCAGCGTCGCGGCCCGCAGCCCGGGCGCGGCCAGGCACCAGCGGACCACCGCGGCCGTCAGTGACCAGGGGATGTTGCCGACCACGGAGAACGGCTCGTCCGGTGGCGGCGCCGCGAGGAAGTCCTCCTGCCGGTGGCTGACCTGGGGCAGCTGTGCGGCGAGGGCCGCCAGGTCACCGGCGACGGCCGGGTCCACCTCGTACGCGACCAGGCGCGCGCACCGCGCGGCGAGCGGGCGGGTCAGCTGGCCCCGCCCGGCGCCGACCTCCAACAGCAGGTCGTCGGGGCCGGGTCGGGCGGCCCTGACCAGCCGCGCGACGGCGGCCGGGTCGGTCAGGAAGTTCTGGGACAGTACGCGACGGGACCGGTCGCGTGCGGTGGTACGGGTTCGGCGGGGCGCCACGGGATCGTCCTGTCTGTCGCCGGGTCGGCGACGGGTACGGACAGGCAGCGCAAGAGCGGGCCTGTCCGAGCGGATCGGGACTCGGACGACCCTGGAGATTTCGGCGTGGGACGCGGGCGCGGACGTGCGCCGCCCGCCGACCGCGAGATGCGGCGGGTCAGGGGCGCGGCGGCGCCGGATCGGGCGCGACGCACCGCCGGGCCGGCGAACCGGTCGGTGGACCGGTGGGCGGCGGTGCGGTGGTCAGGTCAGGCGCGGCGATGGGCGTCCCGGCCGGCCAGGGCCGGGCGCCGGACTCGCGGGCGTGCAACCAGGAGGAGGCCCCGCATGGCCGGCGCGGCGGCCACGTCGATCAGGGCGTGCGTGAACATGCCGGCCAGGCTAGCTGCCGACCGGCGACCCCGCGAGCGATTTCCGCGACCGCCCCGGGCCGGCGGGCTGGCGGGATGGCGGGCTGTAGCCGCCGGTCACCCACCTACCGTGACGAGCGATATGCCTGTGAGGCACAAATATTCCTCACAGGCATATCGCTCGAAAGGCATACGCCCTTGACCGCGCAACACGCCCCGCCGGCACACCGCGCAACACGCCCGGCCGGCACGCCGCGAGCCGTGGTCTGCCGGCTTCAGAGGTCGATGGTGCGGCCCTCGGCGCGGGCGGTCTCGGCGGCGCCGAGGATCTGCACCACCTCCCGGCCGAAGCGCACGTCGCAGCGGTGGTCCCGGGTGCCGGCGTCGATCTCCTCCAAGAGCTGTTCGATCGCTGTGCCGAAGGCGACGATCGCGTTACCGTCGCCCGGCGGGACGGTCTCGGTGCCGTTCTCCCCAAAGAAGACGATGTCCCGGGTCATCGCCTCGCGGGGCGCGTCCAGGGTGAGCGAGAGCGCGCTGGTGGCGCCGCCGTCGTGGGTGAGCAGCAGGTGGACCAGGCCGCTCGGGCCGTTCATCGCGGCCACCCGGGTGACCCGGCCGAGCACCGGCAGGATGATCGACAGCGCGTGCGGGCCGATGTCCCAGAGCGCGCCGTGCTGGAGCCGCCACTGCGAATCGCCGTACGGGCTGCCGGGCTGGTAGATCGAGGCGAACATGGTCGCCCGCGCGTGCTGCCAGCCGCCGGCCGCGGCGGTCGAGGCGAGGAAGCCGGTGACGTTCGGGTGGAAGCGCTGGGTGAAGAAGACGACCGAGGCCACCCCGGACTGCTGGGCGGCGGCGACCACCCGGTCGGCCTCGGCGAGGCTGAGCGCCAGCGGCTTGTCCAGCAGCAGGTGCCGGCCGGCGGTGGCGGCGCGTACGGCGATGTCCGCCTGGATGTCCGGCGGGAGCGCGACGGCGACCGCGTCGGCGGCGTCCAGCAGCGCGTCGACGTCGTCGAACGCCGGTACGCCGTGCTGGCGCGCCAGCTCGGCGGCCCGCTCCGGGTTGCGCCCCCAGACCCCGACCAGTTCGGCGCGCGGGTGCGCGCCGATCGCGGCGGCGTGCGTCTCCGCCGCCCAGTGACCGGTGCCGAACAAGCCGAACCGCAGCACGAGAACCCCCGGTGTCGTCGTCCGCCACGGCGGTGCCATGGCCGTGATCCAACCTAGTCGGCCCCGGACGGGCAGGTGCGGCGACGGGGCGAGCGACCGGGGCGAGGGCGATTACTACGACGGTTAGTAGGCTGTCCCGGTGACCGAGACTGGGACGGTGTGCCCGCGATGACCAGCGCAGCCTCAGCCGGCTCGCCGGTGGACGGGATCCTCGCGACGGCAACGATCGTGCTGTCGCTCGTACTCGCGCTCTGGAGCCTGCTGGCGGCGGTGCGCCACCGCGCGCCGGACCGTCTCCAGTTCGTCGGCCTGGCGGTGCTGGAGGTGGCGCTGCTCGCGCTGGCCGTGGTGGCGCTGGTCGCGCTCGGCGGCGGCGAGCGGCCGGGCGAGCCGGGCGCCTTCTTCGGCTACCTGGTGACGTTGGTCTGCCTGCCGCCGCTGGCCTGGGTGCTGGCCCGGATGGAGCCGACCCGCTGGGGCTCGGCGATCGTCTGCGCGATCTGCCTGGTCACCCCGGTGGTCGTGGTCCGGCTCCAGCAGACCTGGGAGGTCGTCGGTGGTTGAGACCCGGGCGGCCGAGCCCGCCACCAACTCCGGGCCGGGGCGGCTGCTGATCGCGGTCTATCTGCTCTTCGCGATCGCCGCGACCTCGCGGGCCGGGCTCCAGATCGCCACGAAGTTCGACGAGGCGCCGGTGGCGTACCTGCTCTCCGCGCTGGCCGCGGTGATCTACATCGTCGCCGCCGTCGGGCTGGCCCGGGCCGGTCACGCAGGGCGGCGGGTCGCGCTCGCCTGCCTCTCCGTGGAGTTGGTCGGGGTCGTCGGGGTGGGCGTGCTGAGCGTGGTCGACAAGGAACTCTTCCCGGACGAGACGGTCTGGTCGGGCTTCGGCAGCGGCTACGGCTACATCCCGCTGGTCCTGCCGATTCTCGGCCTCCTCTGGCTCTACCGCACCCGCCGCTCCCCCACCGCCTGACCCCGCACCACCCGCGCACTTTCCGAGAAAGAGTGGCCATGGAACGCGGAATGGCCACTCTTTCCGAGAAAAAGTGGCCACTCCGGAGGCGGGACGGAAGGGTCAGTCCTTGGGGCCGCCCGCGACGTAGATGACCTGGCCGGAGACGAAGGACGCGCCTTCGCTGGCGAGGAACGAGATGGTGTGGGCGACGTCCTCCGGGCGGCCGGTGCGGCGGACCGGGATCTCGGCGGCCGCGTGCTGCTGCAACGCCTCGAAGTCGACCTTCATCCGGGCGGCGGTGGCGGCGGTCATGTCGGTGACGATGAAGCCCGGCGCGACCGCGTTGACCGTGACGCCGAACGGGCCCAGCTCGATGGCGAGGGTCTTGGTGAAGCCCTGCATGCCGGCCTTGGCCGCGGCGTAGTTCGCCTGGCCCCGGTTGCCCAGCGCGGAGGTGCTGGAGAGGTTGACGATCCGACCCCACTTCCGCTCGACCATGTGCTTCTGGGCGGCCTGGCTGAACAGGAAGGCCCCCCGCAGGTGCACGCCCAGCACCGTGTCCCAGTCGGCGTCGGTCATCTTGAACAGCAGGTTGTCGCGGAGCACACCCGCGTTGTTGACCAGCACCGTCGGCGCGCCCAGCTCGGCGACGACCCGCTGCACGGCGGCCTCGACCTGGGACCGGTCGGCCACGTCGGCGCCGACCCCGAGGGCCCGGCCGCCGGCGGCGGCGATCGCGTCCACGGTGCCCTTGGTCGCGGACTCCTCGATGTCGACCACGGCGACGGCCATGCCGTCGGCCGCCAGCCGGCGGGCGGTGGCCGCCCCGATGCCGCGCGCGGCTCCGGTCACGATGGCGACGCGGCGCTCCTCCGACATGATTACCTCCCGGTAACTTATGGCTCGATCGAAGGAGCTTAACCCAGGGGTACGCCCACCCGGACCGGCCCGCAGGGCGGCCCGCGCCGCCGGACGCCGGCCGGCTTTCCGAGCACATCGGACATCGCGGGCCGCGGCCAGAGGTCGGGCGGAAGGGTCAGACCGCCACACCCCGGCAGAGCCGGATCCAGCGGTAGCCGTAGCCGGCCAGCTTGAGGTTGTCGAGCTTGCCGACCTCGCCGTACCCGCGGTCGGCGAGGACGTCCGTCGGCAGATCCGCCTCGGGGGCGAGCACGCTCAGGTCGACCTCGACGTCCTCGGTGCCCAGGTTGTGCAGGAAGACCATCGTCCCGGTGGGCCCGTCGGCGCGGTGCGCGAGCACCCCCGCCGGCGTCGGCACGTCGATGTGCGTCGTCGCGCCGGAGCCGACCTCCGGGGCCTCGCGCAGCGTACGGATCATCCGCTCGAACCAGGACAGCAACGACTTCGGATCACCGCGCTGGGCAGTTACGTTGACCTTCTCGTAGCCGAACTCACCCTTGTCGATCACCGGTCGGACCAGCTTGTCCGGGTCGGCGGTGGAGAACCCCGCGTTCGGCTTGTACGACCACTGCATCGGGGTACGGATGGCCTCCCGACCGGGCAGCGTCAGGTCCTCGCCCATGCCGATCTCCTCGCCGTACCGCAGCACCGGCGTGCCGCGCAGCGAGAACTGCAACGCGTACGCCAGCTCGAGCCGGCGGCGGTCGTTGCCGAGCATCGGGGCCAGCCGGCGCCGGATGCCCCGGTCGTAGATCCGCATGTCCTTGTCCGGGCTGAACTCGGCGTACACCTGGTTGCGCTGTTCGGCGGTGAGCCGGGAAAGGTCGATCTCATCGTGGTTGCGCAGGAAGGTGGCCCACTGGCCGCCGACCGGCAGCGCCGGAGTGTCCCGCAGCGCCTCGATCACCGGCTCCGGGTCCTGCCGGGCCAGGGCCAGCATCAGCCGGCCGTTGAGCATGAAGTCGAAGAGCATGTGGATCCGGTTGCCGGACCCGCCGGCGTCGCCGAAGAACGTCGGCAGCTGGTCCGGCTCGACGTTCGCCTCGGCCAGCAGGACGGCGTCGCCGCGCCGCCACTGCACGTGCTGGCGCATCTCGGTGAGGAACTCGAAGTCCTTCGGCGAGTTCGGGTTGCCCGGCTCGGTCAGCTCGATGATGAACGGCACCGCGTCCATCCGGAAGCCGGCGACGCCGAGCTGGAGCCAGAACGACATGATTTTCTTGATCTCCGCGCGGACCTGGGGGTTCGTGAAGTTGAGGTCCGGCTGGAACTTGTAGAACCGGTGGTAGAACCAGGCCTTGGCGGTGCGGTCGTAGCTCCAGGTCTCGTTCTGCTCGCCAGGGAAGACCATGCCCTGGCGCCGGTCCACCGGCTCCGTGTCGGACCAGACGTACCAGTCCCGGTAGGGCGAGTCGGGCGAGGAGCGGGCGGACTGGAACCAGGGGTGCTCGTCCGAGGTGTGGTTGACCACCAGGTCGATGACCACCCGGATGCCCCGGTTCTGCGCCTGGTGCAGCAGCTCGGCGAAGTCGCCCAGGGTGCCGAAGCGAGGGTCCACGTTGTAGAAGTCGGTGACGTCGTAGCCGTCGTCCCGGTTGGGCGACGGATGGATCGGGTGCAGCCACAGGCAGGTGACCCCGAGCCGGGCCAGGTAGTCCAACCGGCCGATCAGCCCTCGGATGTCACCGACCCCGTCGCCGTCGGAGTCCGCGTACGTGTCGACGTCGAGGCAGTAGACGACGGCCTCGGAGTACCATCTGTCACCCATGCCGACCTAATGTCTCCGATCGGCCGTCCCGCCAAACGCGAGGTCTCCGCCCTGCGGGCGGCGATCGGGCGGCAGGCGGCAGGCGGCGGGCGGCGGGCGGCGGTACGGTGCCGGCATGGGCGAGGACGAGACGCTGCGGGACGTCGCCTGGAACGACGGCCGCTGGCTGCGCGAGCCGGTGCGGACCGACCGGACCGACGAGGGTGACCTGCTGGTCGAGCCGGGCGCGGAGAGCGACTTCTGGCGGCACACCAGCTACGGGTTCGTGCACGACGACGGCCCGGCGCTGCTCGCCCCGCTGCCCGGCGGCAGCGCCGTCGAGGTGAGCTTCCGGCTGGACTACGGCGAGCAGTTCGACCAGGCCGGGGTGCTGGTCCGGGTGGACGAGCGGAACTGGGTCAAGGCCGGGGTGGAGGTCAGCGACGGCGAGCCGCAGCTCGGCGCGGTGGTCACCCGGGAGGTCTCCGACTGGTCGGTGGCGCCGGTGCCGGAGTGGGCCGGGCGGGAGGTCACCGTCCGGGCCAGCCGGGACGGTGACGCGCTGACCGTCCGGGCCCGGGTGGAGGACGGGCCGTGGCGGCTGGTCCGGCTCGCCCCGCTCGCCCCGGAGGCGGCGGCGTCGGCCGGTCCGTTCTGCTGTTCGCCGACCCGGGCTGGACTGACCGTCCGGTTCACCGGCTGGCGGCGGGGGCCGGCCGACCGGGAGCTGCACCCGCAGGGCTGACCGGCTGGTCAGTGGGACCGGTCACCGGCAGGTGTGGGGGCCGGCGGCCCGGGTACCACTGTCCGATCCCGGCAGCTCCCGGAAGGACGCCCATGGCTCTCGCCCAGAACGTCGACCCGAGCCGGTTCACCGGGCTGACCGGCTGGGTGGCGAGCGTCATCGACTCGATGGGCGCCGTCGGGGTCGCGCTGCTGGTGGCCCTGGAGAGCATCATCCCGCCGATCCCCAGCGAGGTCGTGCTGGCGATGGCCGGCTACCTGGCCAGCGCGGGCCGGTTCCACCTGGTGGTGATCGTGCTCGCCGCGACCGCGGGGTCGCTGCTGGGCGCGCTGGTGCTCTACTGGCTCGGCGCGGCCCTCGGCGAGGAGCGGTTGAAGCGCTGGCTGGACCACATCCCGCTGGTGGACCGGGACGACCTGGAGAAGGCCGACCGCTGGTTCGAGCGGTACGGCCGGTTGGCGGTGCTGATCGGCCGGGTGGTGCCGGTGGTGCGCAGCCTGGTGTCGGTCCCGGCCGGGGCGGACCGGATGCCGCTGGGCGGGTTCGTCCTGTTGACCACCCTGGGCAGCGGGGTGTGGAACGCCCTGATCGTGGGGCTGGGTTTCGCGCTCGGGTCGCGCTGGGAGGACGTCGACCGGTACAGCAGCTGGTTCAACTACGCCATCCTCGCCGTCTTCGCCGTCATGATCGCCAGCTGGGTGGTGAAGAAGATCCGCAAGCGGCGGGCGCGGCGCGACCGGCAGTCGGTGACCACCGGTCGCTGACCGCGACGCCCTCGCTCAGTACTGCGCGGTGATCGAGGTGAACTCCCAGGTGTTCTGGGCGATGCCGGAGCAGTTGGAGACCACTCCCCCGCCCGCGCAGGGGCGGTCCCGGTTGACCGACCAGAAGGTGAACCGGGACAGGCCGCGGGCCTTGGCCCAGTCCCGGATCTGCGTCCAGGTGGCCGGGGAGGTCAGCTCCTGCTGGTCGGAGAGGCCGTTCATGCCGGAGATGCCCATGTGCGCGTACGCGGTGGCGTCCGACCAGCCGAAGGCGGTCTTGAGCGTGTTCTTCAGCCCCTCGGCCGCGTTGACCGTGTTCTGGTACATGTTGGCGCCGCCGCCGAAGTCGAACGGCATGATGGTGAAGGTGTCGATGTTGGCGCCGAGCGCGGCGGCCTGGTTGATCAGCCGGGTGCCGTAGTACGACGGCCCGGTGGTCGAGGTGCCGAACGTGACGATGGTCTTCAGCCCCGGGTTGTTCTGCTTGACGATCTTCAGCGCGCCGAGGATCCGGTCCTGCACCACCTCGTTCTCGAACTCGTCGCTGTTCTCGATGTCGATGTCGATCGCCTTCAGCCCGTACGCGTTGATGACCTGCTGGTACGCCCCGGCCAAGGCGCTGGCGGAGGAGCAGTTCGGGCCGAGCTTGTTGCCGCTCCACCCGCCGAAGGACGGGATCACGTCACCGCCGGCGGCCTTGATCGCGGCAATGGTGCTGGCGTGCGCGCCGCCGGTGAGCGGACCGGTGCCGTCCCAGGCCGGGGTGCAGCCGCCGCCGGAGAGCACGAACGCGATGGTGAACCACTTGATCCCGGTCGCCCCCATCACCGTCGACGGCGCGGGCGGGTCGCCCCAACCCGGGTAGAGGTAGGGCGCGGCGGCCATCGGGGCGTTGCCGCCGGTGCAGCCGGTGGTGGTGGCGGAGACCGGCGCGGACTTCGCCGACTCGCCGGAGGAGTTGTACGCCGCCACCGTGTAGCTGTGCGCGGAGCAGGCGGCCAGCCCGCTGACCGTGGTCGAGGTGCCGGTGAGGGTGGCCCGGACGGTCGAGCCCTCGTACACCCGGTAGCCGGTGACCGTGCCGCCGACGGCGTTCCACGCCAGCGCGATCGAGGAGGCGGTGGTGCCGGTGACCCGCAGGCCGCCGGGGGTGGCGGGGGCGGACGGGTTGCCGCCGCCTCCGCCGGTGCAGGCGCCGCCGTTGACCGTGCAGTTGGTCGGGTCTCCGGTGCCGCTGACCACGAAGCCGAACGTGGTGCTGGCGCCCGGGGCGAGGGTGCCGTTCCAGGACTGGTTGACCGCGGTGACGTGTTGGCCGGAGGTGGTCAGCAGGGCGTCCCAGAAGGTGCCGAGCGAGGTGCCCGAGGGCAGGTCGAACTGCACGTTCCAGGAGCTGATGCTGGCCGACGTGTCGTTGGTGACGGTGAACTTCGCCTCGTACCCGCTCTCCCAGCTGGAGGTACGGACGAAGGCGGCGGTGGCGGCGGACGCGGCCGATGGGGCCACGACGGTGGCCGCGACCAGGGCGGCGGCGAGCGCGACGGCGAACGTCGCCGCGCGCGGTGAGCGGAGTTTCACGATGCCTCCAGGGACCTGTGGTGGGGGTCCGCCCGGGGTGGGCGGGATCGCCGGCCCGACGGGGCGGGTCGGTGGCGCGGGAGGTCCGGCCCGGCTCGTCGACGCCTGCGAGCACGTCGGCCAGGGCGGCGCGCTGTGCGCGTACCTCCTTGACGGCCGTGTCGTGCGGCCGGGCGGCGCGCATCAGCCG
>NZ_JBFALG010000035.1:0-5643 GCF_040656135.1 Micromonospora sp. NPDC050200
GAAGCTAAGCCCTCCAGCGCCGATGGTACTGCACTCGGGAGGGTGTGGGAGAGTAGGACACCGCCGGACAAACATTCATTCAGGCCCACCCCCTCGGGGGTGGGCCTGAACGCGTTTGCGGGCACTGACGCCCGATGGCTCGAGTCGATTCCGGCGCTTCAGCCGCGCGGACGCCGGCGCGTACCCGGGAGGCGGCTGGCGCCAGGACCAGGTCGCCGCCGTCGAAGACTGGCGCGAGCTGGACGGTCCGCCTTTCGGGCCGGCAGGGCGGCTTGGACGGCTCGGCCGACGCCCTGCCCGCCGTGCGGCCGGCTCTCTCCGCGCCGCTACACGCTGTTGTCGGCGCCAGGCAAGGAGGGGTCGATCAGCTGACGGCGGTCGCCCGCGTCCGGGCCACACCTAACCGCGGCTGCGCTGTCCGTCGAAGGGCGCCACCGGGTCGGCGACCTGCCCGAGCTCCGCCGGGAGCTGGGATATGACGTCGTCGTACTCGCCGGGTGGGACGGCCTCGCGCAGCGTGTCGAACACCGCGCGCATCCCGGCCTCCGCCAGCGCCGGATCCACCTCGGCGCGGCCGCTGACCCGTTGCACGAAGACGTCGAGCCCGAACCGCTCGCTGGTCTCGCTGGAGGCGAACGCGTAGGCCTGAAGTTCCTCGGGAAGCTGGGTGGCGAGGTCACGGGCCTCGCCTCCGTCGATCCGTTCCGCCAAGGTCCGTAGCGTGGCCCGGGTGAGGGCGGTCGCCTGCGCTGATGACGTCTTCGCGCGCTTCGCCACCGAGCCGATGAAGTCGTTGCTGTCCACCTTCGGGCCTTCCTCTCGACTGGATGGCGGCGTCTACCCGTGCACCATCACGGGAAACGGCGGTGCACGTCGCAGACGCGCGGAGGGGGCTGGCCTCACCGTGCGGTGATCTTCGGGACCCGGGCTGGCAAATCGGTGGTTACCGGATGGCGACCGGGTTTCCTGACTACCGTAGGTGCGGAGTCGGCCAGCGGCGAGCGGCCTGGTCAGTCGGGCCGGACGGCCAGGCGTGGAGGGCTGGCCGAAGAAGCCGATCGCTGGAGGCGACGCCGGTGACCATGGAAGCAGAGCGCACTCTCCGCGACGAGGAGATCACTCAGCTGGGTGAGCTTGCCGCCCAGCTACGGGTGGATGCGATCCGGTGCAGCACCCGGGCCGGGTCCGGGCATCCGACGTCGAGCCTGTCCGCCGCCGACCTGCTCGCGGTGCTGATCTCCCGGCACCTGCGGTACGACTGGGCGGAGCCGCGCGGTCGGGCAAACGACCACCTCATCTTCTCCAAGGGCCACGCCTCGCCGCTGCTGTACGCGGTCTTCAAGGCGGTGGGTGTGATCACCGACCAGGAGTTGGTCGACACCTACCGCCAGTTCGGGTCGCGTCTGCAGGGGCATCCCACACCGGCGTTGCCCTGGGTCGACGTCGCCACCGGTTCGCTCGGTCAAGGACTGCCGGTCGGCGTCGGTATCGCGCTGGCGGGCCGGCACCTCGATCATCTGCCTTACCACGTGTGGGCGGTGTGCGGCGACAGCGAGACGGCCGAGGGCTCGATCTGGGAGGCGCTGGACAAGGCCGGCCACTACGGGCTGCGCAACCTCACCGCGATCGTCGACGTGAACCGGTTCGGGCAGCGGGGGCCGACCGAGCTGGAATGGGATCTGGACACCTACCGGCGGCGGGTCGAGGCGTTCGGCTGTCAGGCGATCGTCATCGACGGCCACGACCTGGCCGCGATCGACGACGCGTTGGGTCGCGCCCGGCAGGCGACGGGTCCCACCGTGGTGCTCGCCCGGACGGTCAAGGGCAAGGGAGTGCCCGAGGTCGAGAACAAGCCGGGCTGGCACGGCAAGCCACTGAAACCCGATGCCGCCGAGCGGGCCGTCGATGGTCTCGGCGGGGTACGCCAGATCCGCGTCACCGGACCGCGGCCCGAGCCCGTGCCGCCCGCCGCTACCCGCGCCAGCGAGCCGCCTGTGCTGCCCCGCTATGACAGGGGAGCGAAGGTGGCCACCCGGAACGCGTACGGTGATGCGCTGCGCGCGTTGGGCTCCCGGCCGGACGTGGTCGCCCTGGACGGCGAAGTCAGCGACTCCACCCGCGCCGACGAGTTCGCCAAGATGTACCCCGACCGCTTCTTCGAGATGTTCATTTCGGAACAGCAGATGGTCGCCGCGGCGGTCGGGCTGCAGGTGCGCGGGTACCGGCCCTTCGCCTCGACTTTCGCGGCGTTCCTGTCCCGCGCCTACGACTTCGTTCGCATGGCGGGCATCTCCCGGGCCGACATCGCCCTGTCCGGCTCGCACGCGGGGGTGGAGATCGGGGCGGACGGTCCGTCCCAGATGGGGCTGGAGGACCTGGCGGCCATGCGCGCCGTTCAGGGGTCGACGGTGCTCTATCCCAGTGACGCCGTCTCCTGCGCCGCTCTCGTCGCCCAGATGGTCGACCGCAAGGGCGTCAACTACCTGCGCACTACCCGGGGCGGGCACCCCGTGCTCTACGACAACGACGACGCCTTCCCGGTGGGTGGCAGCAAGCTGCTCCGCGGCGGCGGCGACGACCGGGTGGCGCTGATCGGTGCCGGGGTGACGGTGCACAACTGCCTCGCCGCCGCCGACGAGCTGGCGGCCGAGGGGATCAACGCCCGGGTCATCGACCTCTACTCGGTCAAACCGCTGGACCGGGAGCGATTGCTCGCCGCCGTCCGGGACACCGGCGGTCGGCTGGTGGTCGTCGAGGACCACTACCCCGAAGGTGGCCTGGGGTCGGCGGTCCTCGAATCGCTGGCCGACCTTGCCGAGCCGCTGCGGGTGACGCATCTGGCGGTACGCGGGCTGCCCACCTCCGGGACGCCGACCCAGTTGATGGACCAGGCGGGGATCGGGGTGAGCGCCATCGTCGCGGCGGCGCGCGCCTCGGTGTGAAGGCAGGCCTTCTCGGCCGGTCGCGGCGCCGCCTGGGGGTGCGGGGTCTCCGCGCCAGCCGATCGTTTCAGCCCTGGGTGCGCGGGTATCCGCACGGTCCGGTGCGAGAGGGGGTCCGAGGTGAACCACGCGGAGTTCGTCCAGGCGGTGGCGATGCGGCCAGGGGTGTCACCGATGCAGGCCGAGCCGATCACCCGTGCGACGCTGGAGACGTTGGCGGAACGGATCAGTGGCGGCCAGGCACGGGACCTCGCCTCGCAGCTTCCGGAGGAACTGCGGGTGTACCTACCCAAACCCAACGACGATGCCGTGCCGTTCGGGCTCGCTGAATTCTTCGAGCGGGTGCAGGCACGGGCCGCAGTGGATCTCCAGACGGCGACCGACGGTGCGCGCGCCGTGCTGGACACGTTGCGTGCGGCGGTCAGCGCGAAGGAGTACGGGGACTTCGTCTCCCAACTGCCGAAGGAGTTCTGGCAGCTGACCGGGCCGGCGGCCACCCGGCTCGAACCACGCCGGATCGGCACGTAGGCCCGGGGCCGTGGCCAGCTGCGGGTAGTTCCGCAGCCGGCTGCGGCCGGGGTGCCCAACGGCTACATCCGGGAACGGAGGCCGTTGACGATCCTTTCTGCCGTTGCCCGGTGGTAGGGGTCGATGGTCGCGAGGGCCGCCCCGTAGCGGGTCTGTCCCGCAGACCCCGGTCCGAGAGCGCCGCCACACCCGTTCATGGAGCCGTCCTGACCTGGCACATCCGCGGTCACCGCCTGCCGGCCGACGAGGCTCACACCGAGCGCCCAGCCAGCTGCCAGCGCGTTACGTAGCCGGATAGGGATCTGCCGCGGCGTGCCACGCAACTGTAGGACCTCCGTGCACTCGCGTCCCACCCCAGCGGCATCGACCCGACAACCCAGGCACGAATTGACCCGCTTTGATGGACATCGGCGGGCCGATCCGCCCTGCCGCTCCGCCTCCGACTCGGCTGTGGCCCGGACGCCATGGACGGCCGCGTCCGAGAAGTTGGCGTGCCGGCCGACCCGTCCTTCCCGGACGGTGGTACGGACGCCCACGCCCGGCTGCCCTGCGGCGTCGCCCGCGCCGTACTGGGGCCGAGGTGGACTGTCGATGATGTAACGCCCGCACGGCGGGCGACGCTGCAGACTTTCGTTGCATCGGAGAAAAGTATCGCCGGCGTCGACAAAAGCTCTGGACACCTTGATGTCAACTTAGTAGTGTCGGGAACCGTCAATATGTTTCGTCGAGATGAACCGGCGGCGCGGTAGATCTCGAACCGTGGTCCCAGACGGCACAACCCGTCCGGGGCACGGTCCCGACCCAGGGATGCCCCCTCGGGGCCCAGCCGGGCAACGAGGAACGAGCAACCCGGTGTGGAGACGCGCCGTGGTGGCTCACGTCCACCCCCACCTCTCGATGACGCCTCGCCAGCTCCGAGGCCGAACTGACACCCCGACAGCTCCGACACACAGTCCTGCCTGAACGCACGGGCGATCCGGCTCGCCCGCTGACACCAGGCGGAGCCATCTACAGAGCACGACCGTGGCCGGTGGCCACGGTCGAGGATCCCGTGCGGCCGGAAAGGGGAGGCACGGTTCGTTGATCCGGCCACATATAGCGACAAGAGGTGACATCGGAGGGGTGATGCTGGCCCCCGCCGGTGCTCCTCAGACCTGTGAGAGAGGCATTGATGAACGGGTATCCATTGCCTGACCGGCTCCCCGCGGGCCGGCTCCGGAGATCGCTCACCGCCGTCGCCACGGCGGCCCTGCTGTGGGTGACCGTCGGGCTGGTGGCGGTGCCGGCGAGCGCCCGCCCGATCGGCCCGGACCGGGCGACGGCGGCCTCGGCGGCGGGCCAGCAGCAGGTGCAGGCCCAGGTGCTCACCTGGACCGCCGGCGACAATTTCCTCGCCTACCGCTCCGCTCCGACCACCGCCGTCGCCGGGCCGGCCACGCTCGTCTTCGAGAACAGCGCCGCGACCGGCAACACCACCGGTATGCAGCACACCCTGACCTTCGACACGGGCAATCCGGCGTACAACAGCGACGTCGACGTGAACATCCTGGCCGACCCGACCGACGCCAAGGGGGGCCGGTGGACCGTCGACGTCGTGCTCTCGCCCGGCACCTACCGCTACTTCTGCGCCATCCCCGGCCACGGCGGGATGACCGGCCTGCTGGTCGTCAGCGGCGGCGGTTCGGACACGACCCCGCCGACCGTGTCGGCCGCGGTCTCCGGCGAGCGGGACGGCACCGGCGCGTACCTGGGCTCGGCCACCGTGACGCTCACGGCCACGGACAGCGGATCCGGGGTGGGGCGGATCGAGTACTCCCTCGACGGCGGGACCTACGGGACCTACTCCGCGCCGGTCACCGTCAACCAGCCCGGTCAACACACCTTCAGCTACCGGGCCACCGACAAGGCGGGTAACACCTCGACACCGCAGTCGGTGTCGTTCACCGTGGTGGAACCGCCGGCCCCGGACACCACCCCACCGACCGTGACGGCCGCGGTGACGGGCCAGCGCGACGACAGCGGCGCCTACGTCGGATCCGCCACCGTGACGCTGTCCGCCGTCGACACCGGGTCCGGCGTGGACCGGATCGAGTACTCCCTGGACGGGCAGCCGTACGCGGGCTACTCGGCGCCGGTCACGGTGAACCAGTCGGGCCAGCACACGCTGGCGTAC
>NZ_JBFALG010000035.1:5741-70038 GCF_040656135.1 Micromonospora sp. NPDC050200
CACGGACAAGGCGGGTAACACCTCGGCGGCGCAGTCGGTGTCGTTCACCGTGGTGCAGCCGCCGGCGCCGGACACCACCCCGCCCACCACGTCGGCCGCCGTGTCGGGCCAGCGCGACGACACCGGGGCTTACGTGGGGTCGGCGACGGTCACGCTCACCGCCACCGACACCGGCACCGGGGTGGACCGGATCGAGTACTCCCTGGACGGGCAGCCGTACGCGGGCTACTCGGCGCCGGTCACGGTGAACCAGTCGGGCCAGCACACGCTGGCGTACCGGGCCACGGACAAGGCGGGTAACACCTCGGCGGCGCAGTCGGTGTCGTTCACCGTGGTGCAGCCGCCGGCGCCGGACACCACCCCGCCCACCACGTCGGCGGGAGTCACCGGGCAGCGCGACAACAACGGCGCGTATGTGGGTTCGGCGACGGTGACCGTGTCGGCCACCGACACCGGTAGCGGGGTGGACCGGATCGAGTACTCCCTCGACGGTGGTGCCTACGCCCGCTACTCCGCGCCGGTCACCGTGAGCCAGCCGGGCCAGCACACGGTCAGCTACCGGGCCACGGACAAGGCGGGCAACACCTCGGCCGTGCAGTCGGTGTCGTTCACCGTGGTCGAGCCGCCCGCGCCGGACACCACCCCGCCGACCGCGAACGCGGCGGTGACCGGCCAGCGGGACAGCAACGGCGCGTATGTGGGGTCGGCGACGGTGACGCTGTCGGCCACCGACAGCGGTTCGGGCGTCGACCGGATCGAGTACTCGCTGGACGGGCAGCCGTACGCCGGCTACTCGGCGCCGGTCACCGTCAACCAGCCGGGCCAGCACACGCTGGCGTACCGGGCCACCGACAAGGCCGGGAACACCTCGGCGGCACAGTCGGTGTCGTTCACCGTGGTCGACCCGCCGGCGCCGGACACCACCCCACCCACCGCGACGGCGGCCGTCTCCGGTCAGCAGGACGAGAGCGGCGCCTACCTCGGCAGCGCCACCGTGATCCTCTCCGCGGCGGACGCGGGCTCCGGCGTCGACCGCATCGAGTACTCCCTCGACGCACAGCCGTACGCCCGGTACTCCATGCCGGTCACCGTCAACCAGCCGGGCCAGCACACGCTGGCGTACCGGGCCACCGACAAGGCCGGCAACACCTCGGGCACCGCGTCCGTCACCTTCACCGTGGTCGCCAGCGGCCCCACCGCCTGCCCCGTGCCGGACACCCGGCCGACGGTGTGGCTCGGCACCGTGGACAGCGGCGTGCCCAACCGGGTCGTCCAGGACGGCTGCACGATCAACAACGCCATCCAGGACGAGAAGGCGTGGCCCAATCACGGCCAGTTCGTCACGCACGTCACGGAGGTCGCGGAGCACCTGCACCACCTGGGTGTGATCGACCACAAGGAGCACGGTCGGCTGGTCAGCGCGGCCGGCCGTTCGGGCGTCGGCAAGCCGGACGAGAAGAACGGCTACCAGCCCCTGCTCGACGCCTCGCCCGCGTCGTTCAACCGGTGGGAGCACGTCGGGGCGGGTGGCTTCGCCCGCAACACCGACGGGTCCGTCACCAGCCGTCCCGTCGCCGGCCTCGGCATGCTCTGGTTCCCCGCGGCGACGTACGGCGACTTCTCGCTCAAGCTCCAGTGGCGCGACGACGCCCCCGGCACCGGCCGCGCCAACAGCGGGGTCTTCGTCCGCTTCCCCGATGTGCACCACCACGCGACGGAGTCCCGTCCGGAGTGGGTGGCCATCAAGTACGGCCACGAGCTGCAGATCTACGACCGGCCGGACGGCGACCAGTACAAGAGCGGATCGGTGTACGGGTTCGACCGGGTGGACCTGGCCGGCGCGCACGTCGCCCCGAAGGGCAGCTGGAACGACTACGAGATCCGGGTGGTGGGGCAGCACTACTCGGTGTTCCGCAACGGCGAGCTGATCAACGAGTACGTGAACACCCCGGACGCCGTGTTCAGCCCACCCCGCGCGGACGACCCGGGCGGCGCGGGCCGGCAGAGCGCCCGTGGATACATCGGCCTGCAGAACCACGGCACCGCCGACGTCATCAGCTTCCGCAACGTGCGGATCGCGCCGCTGAGCCCGTGCTGCCCGAACGGGACGCCGTCCGCCTCGACCACCTGCTGCTGACCGAACGAAAGGACGACAACCATGGCGAAGAACAGGATCGACCGTCGGGCGCTGTTACGCGGGCTCGCCGGATCCACGGTCGCGGTCGGTGCGGCCAGCCTCGCCGGCGGGCTGCCGGCCTCGGCGGCGGGCGACTCCAGGGGCCGTCTGATCCCGCCCGGGCACATGGGCATCCAGCTCTACAGCGTCCGCGACAAGATCACCCAGATCGGTTTCGCGGCGGTCTTCGAGGAGCTGTCCCGGATCGGCTACCGGGAGGTGGAGTTCGCCGGCTACACGCAGGGCAGCGTCGGCGCGATCACCCCGGCCCAGATCCGGCAGCTGCTCGACGACAACGGGCTGAAGGCCGCGGGCAGCCACCGCGGACTGGGTGACTTCCGCACCAACCTGGAATGGGAGTTGGACGTCGCCGAGACCCTCGGCATGCCGGCCGTCGGCACCGCTTCGGCGCCGACCGGCAACCGCACCATCGACGGGTACCAGGCGGCTGCGGCGGAGTTCAACGCCTGGGGCGCCGCCGCGGCCGCCCGGGGGATCAAGCTCTACCAGCACAACCACACCATCGAGTTCAGCTTCGCGCTCGACCGGCCGGACGTGCGGCTCTACGACCTGTTCCTGGAGCTCACCGACCCCCGGTACGTGTACCTGGAGATGGACATCCTCTGGGCGTACGGCGGGGCGCGGAAGTACCCGGGCTTCCGGCCGGTCGACTACGTCAAGGCCCAACCGCACCGCTTCCCGCTGTTCCACGTCAAGGACGGCGTTCCGCTGCCCGACCCTCAGCAGGGCAACTCCTACCTGGACGTCGAATTCGGCGCCGGCGTCATCCCGTTCGCCGACTTCTTCACCGAATTGAACGGCGGCGGACGGTTCACCTACCTGTGGGAGCAGGACACCGGGCCCAACGCCCAACCCAACCCGCCGGGGTCCCTCGGCGCCGCCGAGCGCAGCTACCAGCGCATGGTCGACCTGCGGGGTGCCCGGTGAGCGCGTCGGCCTGGCGGCTGTCGCAGGACGACACGGCGGCGGAGCCGCCTCGCCACGGATCGAGCACCCGCCGGATGCTGGTGGTGGCGGCGACCGTGGTGCTGACCCTGCTCGGCGCCGGTGGCCTGGCGGTCGCGGGCAGCGGCGTGTTCTCGGCCGAACGGCCGGAGGGCTGCACCAAACCGGACCGCAGCATCCAGCTCTACGCCGTGGAGCTGCCGAAGGACGGGACGCAGATCCGGCTCGGCTACGGTCTCACGCCGCAGACCGCCTCCTATCCGGGCCCGACCATGGAGATGATGGAGGGGGAGTGCCTCGCCATCACCCTGCACAACCAGGTGCCGGTGGCGACCCTCGAACAGCTGCGTACCGACCCCGCCCACCCGCTCGGCGTCTCGCTGCACGTGCACGGGGTCAAGTACACCCAGCTCTCCGACGGCACCGTGCAGAGCGGGTCCTTCGTCCCACCCGGCCAGTCGCGCACGTACACCTGGTTCGCCCAGCAGCGGAACAACAGAACCGGATCGCCGGGTACGGCCGGCTACTGGTGGTACCACGACCACGTGGTCGGCGGGCCGCACGGGACGCAGGGCCTCGGCGCGGGCCTCTTCGGGGGGCTCGTGGTGCGGCGGCCCGGTGACCCGAAGCCCGACCGCACCTACACCGTGGTCTTCGGCGACCGGCAGAGCATCAACCTGCGCCGCGGTGCTGCCACGGACACCTGCGACGCGCAGAACCCGCAGCCGGGCCCGACCTGCCTGGTCGCCCGCAAGGGGGAGAAGGTCGAGTTCATCGTCGTCGGCATCGGCAACGACATGCACACCTTCCACCTGCACGGGCACTCCTGGGCGGACACCCGCACCGGGGTGGTCGGCAACGGACAACCCTTCGCCGACTCCGTCCCGATCATCGACAACAAGCCACTCGGTCCCGGCGACTCGTTCGGTTTCCAGGTCGCGGCCGGCGACTCGGTCGGGCCGGGGCACTGGATGCTCCACTGCCACATGCAGTTCCACTCCGACGGCGGCATGTCGACGATGCTGCACGTCCTCGACGAGTCCGGGGCGATGCCCCCGGGCCACGACCAGCACTCCCACCCGGCTACCGCCGCGGCCGGCACCGGAGCCGGCGGCGCGGGGGAACACCAGCACAACTGACCGCCCGGCGGCCACCGTGCCGAGGGCTGGTGGCTGCCGGTCCGACCGGAGCTGAACGGACCGGCAGCCACCGCCGGGGACGCGCGGTCTCGCGGCCCCTGCCATCCACCACCCACCGACACCGCGTACCGACCAACCGATCGGACAACGCTCACCGCCACACCCCACCTGTGAAGGAGTCGAGATGGCTCAGCAACGCCGTTCCCGGTTATCCCGATGGGTCGGACGTCTCCGCGCCGACCTCACGGCCTCCCCACCATCCCCCGTCCGCCGCCGGACCGTGCGACGCACCGGCGCTCTCGCGTCGAGCGCCGCGCTGGTGCTCGGCCTGCTGGCCCTGCCCGCCCAGGCCGCGAGCCCGGCGCCCCTGCAGGCGACCGCCGCCGAGGCCGCGGCGGCGGTGAAGGTGCTGGTGTTCCACGGCCCGGTGGACCAGCAGGACGACCCCGTCGCCCGGGCGGTCGCCGGAATCAAGAACCTGGGTGCGGAGCACGGCTTCTCCGTCGACGACTCCGCCGATCCGGGCGTCTTCACCTTCGGGAACCTGGTCCGCTACCGCGGCGTGGTGTTCCTCTCCGCCAACGGGGTGACGCTCAACGACGCCCAGGAGGCCGCTTTCCAGGCGTACATCAAGGGCGGCGGCGGGTTCGTCGGCGTGCACGACGCGGCCCGCGCCCAGTCCAGCTCCGCCTGGTTCACCGGTCTGATCGGTACCCGCCCGGCCGCCAGCCTGCCCAACGCCGAGAAGCCGGCCCAGGCCACCGCGAGCGCCGAGAACCCGCCGAACGAGACCGCCGCGAAGGCGATCGACGGGTCGACGGGCACCAAGTGGCTCGCGTTCTCCCCGACCGGCTGGCTCACCGCGAAGCTGCAGAAGCCGGTGGTGGTCTCCCGCTACGCGCTGACCTCCGCCAACGACTTCCCCGGCCGGGACCCGAAGGACTGGACCCTGCAGGGTTCCGCGGACGGCACCAGCTGGACCACCCTGGACACCCGCTCCGGGGAGAGCTTCCCTCAGCGGTTCCAGACCAAGCAGTACAGCTTTACCAACACCCAGGCCTACCAGTACTACCGGCTGAACGTCACCGCGAACAGCGGGGAGCCGCTGATCCAGCTCGCCGAGCTGTGGCTGATCGGCCCCGACGCCGGACCCGCCCCGGACACCACGGTGCAGCAGGCCGTCGTCGACCTCACCGACCGCCAGCACCCGGCCAACAAGGGGCTGCCGCTGACCTGGACCCGGTCCGATCAGTGGATCAACTGGGACCCGAGCCCGACCGGCCGGGTGCACACCATCGCCCAGGTCGAGGAGCGCAGCTACAACGCGGGCCTGAGCGGCAACGGGGCGTTCCACCCGATCTCCTGGTGCCAGGACTACGACGGCGGCCGGTCGTTCTACACCGGCATGGGCCGCACCGAGGCCAGCTGGACCACGGACACCCGGTTCCAGGGCCACCTCCTGGGGGCCATCAAGTGGACCACCGGCATGGTGCGCGGTGACTGCCAGGCCACGATCGCGTCGAACTACCGGATCGAGCGGCTCACCGCCACCAACCAGACGGGCCAGCTCGACCAGATCGGCGAGCCGCACGGCCTGACCATCGGGCCGGACGGCAAGGTCTTCTACATCGGCAAGGCAGCCTGCCCGTCCGGGCCGATCGTCAGTTGGGACGACCCCAAGGTCGGCCTCGGCTGCGGCACCATCCACCAGTGGGACCCGAAGACCAAGCAGGTCAAGCTGCTCACCACGCTGCCCGTGATGGGCAACCGGGGCAGCGGCAGCGAGCTGGTCAAGAACGAGGAGGGCCTGGTCGGCATCACCCTCGACCCGAAGTTCGCGCAGAACGGCTGGGTCTACGCCTACTGGATGCCGCACGAGTCGATCGACCGGGACCGGCGCATCGGCCAGCGGACCGTCTCGCGGTTCACCTACGACGCCGCGAAGCAGTCGATCGACCAGGGCACCCGCAAGGACCTGCTGCACTGGGACACCCAGATCCACAGCTGCTGCCACGCGGGCGGCGGCATGACCTTCGACGAGTCCGGCAACCTCTACATCGGCTCCGGTGACAGCAACTCCTCCGGCGGCTCGAACGGCTACTCCGGGAACAACTGGACCCAGGACTACAAGGGCGTCTCGTTCCAGGACGCCCGCCGGACCTCCGGCAACACCAACGACCTCAACGGCAAGATCCTCCGCATCCACCCTGAGGCGGACGGCACCTACACGATCCCCCAGGGCAACCTGTTCACCGGCAAGGAGGAGGGCGGCGGCAAGACCCGTCCGGAGATCTACGTGATGGGCGTACGCAACATCGCCCGGATCGCCTGGGACCCGGTCAACCACTGGCTGACCGCCGCGTGGGTCGGCCCGGACGCCGGCGGCCCGAGCCCGGACCTCGGCCCCGCCAAGTACGAGACGGCCACCATCATCACCTCCGCCGGCAACCAGGGCTGGCCCTACTGCATGGGCAACCGGCAGCCCTACCGCGACCGCAGCACCACCGACGCGAACGTGCTCACCGGCTGGTACGACTGCGACAACCTGAAGAACGAGTCGCCGCGCAACACCGGCCTGGTGAACATCCCACCCGCACGGGACAACATGATCTGGTACTCGCCGCAGGGTGGCGGTCCGGTCTTCCCGAAGCGCACCGACGGCAGCGGCCTGCCGACGTACCAGGTCGGCGACGAGACGTTCACCCAGCCGTACCTCAAGGGCGGCGGCCAGGCCATCATGAACGGGCCGACCTACCAGCGGGAGAACGTCGACACCAACAGCGGTGTGGCGTGGCCGGCGTACTGGGACGACAAGTGGTTCATCGGTGACGAGTCCAACGCCAACAACCGGATCGCGGTGACCGTCGACCCGGCCAAGGTCGACAGCCACGGGCCGCCGGCCTTTGCCGAGGACCTGCGCAGCATCATCCGCTCCGGCAGCGGCGCCACCCAGCTGCAGTCCTGGATGGACGCCAAGTTCGGCCCGGACGGCGCGCTGTACATGCTCGACTACGCCGGCGGCTTCTTCAGCCTGCACTCCAACCAGAAGCTGATCCGGGTCGCCTACCAGGGTGGTCCGGCGACGCCGAACCCGAACGACGCCGCGGCGCGTGCGGTGGCGCAGAGCAACCCGAAGACGATCGCCTTCTCCAGCGCCCGGACCGGCGGCGTGGCATGGGAGTGGAACTTCGGTGACGGCAGCGCGCCGTCGCGCGAGGCGAACCCCACCCACACCTACCGGGACTACGGTACGTACCAGGCGACCGTGAAGGTCACCTACGCCGATGGTGAGGTGGCCACCGGAAAGATCGAGGTCGTGGTCGGGTGCGCCGCACCGGACACCCGGAAGACCGTGCGGATGCTCGACACCGACACCGGCGTGGCCAACCGTCAGGCCGGCGGCAACTGCACGATCAACGACCTGATCGACGACGAGCGCAACTGGTCCAACCACGGCCAGTTCGTCAGCCATGTCAACGACGTGGTCAACGAACTCCGCGCGGACGGTGTGATCGACAACCGGGAGGCGTCGACGCTGAGCCGGGCGGCGGCTCAGTCGGAGATCGGCAAGATCGCCGGCTACCAGCCCATCTTCGACGGCACGGCGGAGTCCCTGGCGGATTGGCGCCAGGCGCCCGGCGGGTCGTTCGTCCTGCGGCCGGACGGATCCATCCGCAGCTCCGGTGGGCTGGGCATGCTGTGGTACGCCAAGGAGGAGTTCGCGGACTTCTCCATGCGGATGCAGTTCCGGGACGCCTCCGCCGACGGTGTCTACGCCAACAGCGGCGCCTTCGTCCGGTTCCCGGACCCGAGGACGCCGCTGGCCGACCGGCCGGCCGGCAGTTGCGGGACGGTCGGGTCGGCCCGGAGTTCGGCGGCCTGGGTGGCCATCTACTGCGGCCAGGAGATCCAGATCTACGACGGGCCGACCGGTGAACCGCAGAAGACCGGTTCGATCTACAACTTCGACCCGGTCGGCCTGGACCAGGCCGGAGTGACCCCGAAGGGCCAGTGGAACGACTACGAGGTCCGGGTGGTCGGGCAGCACTACACGATCACCCGTAACGGCGTGGTGATCAACGAGTTCGACAACACGCCGGGCAAGGCGTCGTCCCGTCAGGGCGACCCGCCCACGGACCTGCGGCAGTTCCTCAGCGGGTTCGTTGGTTTGCAGAACCACGGCACCAACGACCTGATGGAGTTCCGTAACGTCAGGGTCCGCGCGCTGTAGTGACGCAGGTGCCGGGTGCGGAGGCGATGCCTCCCACCCGGCACTTCCGTGTCGTCCGGGAACGGACCCCGCGTCGCCCTGCCGCTGAAGGGGGAGCGCGGTCAGGTGTGCGTCGGTGGGCCCGCTTCCCATACCTGGACGAACGCAGTCGGGGTCCAAAAAGGATGCCTGGATGGGCCCGCGCTGGAGTAGCGATCCGCAAGCTCGGCTGTTCGGGGCCGAGTGAGCGAGCTACGCCGGTCGGCGCTGGTGCTCGATGTACTGCCTCACGATGCTCAACGGCGCACCCCACAGGATGCGGCGAAGTACGACGGAGGCCGCCGGCGGCATGAACCACGAAGTGTTCTCGCCCACCATCGGCCGTCGAGGATCCCGACCTGGAGTGTCGGGTAACTGAGCGGAAAGGCGAGTGCGGTCGGTAGCCCGACCGGGTGAACGGCACTCAGGCGTGGACCGACAAGGGTTGGGGCACGGCATGCTGCGATCGGTGACGCCGGCACGGTGCCGAGGAGGCCGGGGACGACCGTGGACCACCGGGCTGCGGGCGACCCAGCCGTCGGGACCCCCGCCAGGGCCCTCCCGACCTCAACGGTGGGCGCCGAGCCGCGAGGCCGCGCACGGGCGACCATCGCGCGGCGGGCCGGTATTCGGGACACACCAGCGCGGAGAGGACTACACATGGTCGACGGGGATGTGCCCGAGCGGATGCAGGCCGCGGTCCTCGACGAGTTCGGCGGTCCAGAGGTGATCACGCTGCGTACCCTGCCGGTGCCGCAGATCGCCGACGACGAGGTCCTGCTCAAGGTGTGGAGCGCTGGCGTGGGGGTGTGGGACGCCTTCGAACGGGAGGGCACGCTGGTGCCCGAGGGCTCCGCGTTCCCGATCGTGCCCGGCGCCGAAGCTGCCGGAACAGTCGCCGTGATCGGCCGGCAGGTGACCAACGTCGCGGTGGGCGACCTGGTCTACGTGTACGGCTACACCCGGCCGAAAGGCGGCTTCTACGCCGAGTACGCAGCGACGAAGGCGCAGTACGTCGCGAAGCTGCCGGCGGGTGTGCCGGTGGGGCACGCGGGCGCCATGCCGACCGACGCGCTGACCGCGTTGTCGGGACTGGACGTCCTCGGCCTGCCGGCCGGGGCGTGGTTGCTGATCTTCGGCGCGAGCGGCGGGCAGGGGCATCTGGCCGTGCAGTTGGCCAAGCGGCAGGGACTCAACGTGATCGCCGTGGCCTCCGGGGCGGAGGGCGTGGCGCTGGTGACCCGGCTCGGCGCCGATGTGGCCCTCGACGGTCACGGCAACGTCGCGGAGGTGCTCGCGCGGGTCCGGGAGGTGGCTCCGGGCGGGGCCGACGGCGTCCTGGCGATGGCGGGTGGCGAGACGCTGGACAGGCTCACCGAGGCGCTGCGCGACGGTGGCGTGCTCGCGTACCCCCACGGTGTGCAGCCGGTACCGCGCGAGCGGCCCGGCGTGACGGTCCGGGCGTACAACGGTGAGACGGGCCCCGGGCAGTTGCGGCGCCTCAACGAGTTCATCGAGGCGGGACCGTTCGAGGTGCACGTCGCCGAGACGTTTCCGCTCGGACGGGCGGCGGAGGCGCATCGTCGCCTGCAGACCTCCTACCCGGGCAGGTTGCTGCTGACGGTGACGTGAGGATGTCCAAGCAACTCAGCGTCATGAGCCGGGACGTCAGGGCCCACGTCCACCCCGACATCTCCATCGAGGTCGACGACGTCGACACCGTTCACGAGCGGGCTGTCGCGGCCGGGGCTGAGATCGTCTACCCGCTCACCGACGAGGACTGGGGGCTCCGACGGTTCTTCGTGCGAGATCCGAACGGTGCCGTCATCAACGTGACGCAGCACGGGTGAGGCGTCTCTCCGCGTGGCACGAACGCGCCCTCATGCCGCGAGTCGACGTTCGGCAGGCGGCAAGGCCGTCGGTGTGGTCCGGATCAGATCTGGTCTTCGACGCGATGCCGTCGGTACTCGTCCCGATGGCTGCGATGCGAATCGCACGCCGAGCAGGTCGATCAAATCGGTCAGGCATCGCTCGTACATCCGTGGAGCTTGGCTTCCGTCCGGCTGTGGAACCGTTGTCGGCACGTCCTCGGCGTCCATGGACGTCACCCTGTCCGGGCGGCCGACGGACGCATCGCGCTGCAGTTGGCAGCTCAGCGAGCGCGGCACGTCCCACACTGCCGAGTGGAGTAGGTTCTGCTGAAGATCAAGGCGCCCAAGGCGGTATGTTCACTCGGTGTATTCGACGCAGGTTTCTCAGCATGTGAGTGCTTCTCGTCCAGCCGTCTATCGGGCGCTTCTGGATGCGGACGCGATCGCGGCATGGCGGGTGCCGGTCGGCATGAGCAGCTACGTGCATGAATTCGATGCCCGCGAAGGTGGCTCGTTTCGCGTCTCGCTCACCTACGACGTGCCGGATGGCACCGGCAAGTCGGCGCCACACACCGATACGTACCACGGCCACTTCCTGAAGCTCGTGCCGAACGAACAGGTGGTCGAAGTGTTCGAATTTGAGACCGCAGATCCGGCGTTCAACGGCACGATGACGATGACGACCACGCTCACCGACGCAGACGGTGGCACCGATGTCCTCGTCGTGCACGAAGGTGTTCCCGACGGTGTTTCCGCCGCCGACAACGAGACGGGTACGCGCATGGCACTGGCAAACCTTGCCCGGCTGGTTGAGGCGGATGAGCGCTCCGCCGAGAGGCGGGCCGGCCGCGGTCGCTACCCAGCTCGTGCCCTCGAATCTCCCGCTTGCGACGAGGAGATGGTCGGTGTGGACGAGGTATTTCAGGTACGCGCCGGATGCGGCGGTGAAGGCGATGCTCGCCGTACCGGAGATGACCGAGACGACCAGCAGTTGGCCGTAGGACAGCAGGCCGAGGAGGTACGCGATCGGAACGCTCGCCATGGCGAGGAAGCGAAGTAGGTCCATCGCGATCATCACGGGGCGCTCGGTCCCGTGCTCGACCCACGGCCCGAGTGGGACCGCGACGATCGCGGCAACGGCGAGGCTGGCTGCTCCCAGGAGCGAGACGGCGAATGCCGGCGAGTGCAGCACCCGGACCGCGATGAGCGGGAAAGCCCCGAAAGCGATCCACGTGCCGTATGTGCTGACGGCGTAGGCCGACCACAGCCACACGCACATGGCTCCCCGCAACAACCGACGGTTTGGATGCCTGAATCACATCAGCCGTGTTGGAGCGCGATCAAACAACCGACTCCTCGGCGAGCCACAACGATCAGTTGTGCCCGTCTAAGATGAACCAGTGGACACCGAGGCATTGCGATCGTTCGTCCGGGCGGCCGAGCTCGGCCAGTTGCAACATGCGGCCGACGAGCTGGGCGTGACGCAGCAGGCAGTCTCCAAGCGGATCGCCACCCTGGAGCGCGAGCTGGAAGTCCGTTTGTTCACCCGTACCGCCCGAGGGGTCGAGCTGACGCTCGACGGCCAGGCGTTTCTCCCGCACGCGCGGGGCATCGTCACGGGTGTCGAGCGCGCCATCACCGCGGTCAGGCCGGGCTCCCGGGCCCTTCGGATCGACGTTCTCGGCCTGCGAAGCGCGCAGGCCGTTGTTCTGCACGACTATTGGCGGTCGCATCCCGAAACCAACCTCGACGTGGTGACCCTCAGGGTCAACGACCCACGCGTGGCGGTCGCCGCCGTCGAAGCAGGCGATATCGACGCCTCGTTCCGTACCGTCACTGACCCGGCCGCGCTGCCACGCGACGTGCAAATGATCCACGCGTTCGACTCCCCGCTGGAATTTCTCGTCGGCCCGAGACATCCGCTCGCCTCCGCACGAACACTGACACCACCCCAGCTGCGCCAGCATCGGATCTGGGTGCCGGGCATCGCACCCCGAAGCGAATGGGCAGAGTTCTATGATCAGCTCGCCACCGACTTCGACCTACGCATCGACGCGGCAGGCCCGCACTTCGGCGACGAAGTACTCCTGGACACCCTCGCGGACTCCGCCGACGTGGCCACCCTCGTCGGCGCGCGCGACCGGTACATCTGGCCGACGCACTACGACCTACGCCGCATCCCGATCGTGAACCCGACACTCGCATACCCACTCTCGCTCATCCTCCCCAGGACGAATCCACACCCAGGACTCCGCGCAATCATCACCCACCTCGGAAGCCTGCCAAGGCTCCCTGAGACGGTCTGGCTCCCGTCCTGGGCAACGACGCCACGGCGCGGCGACGGCGACATCGCGAATGCTCGCAGGTCCCACCAGCCCCGACAAAGGTGACTCGACCGACTGCTGATAAGCAGCCTCCAGCAGCGCCTGGTTGTGATGTCTCATCCAGTTACCGGTTCGCCAGAAAGGGGTCGTGGCATGTCCAGTGACCGTCTCATGCGCATCCACAGCGCCGAGTTCCAGGCCATGGCCGAGAGGGTCCTGCGGGTCACCGAACTCACCTCCCGTCTGAACGTCCTGCCCTTCGAGGACGAAGCGGGCAAGGCGGAACTGTTCGAACAGATCCTCGGCCAGCCACTGCCGGTGAGGGTCACGATCTATCCGCCCTTCTACACGGACCACGGCCTTCGCCTGGACCTCGCGGAGCGCGTGTTCATCAACCAGAACTGCACCTTCCTGGACTACGCCGGCATCCGGCTTGGCGAGCGCGTGATGGTCGGCCCAAAGGCCACGTTCATCACCGTCGGTCACCCGGTCGATCCTGAGGAGCGACGGGGGTGGCTCAGCGGCGCACCCATCGACGTGGCGGAGAACGTATGGATCGGTGCCGGTGCCACGATCCTGCCCGGCGTCAGCATCGGCCGTGATGCCGTGGTCGCCGCCGGTGCGGTCGTGGCCGATGACGTTCCGCCGGCAAGCCTGGTGACCGGCCGTAAGGCAACCGTGCACCGGCTGTGGTGACTACCTCTGTGGGGCCACCCCGACTTCGCCCTACCGCGCCACGGTGCTCCCTCAACGGTGGTGTCGCCGCGACCGAACGCTTGCCCGGCACGTCCGGAGTGCGGCAACCGCCTGTAGCGGGAGCACGCCGTTGCCGAGTGCTGTGGTCTGTTGGTTCGCGGTGAGGCCGTGCACCGGGTCCGTGACCCAGCCGGTCGGGAGTCCCTTCCGTCGGGCTCGATCCCTGCGGCTCCAACCAGGTCAGCTGCTCGGCGACGTGGTCCACGTCGAAGAGCCGGCAGACCAGGTCGGGAGGTCAGCCCTCAGCGGCGATTCGCCTCGAGCGCCAGCAGGCCCTGCGCCTGAACGACGGTGACCGACAGAGTCTTGTAGCCGACATCGTCGAAGAGCACGGTCATCCGGTCCTTCTCGTACCCGAGGACCATGCCTGATCCCCATTTGGCGTGCCGCACGGTGCTGTGCAGTGGGTACGGCCCGTCGTCCGGAAGCACCTCCGAGGTGCCACCGTGGCAGTTGTCGCAGTGCCCACAAGGACGACTCAACTGCTCTCCGAAGTAGCCCAGCAGCGACTGCATACGGCAGCCCCGGCTCTCGGCGAAGCGGCGCATCATGTCGGTGCGAGAACGCTGCCCGGCCTGATAGCGGGCGTACTCGGCCAGCGCCTCTCGAGCCGCCTGATCGGGCAGCGGCGCATACGGAGCGACCCTGAGCTCGCCCCTGGGCCCCGTCGCCACCGCACCGACCTGCTCAAGCAGACCGATGTGACTGGCGACCTTGCGCTGACCCAGGCCGGTGACCTTTGCCAGCGTGGTGCGCGTCGACGGGCCGCTGTGCAGCACGGCTGCGACCGTTCGCAGCTCTTCCAGTTCAGGCGCGCCGCCGTTGAAGAAGCGTTGCAGGGCAACGTCCTCGGCTCGGTAGAGCAGCAATGCCCGGGCCGGCTCACCGTCGCGCCCTGCCCGCCCAATCTCCTGGAGGTAGCTGTCCGGTGAGTCCGGCAGCGCCACATGTGCCACCCAGCGGATGTTCTGCTTGTCGATGCCCATACCGAACGCCGACGTGGCGACCATGATCGGTACCCGGTCGGCGAGGAACTCTTCGTGGCGGCGGTGACGCACCCCGGCCGCCATGCCGCCGTGGTAGGCCTGCGCGGGAAATCCCGCGCCGGACAGCCGTTCGGCGAGTTCCTCGGCGGCACGCCGGGTCGGCACATACACGATGCCGGGCCGGTCGGCCTCCTTGAGCAGGGCGAGCAACCTGCGCCAGCGGTAGTCCTCACTGGGGCAGTGCGTCGCTGCCACCAGAAGGTTCGGACGGTCCAATCCGGACAGAACCAGCCGCGGCTTGCGCATGCCGAGCCGCACTGTGATGTCATCGCGCACCGGCGGCGATGCCGTGGCGGTCAGCGCCACGACCGGCGGACGGCCCAGGCCGCGAATGAGGTGGCCGAGAGTGAGGTAGTCAGGGCGAAAGTCGTGGCCCCACGACGAGATGCAATGCGCCTCGTCCACCGCCACCAGCGCCGGACGCAGCGCGCGGATCTCGGCCAGCCGCTCCGGCGAACTGAGCTGCTCCGGCGTGATGAACAGGAACTTCGCGGCACCCGACCGCAGCTCCGCCAGCGCGGCCGCCCGCTTGCTCGGGCTCTCCGCGGAGCTGATCCGAACCGCCCGCAGCGCCGGATCATCCCGCTCGTTGAGGTTGCCGATCTGGTCCTGCTGCAATGCCAGCAGCGGTGAGATCACCACCGTGGGGCCGCGTAGCAGCGTGGCGGGTACCTGGTACACAGCAGACTTCCCGCCCCCGGTGGGCAGCACCACCAGTGCGTCACGGCCCGCCAGCAGCGCGCGCATCGCGCGCATCTGCGTAGGGCGCAGCTTCTGCCAGCCGAAGTGTCTACGGGCGGCGCGGCGTAGCCGCAGAGAGCGAAAGATAGTCATCATCGCCGGGCATGCTAACCACCCGCACAGACGGAACTGGACAGCAAGGCCCTTCGTACGCCTCGTTCTCCGCCACGCCGTCAGGCCAGACGGGTGGCCGGCGGCGGCACGCACAGACGATCATGCCGTGGCTGCTTCACATTCACCCCGCTCACCAGCGACATCTCCAACGGCGGCTGCTGTGTTGACCCGTCGCCCTCATGAGGTCACGTCCAGCAGCAACAGTGGGGCCGTGCTGGACTCGCGGCTACCGTAGCTGCTCGACGAGGCGCCGGCTGAGGTCAGACCCACGGTGAACGTGCCGTTCCCGCTGACCAGGGGCGTGATGTCGAGGGTGACCCAGGTGCCACTTGTCGTCCGCCCGGTGGCGGCGATCGACGCGCTGCCGATGCTGGGCGCGTTGCTCCAGTCTGTGGATGTTTCCGACCAGGATGAGTCCGCGACGGGGCGCACCACGAAGCCGGTGGATGAGCCGGCCGCAACCCAGATCCTCAGGCGCGCTCGCAGCACCACGTCGGTCTGCCCGGACACCGTGAACTTCAGATAGGCGTTGGTAACTGGATCTCCGTCGACCCTCAGGACGGTGGCGGTACCATACCTGCTCGTGGGACTGGACTCCCTGACGTAGGTGTCCGCCACCGCCAGGATCGGCGTGGCTGCCGGCGTGGTGGCCGGGGCCGGCGCGCTCGGGCCCGAGGAGTTCCCAGCCGCGTCGAAGGCGGAGACCGTGTACGTATAGGAAGTCTCTGACAGGGCGGTGGTGTCGGCGAAGGTGGTGCCCGCCGTGGTTCCGAGTGCCGTGCCGTTGCGGTACACGGTGTACCCGGCCACGGCGACGTCGTCCGTCGCCGGCCCCCATGACAGCTCGACCTGGTTGGGTTCGGTCGCTGAAGCCTGCAGGTTGGTGGGCACGGTGGGTGGGCTGGAGTCAGCCGTGGTGACAGTCACCGGGTTACTTGACTCGGAGATGTTCCCCGCGAAGTCGACAGCCGTAACCAGGTACGTGTGTGACGTGCCGGTGCTGCCGACCCCGTAGTCGACGAACGTTTCGCCCGACGAGGTCTCCGCCAGGAGGCTTCCGTCACGGAGCACCCGGTACTGCACGACACCGACGTTGTCGGTGGACGCGTCCCAGGCCAGGCCGACCGCGCCGGGCGCCACACTGGTGACCCTCAGGTTCAGCGGGGCCGACGGTGGCAGCGTGTCGCGGACGGCGCTGACCACGTCAGATTCGGCGCTGGCGTTCGAGGCCGCGTCGAACGCGCGCACGGACCAGGTGTGCGACTCGTTCGCCGGCACGGCGCTGTCGGCGTACGTTGTTGCCGTCACGGTCGCCACCACCACATGGTCGCGAAGCACTGCGTATTCCGTGACGCCGACGTTGTCCGTCGCCGGCGACCAGGTGAGCGTCACCGCATCCGGGGCGCCGGTCGCGACGAGCCCGCCCGGAGCGGCAGGGGGAGTGGTGTCCGGGCCGAGGGTCGTCACGGTCACCGGTGGGGCTTTGGCGGATCGGTTTCCGGCCGCGTCAACGGCATCGACCGTGTATTCGTACCGGGTCGCACCGGCGACGGAGGTGTCCGTCCAGGAGGCCGCGGTCGCGGCCAGGTCGGCCACAGCGGTGCCGTCGCGGTAGACGCGGTAGCCGGTCACGCCATAGTTGTCGGTCGCACCGGTCCAATCAAGACCCACGGACGAGGTCGCGTTCATGGTCGCGGCCAGGTCGGCGGGCGGGGTCGGGGCGAGTCCGTCCGCTCCCTTGCAGGAAATGGTCGACGAGTCGACCAGGGTCGTGCCGGTGGCGCTGGCCGCGTGATACTGCACATTGGCGCGGTTGCCGAAGAGCTCCATGCGCGCCGCGCCGTAGCTCTTGTTCGTCTTGACCACCCGGGGATCAGAGCCGGCGAAGCCCTGACTGGAGTGGCCACCGTTTCCCGCCACGACCTCGACTATGCCGTCGCTGGCGAGCGCGCCGCCAGCGCCCATGGGCGCCCAGCGCTGGTAGTTGTGGTCGTGTCCGGCGACGAGCAGGGTGACCTGGTGGGAGGCCATGAGGTCCCACATGGCCTGCATCCGGGGCGCGGGGTCCTCGGACCCGACGGTGAAGAGCGGGTGGTGCCAGAACACGAGAGTGCATGGGCTGCGGTTGGCGGCGAGGTCCGCGGCGAGCCATTCGTACTGTGGCGTGCCCGGCGCTACCTTGTTGTAGTTGCTGGTCGAGTCGATGGCGATGAAATGCCAGCCGTTGGCGTCATAGCTGTAGTAGTGCGGGATGTTGTCCCAGAAGTGGAAATAGCCCTCAGCCGTATTGCCGTCGTACTCGTGGTTGCCGATGATCGGAGTGGTGACGCCGCGCAGCCGACCATAGAATGCCGTCGGACCGCCGTACCAGTTTTGGAACTCCGTCAGCGTGCCCTCTTCGTACACGTCGCCAAGGTAGAGGAACAGGTCCGGGTTCCATCCGACGAGTGCGTTGGTGACATTGGCTGCATTGGTTTCGCCGCCGGCGCCGTCACCGACGGCGGCGACTACGAAGGGTTCCTGCGGACCACGGGCGTGGATGGACGGAACGGACCATTGCCGAGTGTTCGGCGGGGCGGTGGGGTTGCCGTTGGCGAAGTCGGCGGTGATGACTGTCGCCGGGGTGAGGTACCCGTCCCGCATCCTCGCCGAGACGCCGATGGCGTGTTCACCGTCGGCGAAGTCGGCGGTGGAAATCGTGAATTGGTGCGGCGACTGGTAGTCCGTGAGCAGGTGCCGGCCGTCCAGCGTCCACTCCGTCTTGGCGACGCCGGGACTCGTGCCGACCGTCACGTTGACCGTCGCCGTGACGAGGGCATCGCCCACGAGCGTGCTGCCGCTCGATGGCTGGGTGATACAGAGCAGCACCGTGTAGAGCCCGCCCGGCGGGTTCGACGTGTGGCACGTGGGGGAGGCACTCTCCGCGCGGCCGCTGTCAACCAGGGACAGTCCGGCGGCGATGAACACAGCGACGACTGCGAACGCGGTCCTGGAGCTGGTCGCTCTGCCTAGGTTCATCGGGAGTCCTCTCCTGATGGGTGTACGACTTTTCTGTCACTCAGATCCTCGGCACCCTGAGCTCAACCGTTCGCCGAAGATGGCCAGGACCGAGAAACTCCAGCCGCGCCAAGCACCAGCAGCTGAGCTGCGCACGATGTCAAGCCTTTGGGTCGGCTCCCGGCGTCGCCAGTATCCGAAGGTACGGTGATGTCTGACTGGGTGATCAGAATGCCGGCTGGAACGTTGCAGGCGTCGCGCCATACCGGTGACCGGGTCCGCCGACGCGCGAGATGCCGGAGAGTCGGAGGGCTCGGTCGGTCTTGCGTTCAAGGGGTCGAGGGACCCTGATCAAGAAATATGTGCCGGATGCTGACCGGCAGGCCAGGAATACCATCGGATGATCGGTCTGACCTGGCACCCGTCCATCAGACGCCAGCAGCCGCTCCGGTGGGTGGGACCGAACAATGCGGCGAGCCCAGATCTGTCCGCCGCCACGTCATCCGGCGCATTTGTGCGACCGCGTCGGTGGAGCGCCTCAGCGCTTTCGGAGGCGGAGGATCGGCCGGACGGTCGATCCTTCCCGGTGCGACCACATCCGTGTCCATCGCTCTCGGTAAGTCTCTCACTTCCCGTGCCGGCAGATCATCAAGAACTGCCCGCCCATCTGACCAGCGCATAGTCGACTGAGCGCATTCAGTGCTCGCGCGGATGCTTTCCTGATCCATCACGGCCGGTGACTGTTCAGGCCACGTCTCTGTTGGCGCTCCAGCACGGTCCAGGGAAACCGCAAGGATTTTCTTCCATGGTTCATGTCGTGTTCACGACCAGTTAGGCGTTAGACACCTTCTGCGCGGGCTCGTAACCTCTGACGAACCTGCTGCTGCCTGGCCAATTCCGATCGTGGATCGCGGTCAGACTTAGTGGCGCGCTGATTGTCGGTCCCATGCGCAATTCAAGTCGGAAGGGGCTTCTCTCGCTGTCTGTGAGCCGGATAACCGGCGGCTGGACGCTGCCCAGAAGTGCAATTGATGGAGAATCGGATGACCGAAGTTGCACCAGCACCCTGGAGTATTGCCGACAACGAGGAGCCCGGGCTGCCGGGCGCGGAAGCCCGCCAGCGCCTCGATCG
Source organism: Micromonospora sp. NPDC050200 (assembly GCF_040656135.1). NCBI lineage: Bacteria > Bacillati > Actinomycetota > Actinomycetes > Micromonosporales > Micromonosporaceae > Micromonospora > Micromonospora sp. NPDC050200. Next base: position 25,253 of record NZ_JBFALG010000035.1, read on the forward strand.
GGGCGACTCGCCACTCACACCGTGCGATCTGCACCGGCCGGGAGCGGAGGCGATGGTCCGGCTCAGCGTCATCGTGCCGACCCGTAACGAGGCGGAGAACATTCCCGCACTCCTGTCCAGGCTGGGTCCGGCCGTCGCGCCGCTCGGCGCCGAGATCATCGTCGTTGACGACAGCGACGACGGCACCCCTGCGGTTCTGGCCCGGCACGCAGCGACTGCGCCGGTGGCCGTACGCCTGCTGCACCGCCCGCCGACCGCGCGGGCCGGCGGTCTCAGCGGCGCCGTGGTACTCGCCGCGCGGCACGCCCGCGGCGAGTGGGTCCTGGTCATGGACGCGGACCTTCAGCATCCTCCGGAATCCGCCGCAATGCTGGCGGGCATCGCGATGCGGCACGACGTGGATCTGGTGATCGGCACCCGTTACGCCGGTGACGGGTCCAACGAGGGGCTCGGAGGCACCACGCGGGAGGCCACGTCGTCGTGGGCGACCCGCCTGGCGAAGAGCCTGTTTCCGCGCCGCCTGACGACCGTCACCGACCCGATGAGCGGGCTGTTCGCGTTCCGCCGCACCGCTGTCGATCTGGCCCGGGTGAACCCGATCGGCTTCAAGGTCCTGCTGGAGCTGCTCGTCCGGCACCCCGGCGCCCGGGTCGCCGAGGTTGCCTACGAGATGGCTCCCCGGCACGCGGGTCATTCCAAGGCCTCGCTGCGTGAGGGTGTGAACTTCCTGCGGCACCTCGTGCGGCTGCGCTGTCAACGGCTGGTCGGTCAGATGCGCGACCGTCCGCCAGCGGCCCGGGACCGGATGCACGAGCTCGGCAGGCTGATCGCCTTCGGCCTGGTCGGGTTGTCCGGGATGGTCGTCAACACCGCGGCCCTGTGGTTCTTCTACCAGCCGGCCAACCTGCATCACCTGCTGGGCGTCGCGCTGGCGACCCAGATCTCCACGTCGTGGAACTTCCTGCTCATCGACGCTCTCATCTATCGACGCCACCGACATGGCTCGCTGGCAGGGCGGGCCGGCCGCTTCTTCCTGCTGAACAACCTGCTGCTGCTGTTGCGCCTGCCGGCGCTGCAGGCACTGGTATGGGCCGGCGTCGGAGTCCTGATGTCGAACGCGCTCACGCTGGTCGCGCTGTTCCTCGTCCGTTTCCTGATCAACGACCGGGTCATCTACAGCTCCGACACCGGCCGGCGCGATCCGGTACGCATGCTCGTCAACCTCGAGGCGCCCGAAGCCGCGGCGGCACCCTCCCGCAAGCGGTACCAGTACCTGAAGTACCGGTACGACGTCGCCGGAGTGGTCAAGATCGGCTCTCAGATCATGCTGCCGGAACTCGAGTTCTTCCGCGCCCAGTGGGTGGCCGATTCGGACGTCGACATCGCGGTGCGGGTCAGTGACGTGGGCGGCCGGGGGCCCCGGCGGAGAGCCGCCATGACGGAGTACGCCAATCAGTCGGTCCTGAGGTACGAGGAGCACCTCGGCCGGTTGGGCGCCAACTTCCGGATCCAGCTCGGCTCGCCGATCGACATCCAGGTCGGACCGCTGCTCGCACGTTCGCCGCACGTGGTGTACACCAACATCATCGAAGCGCTGCTGCGGTTCGTGATCGTGTCACGGGGGCACATGCTCCTCCACTCGGCGTGTGTCAGCCTGAACGGCGTCGGAGTGATGCTCTCCGCGCTCACCGACACCGGCAAGACTGCGACGGTACTGCGCCTGCTGCGCGACCACGGCGGGCTTTTCCTCTCCGACGACATGACCCTGATCAGCCCCGACGGCGTGGCGATGTGCTTCCCCAAACCGCTGACCATCAGCGCCCACACCCTGCGCGCCGTGCAAGCCCAGGACCTCACCCCACGCGAGTGGCGCAGGCTGCAGTTCCAGAGCCGCCTGCACTCCAAGGGGGGCCGTTCGCTGGCCTTGACCCTCAGCCGCTTCAACGTGCCGATCATGGGCATCAACGCCATCACCCAACGGCTCGTCCCGCCGCCCAAGTACAGCGTCGACCGGCTGGTTCCCTGCCGCATCGGTACCAGCGCCCGGATCGAGGAGTTGTTCATCATCGAGCGCGGGGCGCCGCGGATCAGCGACCTCGACCCCGGCGAAACACTGGAGCGGATGATCCAGAACACCGACGACGCGTACGGATTCCCGCCCTTCCGCTACCTGGCGCCCGGCATCACCATCGGCGATCAGGGCTACGTGCAGTTGCGCCAGCGGGAGCGCGAGATCCTCACCGGCTTCCTGTCCAACATCCGCAGCAGGGTCGTGGCCTCGGACAGGTTTGGTTGGGCCGACGAGATCCCGCGCCTGCTGAGGGAGGAACGCGGGGACCTTCCGACCATTGCCGAGCCGCACACCGTTCTGCCGACCTGGCCGCGGTGGAGTGGCACGTTGGCCCCGGCCGGAGCGCATTCGTGAGCTTGACCGAATCGTCGATGGAGGTGGAGCACGACCGTAGCGGAGCTACGGTGGTGCTCCACCGGGTCGATCAGGCGACCCCGATGGTCCGGCCGTCACGACCGCGCGCGGCCGCCGAGCAGGGTGCGGGCAGGTGGGCCTGGGCGGTCCCCGGCGCCCTCATCGCCGTCGCGGCACTGGCTCTGTCCGTACGGCTGTGGCGGCTGGATGCCGTCGGGTTCAACAGCGACGAGGCTGTCTACGCCGGGCAGGCCGCCTCGCTGGCCGGCAACCCGAACTACTCCGAGCTGTTTCCGGTGTTCCGCGCCCATCCGATGCTCTTCCAAGCGGTGCTGTCGCCGTTCTTCCGCTCCGGTGAGGTCGATGTGGCGGGGCGCGTGGTGGTGGCGGTGTTCGGCGTGGCGACCGTTCTCGCCGTCTATCTGCTGGGCGCCCGGCTCTACAGCCGTCCCGTCGGTGTGGTGGCGGCGTTGTTCCTCGCGGTCATGCCCTACCACGTCATCGTGACTCGACAGGTCCTCCTCGACGGACCCATGGTCCTGTTCGCCACGCTCACCCTCTACTGCCTGGTGCGTTTCGTCCAAGGGCAGCAACTGCTCTGGTATGTCGCGGCCGGTGGCATGTTGGGCGCCACGATGCTCACGAAGGAGACGAGCATCGTCCTCGCCGGTGGTGTCTACGCCTTCCTGGCGCTCACGCCGACGGTGAAGCGGCCGGTGCGAATCTCGGTGCTGGCGCTGGCCGCGATGGCGGTGGTCTTCGCGACGCATCCGATCTCGCAGGCGCTCGCCGGGCGCAGCGCGACGGGCCGCAGCTATCTCGTCTGGCAGTTGTTCCGGCGGCCCAACCACTCGATGAGCTTCTACCTCGAGACCGTGCCGGGCGCCATGGGACTTCTCCTGGTGGCAGCGGCCGCTTGCGGCCTGTGGTGGCTGCGCCGGCAACGCTCCTGGCGCGAGACCCTGCTGGTGTCGTGGGTCGCGGCGCCGGTTGTCTTCTTCCAGCTGTGGCCCGTCAAGGGATTCCAGTACCTGCTACCCGTCGCCGGGCCCGTCGCGGTGCTCGCCGCGCGGGCGCTGGTCGGTCTGCCGCTGCCGGCACGCCTGCGCCGGTACCGCCTGCCCTGGGCCGGCCGACTGGAGAACGCGGAGCCGTTTCATGTCGCTCGATCCGTACGGGCGCTGCGGATCGCGGCGATCGCGGCGGTCACGCTGAGTCTGCTCGTGCCCAGCTGGAAGGCGGTCAACCAAGCGGACAACGCGACCTTCCTGGCCGGCTCGGGCGGCGTGCCGGGTGGCCGCGAGGCCGGCCGATGGTTGGCAGCCAACACGCCGGAGGGCTCGGTGGTGCTCACTCTGGGCCCCTCGATGGCCAACATCATGCAGTACTACGGTCATCGCCGCAGCTACGGGCTCTCTGTCAGCCCGAACCCGTTGCACCGCAACCCGTCGTACGACCCGCTGCCCAACCCGGACTGGTGGCTGCGCCACAACGACCTGCAGTACGTCGTGTGGGACTCCTTCTCCGCCCAACGCTCGAAGTTCTTCGCGGAGCGATTGATGGTTCTCGTCCGTCGCTATCACGGCCGCGTCGTACATACCGAATACGTCGAGCGGACCAGCTCCTCGGGCACCCGGGTTCCAGTGCCCGTGATCATCATCTACGAGGTGCGTCCATGACCGACACGACTCGCCCAGGCATGCGCCGTGCCAGCTGCCTGCTGGCCCGTGCATTGCTGCTCGCCTGCCTGCTGGCAATGGTGATCCCCGCCCCGGCCGCACACGCCGCGCCTCGCCGGTCAGCACCGGCTGCGGGCGCCACCACGCCGATCGACCATTTCGTCTTCCTGATGCAGGAGAACCACACGTTCGACAACTACTTCGGCACCCGTCCCGGGGTCGACGGCATCCCTGCGGGCACCTGCATGCCGGTGCGTCGAGGGCAGGCGGAGCCGTGCGTCAAGCCCTTCCACCTGGGCGAGCTGGGCAGCCTCGATCTCGACCACAGCGCCGAGGCGTTCCGGGTGCAGTACAACAAAGGCCGAATGGACGGCTTCGTGGAGGGGGTGAGCACGCAGGGCAAGGACGGCAAGCTGGCGATGGCCTATTACGACGACCGCGATCTTCCGTACTACTGGAACATCGCGGACGAATACGTCCTCTTCGATCGCTTCTTCAGTTCGTCGAACTCGGGCAGCATCCGAAACCACATGTTCCGGGTGACCGGCGGACCGGGCGCGACCGGGGCGTCGGAGTCGATCCCGAAGGAGGGCTGGGGCGACATCCCGACCATCTTCGACCGGCTGGAGGCCGCCGGCATCAGCTGGAAGTTCTACGTCGAGAACTACGACCCGAGCATCACGTTCCGGTCCCGGGCGAGTGAAGAGGACGTCGACCGGGGGGCGCAGGTGATCTGGGTGCCCCTGCTCGCGTACGCGCGCTACGTCGACGATCCCCGGTTGTTCGGCAGGATCGTGGACCTTGACGAGTACTACGAGGACGCAGCCAAGGGCGATCTGCCGGCCGTCTCCTTCATCGCCCCGGCTGGCGACAGCGAGCATCCGCCTGGCAGCATCCGCGCCGGCCAGACCCTGGTCCGCACCTTGCTGACCCAGCTGATGCGCTCGCCGAACTGGGACTCCTCGGCCTTCCTGTGGTCCTACGACGACTGGGGCGGATGGTACGACCACGTGGCGCCACCGCAGGTCGACGCCTACGGATATGGCTTCCGGGTGCCGGGCCTGCTCGTCAGCCCGTACGCCAGACGCGGGTACGTCGACTCCACCACCCTGGACTTCACCTCCGTGCTGAAGTTCATCGAGGTGAACTGGCGACTGAAACCGTTGGCGGAGCGGGACCGCAAGGCAGCGACGTTCCTGGGGGCCTTCGATTTCGACCGGCCGCCACGGCCGGCGGCCTTCCTCAGCACCGAACGCACTCCAGCGGTGGTCGAGCGGCCCGACCCGGTCCCGGTGTACGCGTCGTACGCCGTCACGGGAACCCTCGTCGCGGCCCTGGTCGGTGTCGCGGCGGTTCGGAGGCGGCGATGGGCTTGACCCGGCGTGCCGCGCGGGCCGTCCTGCTGTCGTTGTTCGCGGCCACGCTGACGGTGATCGCGATCCCCACTGCCGCCTCCGCGCAGCGGCTCACGTCGGCGCTGCCGGGAACTCTGCACCTGCAGACGGTGCCGGTGCTGCGCGGCGTGATGGTGAAGGTGGACGGGAACACCGCCAGATCCGATGCCAAGGGACGGATCGAGCTCCCCGTGCGCAACTTCATCGACCTGGAAAGGCGCCTCGTCGTCCCGGAGACCCAGATCAGCGGCGATCGCAAGGTGATCTTCGACCGCTTCCGCGGCGATGTCGACAGTGGCGTGCACGGCAAGGTCGTCGAACTGGGCCTGCGTACCACCAGGCTGGTCTCCTGGAGCTTCCTCGACCGCTTCGGCGCCACGGTCCCCGCAGACCGGGTCGCCTCCATGCGGCTGCGCAGCAACACCGGTGAGATCGTCGAGCTGGACGGCCCCGAACTGGCTCAGCCGCGCTGGGTCGCGGAGAGCCGCACCCAGCAGGGCCCGCAGGGGCTGGCCTCCAAGCAGCTCTATTACGTGGTCGACACCGTCATGGTGGACGGCACCTCGGTCGTCAACCGGGCGGGGCAGAAGTTCGTGCCGTGGGAGCAGCAGGCGTGGGTGGTGCAGCTGCTGTTCTTCCGGGTCTCGTTCACAGCCACCGACATGTTCTTCACCCAGCAGGTCGGTGACGGCATCCAGCTCACCCGCGCCGACGGCGCCGTCCAGCGACTGCCGTTCGGCCCGGACGGGACGGCGATGGTGCCCGACCTGCCGAGGGGGACGTACACGGTGACCGTCATGGGCGGCGGGGTGTCGCTCGGACGTCCCGTCAGTATCAGCAAGGACCAGACCGTGACGCTCACCGTGATCAGTGTCGTCGACCTGACTCTCGTGGCAGTCGCGGTACTGGGCGTGGCGGTGGGCCTGGTGCTGCTCGGCCGGCCCCATCTGCTCGTACGGCTGCACCGGGGTGGTCGAGCCGTGCTCGGCCGGGTCGGTGGGCGGCAGCGCCGCGGGCCGCGGCAACGAAAGCGGTTCACGGCAGCGCGGGCGGAAACCCCGTGCGACAACGAGGCCGCGCCTTCCGGCGACGACCGGACCCCGGTGTCGGCCGGTGGTGCGCTCACCCTGGTGATGCTGCTGCTCGCCGCACTCGTGGTGACGCTGCTGCCGGCCCGGACCGCCTACGCCGACGTCGGACCCCGAGATGGCAGCCCGCATCCCTTGGCGGCTCCCGTGCCGGTTCTCGCCTATTACTACATCTGGTTCAACCCGACGTCCTGGAACCGGGCGAAAATCGACTACCCGATGATCGGGCGTTACTCGAGCGATGACGTCGAGGTCATGCGACGGCACGTGCGGATGGCGAAGACCGCCGGCATCAACGGGTTCCTGGTGTCGTGGAAACATACGCCCCAACTCGACGAGCGGTTGACGAAGCTGGTCGAAGTGGCGAGGGAGGAAGACTTCCGCCTGGGCATCGTGTACCAGGGGCTCGATTTCTCCCGCACCCCACTGGCGTTCGACACCGTTCGCGCGGACCTGTCGATCTTCGCCGCACGCTACGCCAACGAGCCAGTTTTCGACATCTTCGGCAAACCGTTGGTGGTCTGGACTGGAAGCGATCGCTTCACCGCCGGACAGATCCAGGGCACGGTCGAGCACGTGCGCAACAGACTGCTGATCCTCGGCAACGCCAAGAACGTCGAGGATGTGGAGTCGAGCCAGGGCGTCCTCGACGGTCAGGCCTACTACTGGTCCTCGGTCGACCCGGCGAACGGTGCGAGCGGGCCGAAGTTGGCGGAGATGTCCCGTGCCGTACACCTGCGCGGTGGACTGTGGATCGCGCCCGTGACGCCGGGCTTCGACGCACGCCTCGTGGGCGGAAAGCGTGAAGTGCCCAGACGCGACGGAGCGACCCTGCGCGCTTCTTTCGCGGCCGCCAGGCTCTCCCAGCCCGACGGCATCGGAGTGATCAGCTGGAACGAGTTCAGCGAGAACACCCACATCGAGCCGAGCGAGCGCTTCGGCGCGGTCGATATCAACGTGTTGGCCGACATGCTCGGTGTGGGCGTTGACGTCGAGGTGCCCACGGACAGCAGCGACCCGGGCGATCGACGCCACTGGGGGCTGACGGCCTGGGGCGCGCTTCTGTTCGCCGGGGCCGCGGTGGTCCTGTTGCCGCTCGGGGTCGCCTTCCGCCGGCGTCGGTTCCCGGCGACCGGTGCTCGCCGCGGTCGGCTATCCGGATCCGACACGGAGGACCCGTCAGCCGATCTCCGATGAGTGAGCCTTCGCCCGGCACCGGGCAGGACTGCCGTGACGCTCATATTTCCGTCAAGTGGGTCGGTCCAGACGTTTGCCGGCGGGTTTGCGGTGGGGGTGGTCGATCTCCGGTCGGCGTGGACGTCGACGGTGTCGTTGGTGAGACAGCTGAGGCCGACGCTGATGAATGACCGCTGTCTCGTCGGGTACGCGGGCTGCGATACGCGAAGGATCAAGCTGGGAGACGCCCCGCGCCTGTGCCCACGCCGGGCCACCCGAACCCGTTGTCGGGTGCGGAATCGCCATGGCTGATCTGACCTACCCAAAAGGGAGGCTTGCGATGAAGGACAGAATCCTGAAGGGGTTGAAGAGGAAGGCGAGCTCGATCGTGGTGCGCCGCAGGCGCAAGGATTCCGTGATCAACAAGCCGACCGGCGCCAGAAGGCCCGGCAGGGTTTTCCAATGAGAGCGCGACCCGCCGGGGGCTGAATGCCGCCCTGCGGGCATGGCGACGACGCCCCGCCGACGCTCGACCGGGGCGTCGGGCGCGGCCGGGTACGGCTCACCGGCTGAGCAGCTTCTCCAACCGGATCGGCAGGTCCCGTACCCGGACGCCCGTCGCGTGGTGCACGGCGTTGGCGATGGCGGCGGCGCTGCCGACGATGCCGATCTCGCCGAGTCCCTTCACTCCGGCCGGGTTGAGTTCGGCGTCCTCCTCGGCCACCCAGTACGCCTCGATCCGCTCGACGTCCGCGCAGCCGGTGATGTGATAGGTCGCCAGGTCGTGGTTCACCCAGTCGCCGTACCGCTCGTCGAGCACGCCCTCCTCGTGCAGCGCCATCGACAGCCCCATCGTCATGCCGCCGATCAGCTGACTGCGGGCGGTGGTCGGGTTCACGATCCGACCGGCGGCGAAGACCCCGAGCATGCGGCCCACCCGTACCTCTCCGGTGTCGGCGTCCACCCGGACCTCGGCGAAGTGCGCGCCGTAGGCGTATCGGGCGAGCGGTCGTTGCGCCCGGACCTCGTCGGCGGTGCTCACCTCGGCGGTCAGCCCGTCCGGGGGCACCGTCGTGCCGGGGGCGTCGCGGAGCCGCTCGCGCAGGGTCTCGCAGGCCCGGGTCACCGCCCAGCTCCACGAGGCGGTGCCCATCGAGCCGCCGGCGACGGGGGCCGCCGGCAGGTCGGTGTCGCCGACCCGGATCCGGACCCGTTCCGGCGGCACCGCCAGTGCGTCGGCGGCCACCTGCCAGAGCGCGGTACGGGCGCCGGTGCCGATGTCGGTGGCGTTGATCCGGACCTCGAAGCTGCCGTCCGGCACGGCGGTCGCCGCGGCGGCCGCGGCCCGGGCCCGCGCCGGGTAGCTGGCGCCGGCCATTCCGGTGCCGATCAGCCATCGCCCGTCGCGTCGGGCCCGCGGCGTCGGGTCGCGTCCGGCCCAGCCGAACCGGCGTGCGCCCTCCCGCAGGCAGGCGACCAGGTTTCGGCTGCTGAACGGTTGCCCGCTGTCAGGATCGACGGCCGGGTCGTTACGGATGCGCAGCTCGACCGGGTCGATGCCGCACGCGCTCGCCAGCTCGTCCATCGCGGACTCCAGCGCGTACGCGCCGGGGCACTCGCCCGGTGCCCGCATCCAGAACGGCGTGGGCACGTCCAGCCGGACCAGCCGGTGGGTGGTGCGCCGGTGTGGCGCGACGTACATGCTGCGGGTGTAGACGGCGGTCTGTTCGGCGAACTCGGTCAGCGTCGAGGTCTGGCTGATCGCGTCGTGGCAGACTGCGGCGATCCGGCCCTCGTCGTCGGCGCCGAGCCGGACCCGCTGGATGGTGGGCGTGCGGTAGCCGATCGGGCCGAACAGTTGCTGCCGGGTCAGGGCGAGCCGGACCGGCCGGTCCACCTGTCGGGCCGCCAGCGCGGCGAGCACCACGGCGGCTTTCGGGTATCCCTTGCTGCCGAATCCGCCGCCGACGTGTTCGGTCACCACCCGGACCGCGTCCCGCGGCAGTCCGAAGAGCTGGGCGAGGGTCGCCTGCACCGGCGAGGAGCCCTGGTTGGAGTCCTGGACCAGCAGGCGGCCGTCCTGCCATCGGGCAGTGGTGGCGTGCGGTTCCATGGGGTTGTTGTGGTACGCCGGGGTGCGGTAGGTGGCGTCCAGCTGGACCTCGGCGGCGGCGTATCCGGCGTCGAAGTCACCGCTGGCGGTGTCCGTCGGGTAGCTCGGATTGACCTTGTCCGGCCGGTACAGCCCGGGGTGGTGCTGGGAGAGCACGGTGCTGTGCGCCACGGTGTCGTAGTCGATCAGGACCAGCCGGGCCCCCTCCCGCGCGGCCTCGATGCTGTCCGCGACCACGACCGCGACGAACTGGCCGCGGTAGTGCACGGTCGGCTCCTGCAGCAGGAACAGCTCCGGGTCCACGTCGGGGGTGAGCCGGGGTGCGTTGCCGTGGTGCAGCACGTCGAGCACCCCGGGGACCGCCAGCGCGGGGGCGGGGTCGATCCGGCTGATCCGGCCGCGGGTCGCGGCGGCGGGCACCACCCATCCGTAGGTCACCGCCTCCGCCGGGTACTCGACCGCGTAGCGGGCGGCGCCGGTCACCTTGTCCCGGCCCTCCAACCGTGGGTGTTCGCGGCCCACCGCGCCGGTTCCGATGGCGTTCATCGGCCCACCGCGGCGGCCAGGTCGGTGAGGGCGCGGACCGTGAGGTTGCGGATCAGCGGGATCTTGAACGCGTTGTGGCGCAGCGGTCGGGCTGCGGCGAGTTCCACGTCCGCGGCGTGCGCGGCCAGTTCGGCGGTGAACCGGCGGCCGCGCAGCGCTCCCTCCGCGCGGTACGCCCGCCAGGGCCGGTGCGCGACCGCCCCGTACGCCAGCCGGACGTCGCGGACGGTGTCTCCTTCCAGGTCCAGTGCCGCGGCCACCGAGCCGACCGCGAACGCGAACGACGCCCGGTCCCGGACCTTCAGGTACGTCGACCGGGTCGCGAACGGCAGCGGTGGTACCCGGACGGCGGTGATCAGCGCCCCCGGGGCGAGGGTGGTCTCCCGCTCGGGATGCGCGCCGGGGGAGCGGTGCAGTTCGATGAGCGGGACGTCGCGGTGGCCGTCCGGCTCGTACGCCTCGACGACCGCGTCCAGCGCGACCAGGGCGACCGCCAGGTCGGACGGGTGGGTGGCCACGCACGCCTCGGACCAGTCGAGGATCGCCAGGTCCCGGTTCTGCCCGTGCCGGGCGGCGCACCCGGTGCCCGGCTCCCGCTTGTTGCACGCCCGGCCGGTGTCCTGGAAGTAGACGCAGCGGGTGCGTTGCAGCAGGTTGCCCGCGGTGGTGGCCATGTTGCGCAGCTGTCCGGAGGCCCCGGCGAGCAGTGCGCGGCTGAGCAGCGGATGGTGCTGCCGGACCAGCGGGTGGGCGGCGAGGTCGCTGTTGCGGACGGTGGCGCCGATGCGCAGTCCGCCGTCCGGCAGCGGGTCCACCGTGTCCAACGCCAGCCGGTTGACGTCCACCAGCAGGTCCGGCCGCTGTACGCCGAGCTTCATCAGGTCCACCAGGTTGGTCCCGCCGGCCAGGTACGCCGCGTTCGGGGCCGCCTCGACCAGGGCGACCGCCTCGGCGACGCCGGCCGGACGGTGGTAGCGGAACGGTCTCATGCCGACGTCGCCGCCTCGCGCACCGCGGTGACGATGTTGGGGTAGGCCGCGCAGCGGCAGAGGTTGCCGCTCATCCGTTCCCGGATCTCGGCGTCGGTCAGCTCCACCGGTCCGGTCAGGTCCCCGGTGACCGCGCTGGGCCAGCCGGCCGCGACCTCGTCGAGCACGGCCCGGGCGGAGCAGAGCTGCCCCGGGGTGCAGTATCCGCACTGGAACGCGTCGTGCGCGATGAACGCCGCCTGGAGTGGGGAGAGGTCCCCGTTGCCGGCCAGCCCCTCCACGGTCACCACGTCCCGGCCGTCCAGGGTCACCGCCAGGAGCAGGCAGCTCTTCACCCGACGGCTGTCGAGCAGCACCGTGCAGGAACCGCACTGGCCGTGGTCGCAGCCCTTCTTGGACCCGGTCAGCCCCAGCCGTTCCCGCAGCGCGTCCAGCAGGGTGGTGCGGTTGTCGAGCGTCACCTCGTGGATGGTGCCGTTGATGGTGAGGGTGACTGGGGACGAGCACCCGCCGTCGGTCGAGTCTGCGTCCGCGCGCCCGTTCTGCACCGGATCATCGTACCGACAACCGTAGGATAAGCCAGCAAATCGGGGCAGATACGCCCTCGGTGGAGGGGGTGACCGGCGTATGCGTGATCTGCTCGCCTCGCTCTGCGACTGGCACCGGCGTGGCATCCCGTTCGGGCTGGCGACCGTGGTGTCCAGCACCGCCGGCCTGCCGGCGCCGGGTGACCTGATGGCCGTCGACCCGGCCGGGGAGGTGCGTGGCGGCATCCCGGCCGGCTGCGTCGAGTCGGCGGTGCTCGACGCGGCGGCGGAGGTGCTGCGCACCGGCCGCCCCCGGCTGGCCCGCTACGCCGTGGGCGCGGACGGTCCGTGGCCGTCCCGGCCCGGCTGCGACGGGACACTGTCGGTGCTGGTGCGGCGGGTGGCTCCGGGTGACGCGGCGGGTCGGGTGCTGTGCGCCCTTGCCGGCGGCGGCCCGGTCGCCGTGGCCACGGTCACCGGCGGGCCGGCGCCGTTCGCCGCCCAGTTGGTGATCCGGCCCGACCGTCTCGACGGCACGCTGGGTGACCCCGTGCTGGACCACTGGGCGGGGGAGGCCGGGGAGGCCGCCGACCTGTTCGGTGCGGGCGGGACGGTCCTGTTGCGGCGGGCCGGGCGCCCGCCGGTACGGGTGCTGCTCCAGGTCGTCCCGGCGGCGCCGGGGATGCTGCTCGTCGGCGGCACGGCGGTGGCCGCGGCGCTCAGTCGGATCGGCGTGGACCTCGGCTACCGGGTCACGGTCTGCGATCCGCGTCCGGCCTTCGTCAGCGCCGGACGTTTCCCGTACGCCCACGAGGTCCACCGCGCCTGGCCACACCGATGGCTCCCCACCGTCCCGGTCGACACCAGCACGGTGCTCTGCCTGCTCGGCCACGACCCCCGCCACGAACTCGCCCTGCTGCGCGCGGCGCTGGACACCCCGGCCGGCTACATCGGCGTGCTGGGCAGCCGCGCCGCCCACGCCGCGCGGGTCGAGCGGCTGCGCGGGGAGGGGGTGCCCGAGGCGCAGCTGAACCGGCTGGCCGCCCCGGCCGGGCTGGACCTCAACGGTCGTACCCCCGCCGAGATCGCGCTGGCCATCGCGGCGGAGCTGGTGGCCGTCCGGCGTGGGGGCAGCGGGCGGCCGCTGGCCGGGCTGACCGGGCCGATCCGCCGGACCGGGCTGCCCGGCCCGCCGAGGCGGGCGGCGGGAAGGCGATGATGGTCGCCGGGCTGGTGCTCGCGGCGGGAGCCGGTAGCCGGCTCGGGCGGCCCAAGGCGCTGGTCGAGGTCGACGGGGAGCCGCTGGTGCGGCGGGCGGTCCGGCTGCTGCGGGCCGGGGGGTGCGCGCCGGTGCACGTCGTGGTCGGCGCGGGTGCCGAGGAGCTGCCGGCGTTGCCCGGGGCGGTGCCGGTGCTGAACCGAGGCTGGCGTGCGGGGCTGGGGGCCTCGCTGCGCTGCGGTCTGGCGTCGCTGCCCGCGTACGTCTGCGCGGTGGTGGTGGTGCTCGTGGACCAGCCGTCGCTCGACCCGGCGGCGGTCCGCCGGGTCCGGGCGGCGTACGCGGCCGGAGCGTCGGTGGCGGTGGCCAGCTACGCCGGGCGGGCCGGTCACCCGGTGCTGCTGGCCCGGGTGACCTGGCCGGCGGTCGCCCGCTACGCGGTGGGCGACCGGGGCGCCCGGGACTTCCTGCGCGCCCGCGCCGACCTGGTCGTCCCGGTACCGTGCGACGGTGCCGGGTCGCCTGCCGACGTGGACACCCCGGCCGACCTGGCGGCGCTCTCGCCCGCCCGACCGGGTCAGCGGTAGATGTGCACCGGCGTCCCGACGCCGATGATCGACCACAATCGGTTCATGGCCGGTACGGTGATCCGGACGCAGCCGTGACTGGCGGGGTAGGTCGGGACGGACTTGGCGCCGTGCACCGCGTAGCCGTAGTAGAAGTAGTTCGGCCGCCACAGCAGGCCGAGTGAGCTCTGCCGCCAGCCATCGATACGGCGCTGGATCTTGTAGTTGCCGGTCGGCGTCGGGGTGCTGGCCTTGCCGCTGGAGGCATCCAGGATGCGCACCACGGACCCCTGACGCGCCAGGAACACGACCTGCTTGGTCAGGTTCGCCTCAACGGAGTACCCCGAGTGCGTGTACTTCGGCTTTGGGATCACCGGTCGGGCGAGGGCTGCCCAGGTCTGTCGGCCCACGATCCCGTCCCGGGCCAGGTTGTTCACCTTCTGGAAGGCGACGACCCCGTGGTACGTCGAGGACCCGAAGATCCCGTCGATGGTGCCCACGTCGTAGTGCAGCGCGGCGAGCCGGCGCTGAAGGTTGGTCACCGCCGTGCCACGCGAACCCTGCCGCAGAACAGGCTGAGTGGTTGTCGCGGCGAAGGCGGCAGCGACAGGGGTCGTCCTGACCTCTGTGGTCGTGCCGACGCCAGCCGACACCGAACCGGCGGGGATCATCAGGCTGCCGGTGGCCACGAGGATCGTCACCCCGAGAGCGGTGGGGGAACGGCCGTGGCGCTGGCGAGTGGTGCGTCTTGAGAAGGAAATCATTGTCCCTCCTTTCCGAACTGGAAGGATTTGACGGTAGTCCGTGAAGGCACGGGACCGCTGCCCCGTACGTCCTCGAACCCGGACCAACGAGCCTCTGAAGGAATTTTTCATGCATGGTGATTAGCAAGAAGGCTATTGACATCAGCCGTTGTCCGGGGTGAGGGTGTGCGTGCAGTGACCCCCTCCCACCTGGAGGTTCCATGCACCTCACCGCCGTGCCGCGCGGACGCGTCCTGCTGGCCGCTGCCGCTGCGGCAGCCACCGCCATGCTCACCACCGGACCGGTCGCCGCCGACCCGCTCCCCGCGGGGACCAGCACATCCGTCGACCGGCAGCAGCAGTACGCCGCAGCCGCCGCCGAGTACGGCGTGCCGGAGAGCGTCCTGCTCGCCGTGTCGTACCTGGAGTCCCGTTGGGACACCCATCCCGGGCAGCCGAGCACCAGCGGCGGCTACGGGCCGATGCACCTGACCGACGCCGCGCAGCTCGCGTCGACCCCCGCCGGCGCCCACGTCGACGAGGGCGAGGATCCCCGGGGCGACGACTCCCGTCCGCTGACCGTCGACCTCGGGGTGCGGGCCGAGTCGAGCGGGGACAGCCTGCCGCAGGCGTCCCTGCAGACGCTCGACGCGGCGGCCGCGCTCACCGGTGTACCCGAGGAGACGCTGCGCACCGACGCCGCCGCCAACATCCGCGGTGGGGCGGCGCTGCTGGCGTCGTACCAGAAGGACCTTGGCGCGCCGGACGGCGCGGGCAGCGACCCGGCGGCCTGGTACGGCGCGGTGGCCCGGTACTCCGGCGCGGACACCGAGGACGCGGCGGCGGCCTTCGCCGACGAGGTGTACGACCAGCTCGGCCAGGGCGCCAGCCGGACCACCGACGACGGCCAGCGGGTGACCCTCGCCGCCGCCGCGGTGACGCCGGACGAGTCCGGGCTGCACCGGCTCGGCCTGCGCCGCGCCGAGCGGCCGGACGGCCTGGAGTGCCCGGTCCGCCTCGCCTGCGAATGGGTCCCCGCGCCGTACGGGGAGTACACGATCCCCAAGACGAACATCGTGGACTACGGCAACCACGACATCGGCAACCGGCCGGCCCAGCAGAAGATCGAATACATCATCATCCACGACACCGAGGGCTACTTCGGCCCGAGCGTGCGGCTGGTCCAGGACGTGACCTACCTGGGCTGGCACTACACGCTGCGGTCGGTGGACGGCTACGTTGCCCAGCACATCAAGGCCAAGGACGTCGGCTGGCAGGCCGGCAACTGGTACGTCAACGCCAAGTCCATCGGCATCGAGCACGAGGGCTTCGCCGGCCACGGCACCTGGTACACCGAGGCGATGTACCGGACCTCGGCCAAGCTGGTCCGGCACCTGGCGCTGCGGTTCCAGATCCCGCTGGACCGGCAGCACATCCTCGGCCACGACAACGTCCCCGGCATCACCGCCGAGAAGGTGGCCGACATGCACTGGGACCCGGGCCCGTACTGGGACTGGTCGCACTACTTCGACCTGATGAAGGCCCCGTTCCACTCGACCGGCACCCCGCACACCGGCCTGGTCACCATCGACCCGGACCACGCCACCAACCAGCCGGCCTTCTACGGCTGCAACCAGCAGCCGCCGGGCGTGCCGAAGCCGCCCCCGCCCGCCGTGCCCTGCCCGCTGCGCGGCTCGTCCTCGGTCATCCTGCGCACCGCGCCCAGCCCGGACGCCCCGTTGGTCAACGACCGTGGCCTGCGGCCGAACGGCACGCCGAACACCATGTACATCAAGGATCACGGCGCCCGTGCCTCGGCCGGCCAGACGTACGCCCTCGCGGACGTCCAGGGCGACTGGACCGCGATCTGGTACCTCGGCCAGAAGGCCTGGTTCTACAACCCGTCCTCGGCGCCCACGGCGAAGTGGGCGCAGGGCTCCGTGGTGACCCCCAAGCCGGGCAAGACGAGCATCCCGGTGTACGGGCGGGCCTACCCCGAGCAGGCGGCCTACCCGTCCACCATCCCGTACCAGGGCATCTCGCCCCTGCAGTACACCTTCCCGGCGGGCCAGCGGTATGCGCTCGGCGGGGTCCTGCCGGGCGAGTACTACCGCGCCGTCTCCTTCGACGGCTCGGCGCCGGATGACCGGACGGTGGTCCGGGGCGAGAACCGGTACGTGCAGATCCAGTTCGGCCACCGGGTGATGTACGCGAACCTGGACGACGTCCTCGTCCTGCCCGCCGCGGCGGGCGCGCCACAGTAGCCACCCCCCGGCACGTCGAACCCCCCGGCCCACCGCCCGGGGGGTTCGACGTCACGCGAACGCCCGGCATCACGGCACCGGGCGCCGCCGGCGGATCCCGCTCGTACCGAGCGCCACCGACGTGGTGATGGCGAACGCGCCGAGCAGCGCGAGCGCCCCGGCGGGCGCGAGCGCAGCCCAGGGGGCGCGCTCGACGTACGGCATGGCCTCGCTCAGCACGAGTCCCCACTCCGGGTCGGGTGGCTGGGCGCCGAGCCCGACGAAGCCGAGTGAGGCGACCGCCAGCGCGACCCCGGGTAGCCGCAGGACAGCGTGGCGGGCGACCACTGGCAGCACGCCGGGGAGCACCTGGGTGCGCAGGACGCGCGCCTGACTCGCCCCGAGCATCCGGCTGGCCTGCACGTACCCGGAGGCGAGTTCCTCCCCGACGAGCGCGGCGGTGTGGGCGGCCAGGGGCGCCCAGGCGGTCGCCGCGACGGCGACCGCCGCGCCGGCGGTGCTCGGCCCGAGCATCGCGGCGATCAGCAGCCCGGCGATCACCGGCGGCACGGTGTTCGCCACCTCGACGGCGCCGGTGGAGAGCCGGGGGAGCAGTCCCGCGGCGACCCCGATGACGAGCGCGATCGCGCTGACCGCGGCGGCGGTGCCGAAGGTGTCCGCTGCGCCGTGGCCCAGTCGCGCGAGTACGTCACGCCCGAGCGCGTCGCGGCCGAGTGGGGCCTCGGGCGTCGGCGCGGCCAGCCGGAGACCCAGGTCCACGGTCGTCGGATCGCGGGTCAGCCCGCACAAAATCACCGTGAGGAGCAGGCCCCCCAGCATCGCCGGCAGGAGCCAGGCGTGGCGACCTGCGGGGCGGTCCGGGGGAGGTGGTGGCTGGAGTGCGGCCGCGGCGAGCACCGGCCCCAATGCCAGCCGCCGCGCGGCGGCGGCGAGCCAACCGGCGGTGACGGCGACGGCGAGCAGCATCAGCACGGCGCCCTGCACCAGCGGCAGGTCCTGCGCGGTGGCGGCGCCGAGCGCGACGCGGCCCAGTCCGGGGACCGCGAACAGCACCTCCACCGTGACGGCCCCACCCGTCAGACCCACGATCACGAGGGCCACCTGTGGAAGCAGCGGTGGCAGGCAGCGGCGCAGCACCCCGTGCGCGAGGGTCGGCCACGGCAGGCCGCCGGCCCGCCAGGTACGTACCCATGCCTCCCGGTACGCCCCGGGCAGCGCGTCGTCGGCGAGGCGACCGAGGAGGCCACCGGCGGGGATGCCGAGCGCGAGAGCGGGCAGCACCACGTGGGCGGGTCCTGACCAGCCGAACGGCGGCGCCCAACGCAGCCAGACCGCCCCGGCGAGCAGCAGCAGCGTGCCGAGCAGAAACTCCGGTACGGCCGCCAGCGCCGCACCGGTCCCGCCGGCGCGCGGTCGCGTGCGGCCCCGGACGAGGCCGCGGGCGGCGAGCAGGGCGCCGACCGTGACCGCCACGGTGAACGCGGCGCCCATGAGCGTCAGCGACACTCCCAGCGCCCGCCACACCGTCGGCGCGACCGGATGGCCGGACACCCACGACGTGCCGAGGTCGCCCCGGGCGAGGCCGGCAAGCCACCGGCCGAACAGCGCCAGGGGGCCGTCGTCGAGGCGCAGCCGCTCCCGGACCGCGGCGAGCGCCGCGGTGTCGGGTTCCCGTTCGCCGTACTGGGCCCGCAGGATGCTGCGCGCCGGGTCCCGGCCGGACCACCACGGGAGCAGGCCGACCAGCGCCACCAGCGCGGACGCCGCCGCGAGCCGGAACAGGGCGGTGAGTGCGCGGTCGCGGGTGCGGTCCGTCCTCATCCCGCGACGCGGGTGTCCAGCCCGACCAGGAGCCGCTCCCGAGAGTCGAAAACCGCGTCGACGACGCCGGGCCGGTTGCCCTGGATCACGCGCTCGTGCAGGAGCGGCACCGCGGCGTCGGTCTCCAGGACGGCCCTCTCGGCGGCGAGGACCAGGGTGCGTCTGGCCGTGAGATCGCCCTCCGCCGCGGCGGAGGCGACGGCCCCGTCCACCGCCGGGTCGCAGAGTTGGGCGATGTTGAACCCGCCGTCGCAGGTGAAATCGCTGGTGAGGTACGCGACCGGGTCACCGGAGTCGAGCAGGGTCGCCCGGGAGAGGATGAACGCGTCGAACCGGCCGGCGAGGGCGTCGGCCTCGATGTGGGCGTACTCGCGTACCACCTGCTCGACCTCGAAGCCGGCGGCCCGCAGGTGCTGGGCCAGGGTCGTGGCGACCTCGGGCAGTTCGGGGCGGTCGCTGAAGGTCGCCAGCACGACCCTCCGGCCAGCGGCTCGGCCGGCCGGTCGCTCGGTGCGCGCGGGCCGGTCCGCCGCCCATGGCACCGCCGGCCCGAGCAGCCCGACCGCAGTGTCGGCGCGGGTCTCGTACACCCCGTTGACCAGCGCGTCGCGGCGTACGGCGGCCCGGGCGGCGGCGCGCACGGCCGGGTCGGCGAACGGCCCCCGCCGGGTGTTGAGGTACAGCGTGTTCGTGCGTGGCATCGCCACCTCGCGGTAGGTGCCGGGGGCGAGCAGCGTGGCCTGCGCGGCCGGCACCGCCTCCACGATGTCCGCGGCGCCGGTACGCAGCGCGGCCGTCCTGGCGGTGCCGTCCGGGACGAACGACACGTCGATGCCTGGCGCGGCGGCCCGGCCGCCCCAGTAGCCGGTGAACCGATCCAACGTCGCACCCTGGGTGCCGTCGAGGCGGGTCAGCGTGAACGGCCCGCTGCCGGCGCCGACCGGGTCGACTCCGGTGCCGGTGTACGCCCTGGCCGCCAGGATGGACAGCTGCGGGCTGGACAGGCGTTGCGGCAGCAGCGGATCCGGCTTCGCGGTGTGCACCAGGAGCGTGGACGGGCCTTCGGGTCGCGCCGTCAACTCGACCCCGTCCAGGATGCGGGGCTGCGGGCGCGCCGCCGTCGCCCGCGTGATCGAGTCGGCCGCGCGCGTGGCGTCCAACACCGTACCGTCGTGGAAGCGCACGCCCTCGCGGAGCACGAACCGCCAGGTCCGGTCGTCCTGGAGGGACCAGGACACCGCCAGGGCCGGCTGCGGTGCGCCGCCGGCGTCGAGCGTGGTGAGGGACTCGGCGATGCCCAGCCGGGAGAGCTTGAACGCGTCGTCGCTCAGCGGGGACAGCGCGGCGCGCGGGGGCAGCAGCATCACCACCCGCAGGCGTGTCCTGTCACTGTCGGCCCGGCGGGAGTCGCTGAAGCAGCCGGCGGAGGTGAGCGCGGCGAGCATGGAGACGATCAACCCGGTACGCCGGATCGCAAGCGGTGCCACCATGGAACCTTTCTGGGGATGGGGTAGTCGACCGCAGCATAGGTGATATCGGTTTTCATATTCACATCGTGACGATTGCATGAAAGCCGCAGGCCGGTGTCACGATCCCATGTCCTAAGTGGTCAGTGCTCAGTAGTTCGGGGGGCGCGTAACTCCGCCCTTCGCCGACCAACCCGTGCAAGGGTTCAGCGGCATCCTGCGCAACTCTGACGGAACCTTCGACGCGTTGTCGGACAACGGTTACGGCAACAAAGCCAACAGCGCCGACTTCGTGTTGCGCATCCACCGCATCGCGCCCGACTTCGGCACCGGTCAGGTCGACGTGCTCGGCGGGATCAACCTCACCGACCCGAACGGCTTCGTGCCGTTCCCGCTGACCCGCGCCGACCGGGTGCTGACCGGTTCGGACTTCGACATCGAATCGATCGTACGGGTGGCCGACGGGTCCTACTGGATCGGCGACGAGTTCGGCCCGTACCTGCTGCACGCCGACCGCGCCGGCCGGCTGCTGCGGGCGCCGATCCCACTGCCGGGCGTACGCGCTCCGGAGAACCCCGCCGGGTCGCCCAACCTCGGCCGCAGCAAGGGCTTCGAGGGGATGGCCCTGCAGCCGGACGGTCGGATGCTGTTTCCGCTGCTGGAGGGGACAGTGGCTGGAGACCCGGCCGGCACGCTGCGTCTCTACGAGTTCGACCTGGCCGCCGGCGCCTACACCGGCCAGCGGTGGAGCTACCAGCTCGACGCGGCCAACCACGCGATCGGCGACGCGATCAGTGTCGACGGCGATCGCCTGCTCATCATCGAGCGGGACGGCGCACAGGGCGACGCGGCCCAGGTGAAGAAGATCTACCTGGTCGACAAGCGCGACCGCGACCGCGACGGCGTGCTGGACAAGGCGCTGGTCGCCGACCTCCTCGACCTCGCCAACCCGCGTCGACTGGGCGGCTTCGGCACCACGTTTCGGTTCCCGTTCGAGACCATCGAAGACGTCGTCATCCTCGACGACCGCACTCTCGGGGTACTCAACGACAACAACTTTCCGTTCTCGTCGGGGCGCGCTGCCGGCCGGCCCGACAACAACGAATTCATCACCATCCGCCTGAGCAACCCGCTGCACGCCGACGAGAGGGTGCTCCGGCGCTAGCGGCAAGCTCGACGTCGAAGGGTTGGATGGCAGTGCTGCCCGACCCTTCGACGTTTCCAACCCTGTCGTTTCTGCGTCGGCCGCGCGCAGGCTGTACGACCGTCGAGCGCCAGCACCGCAGCGGCATACGGCGACCCGGTACCCATGATGCGGCACCATTCGGTCGAAACAGCCCAAGGCAATCGAAGAGGATCGGGCAAGGGCTACCCACTCTTTTGGCGAGATTACGGCATTCGGCTATCCAGGCTGATTCGATTGTCATTCGGGACGCGATGACTGCGGGAGGAACACGGAGACTCGGGATGGGTGGCAGAACTGCAGCTCATTGCGGCGGCGCACTCGCGTTGTTCATTCGCTCGCCAATACTGACAACCCATCCCTTTACCTTGTCGTCGTAGCGTCGCCGGCGCGTCCGCGGTCGCGGGCACTCCGTAGGAGGAAGCACGATGCAGATCTTTTCAAAGCGCCGGCTGTCGGTCGTCGCCCTCGCCGGGGCGGCTGCCGTGGCCGTCGGGGGAGCCGCCTCGGCGGCTCCCGGCACCGCAGCCGGCCCGAGCAGCAGCGACGTCCCGTATCTCGTTCGCCACACGCCGGGCGTCACGCTGACGTCTCTGCTCACCACGGGCGACTCGGTCGGCGGCTACCGCATGGCCGGCATCCCCGACGGTCTCGGTGCCTATGACAACGGTGATGGCACCTTCACCGTCCTGATGAACCACGAACTGGCGAACACCGCGGGCGTCACCCGGGCGCACGGCGGCAAGGGCGCCTTCATCTCCAAGTGGGTGATCGACAAGAAGACCCTGCGGGTTCTCTCGGGCAGCGACCTGATCCGCAAGGTCTTCCTGTCCAGCAACGGGCAGTACGTCGACACGCCGGGTGCCCTGTTCAACCGGCTCTGCTCGGCCGACCTCGCCGATCGGACCGCGTACTTCAACCCCACCAGCGGCAAGGGCTACGACGGTCGGATCTTCACCAACGGCGAGGAGTCGACCGGTGGCCGGGCCTTCGGTCACGTCGTCGAGACCGGCGAGTCCTACGAGCTGCCCGCCTTCGGCACCGCGAGCTGGGAGAACGTCGTCGCCAGCCCGGCCAGCGGCGACAAGACCGTGGTGATCGGCACCAGCGACGGCGGCGCCGGCACGGTCACGGTCTACGTCGGTGACAAGAAGACCGCCGGGAACCCGGTGGAGAAGGCCGGCCTCACCGGCGGCCAGAGCTACACGATCTCTGTGCCGGGCATGGCGGCGGAGGACAGCACCACGGCGTGGACCAAGGGCTCGGTGCCCTTCACGCTGTCGTCCACCGGCGGCACCGGGTTCGACCGGCCGGAGGATGGCGCCTGGGATCCGAACAACCCCAACGACTTCTACTTCGTCACCACGGCCAGCATGAGCAAGCACAGCCGGCTGTGGCGGCTGAGCTTCAACGACGTGACCGACCCGACCAAGGGCGGAACGGTCACGGCGGTGCTGGAGGGCCCGGCGGACCAGGCCAGCGGCCCGAAGATGATGGACAACATCACCATCAACGACCGCGGCCAGGTACTCATGCAGGAGGACCCGGGCAACCAGGTGTACCTGGCGGGCATCTACCAGTACGACATCGCCTCGGGCGCGGTGCGCCGGATCGCCGACCACGACCCGCAGCGCTTCCTGGCCGGCGGCGAGTACTTCGACACCAACGACGAGGAGTCGTCGGGCATCATCCCGGCGCCGTTCCTCGGCGCCGACAAGTACCTGCTGGATGCGCAGAACCACACGAAGGTCTCGGACCCGGAGCTGGTCGAGAAGGGCCAGCTTCTCGTCCTGACCGTGCCCCCGGGCCAGCCGGTGCGGTAGTCACGGCGCAGGGGACCCGGGCGTAGGACGGGGGCGGCGAGCCGCTCGTGTCATCGCCCGGGTCCTCGGTGTGAAGTTCTACCTGATCACGTGCGGTGCCAACGAGGTCCGGGCGCGGAGCGTGGCCAGATCGCCGTGGTCGTCTCCAGTTCCATCGCGCTCGGCCTGTTGTTCGCTGGCCGGAGTGGTGCCCTGGTCAGTCAGGCCGGTGCCACTGCCACGCTGTTCGCCACGCTGGCCGGGAACCACCGCAACCCCGAGTTGCCCCGCATCGTCGACGCCGCCGTGGCGCGTCGATCGGCTTCCTTGGCCGTGGCATTGCTCCTGCCCTCGACCCATTGCGGGCCGTCGACCGCGCTGCCAAGCCGGTCATTGCTGCGCGCTGGTGCCGGTACGGGCCAACCCAGCGACACGTGGCGGGCCGGCGGGCCGCACTGGCCCCGCAGGTCCGCCCCGGTTTGCCGG
This sequence comes from Micromonospora sp. NPDC050200, assembly GCF_040656135.1. Classification (NCBI taxonomy): domain Bacteria; kingdom Bacillati; phylum Actinomycetota; class Actinomycetes; order Micromonosporales; family Micromonosporaceae; genus Micromonospora; species Micromonospora sp. NPDC050200. The sequence continues at coordinate 48,740 of NZ_JBFALG010000035.1, forward strand.
AGTGGACCTCGCGTGTTCACGGCTGCCTCCCATGTAGACAATCGTCAATGCTATTGGTTACTGTCCCCGTTACCTGGATTGCAACGATGCATTTCCATGTTTCGGAGGTGTCTATGTCCAAGGGTCATGGCCGGGGCCGGGCCTGCGCTGCGGCGCTGGCCGCGGCGTTCGTGCTCGCCGTCCCCGCCACCGCCGTCGCGGCGCCGGCCGGGGGCGCCACCCCGGCGCCCCCGGCCGGCAATGTCACGGCGGCGGTGACCGCCAAGCTTCTCGACCAGGCGGCCAGCGCCTCCGACGCGGGGCTGCGGACCGCCAGAACGGACGACACCCGCGTCACGGTCACCCGACGCGACGGTCAGACGTGGGCGTTCGGCACCGCCGTCATCGTCGCCCCGCACAAGGAGGGCGCATACCCGGCGGGCTGGGTGTTCGTCGCCCACCGCGAACGCGCCGGCTGGCGGGTCGCCTTCGACGGTGAGTCCGGCTTCGCCGGGCTCGCCCAGGATGCTCCGCCCACCGTCGTCTCGCCCCAGGAGCGGGACCTGTTCACCGCGCCCCGTCCGACGTACGCCGGTGGGGACTACCGCACCGGCATGCGGTTGCCGTACGGCGTCGGCCAGTCGTGGTGGTTCACCGGCGGCCCGCACGGCTGGGCGGGCAGTGACTCGCCGTGGAGCGCGGTGGACCTCGCCGGCGGCGACCAGCGCGTGCTCGCCGCGCGCGGCGGCGCCGCCTACACCATGTGCCGGGGCTGGATCCGGGTCATCCACGACCGCGGCTACGCCACCGACTACTACCACCTGTGGAACAACATCAGCGTCAACGGGGCCGGCGTGGGTGAGGGGGCCTACCTCGGCGACACCGGCACCGACGTCACCTGCGGCGGCGCCGCCAGCGGCCGCCACGTGCACTTCGCCCTGCGCCAGAACAACGCGTACGTGCCGGTTGCCGGGCACAACCTCGGCAAGTGGGTGGTCATGAACGGGGGCGGGACCTACCAGGGGTACGCCCTGCACGGCTCGGCGCAGGTCAACGTCGGCGGGTCGCTGTACAACTACGGCTCGCTCGGCCTGAACCAGGGCGTCATCGACGCCAACGGCGGCGGCACGGTCAACCGGCGCACCGGCCCCGGGACGGGGTACGCGATCGCCGGCTCGATCGCCGACGGCTCGACCGTGACGGTCTCCTGCTCGGCCAACGGCACCACGCACAGTGGTCGGTGGGGCACCACGTCGCTGTGGAACAGGCTGACCGACGGCACCTGGGTCACCGACGCCTACATGTGGACCGGCATGGCGGGCCCGATCAACGGTTGGTGCTGAGCGCGCCACGCCCGTCGGCCGTTCCTCGGCCGGCTCCGCGACCGGCCGGTGCGGCCATCACCCGCACCGGCCGGTCGGCATGTCGGCTTCCTTCACGCGGAGACCCGGGTGCGGGGCGGCGTGGCGGCGGCCGCCGACGTGGGTGCGTTGGCCGGCAAGGGGCGGGCCTCAGGTCTGGTCGGGTGGTCGTGGCATCCATATCGCCCGGGCTATGACCTGGAGGATAGGGCCAACTAATCGATTGATCTCGATATAATGGCCCGAGTCAGGTGCGCTCACGACGCGTGCCGGTCCTGATGCGGAGGAACACATGCTTCGTTGGCGCACCCTCACCGGCCTGCTGGCCGCCGCGTTGGCCGCGGTGACCGCGGGCAGCCTCACCCTCGCGGCACCCGCCGCTGCGGCCGCCCCCACGCCGACCCCGTACATCGTCGGCGGCACGCGCGCCGCGCAGGGCGAGTTCCCGTTCATGGTGCGGCTCTCGATGGGCTGCGGCGGGGCCCTGTACAGCCCGCAGCTGGTGCTCACCGCCGCGCACTGCGTGGGCGGCACGGGCACCAACACCAGCATCACCGCGACGCTCGGCGTGGTCGACCTCCAGTCGTCCAGCCGGATCACCGTCCGGTCGAACTACGTCTACCGCGCCCCGGGCTACAACGGCAACGGCAAGGACTGGGCGCTGATCCGGCTGGCCACCCCGGTCACCGGGCTGAGCACCCTGCCGATCGCCAAGACGACCGCCTACGACAACGGCACGTTCACCATCGCCGGCTGGGGCGCGGCGACCGAGGGCGGCGGGCAGCAGCGGTACCTGCTCAAGGCGACCGTGCCGTTCGTGAGTGACGCTACCTGCAACGCCAACTACGGCGGCCAGATCATCGTCGCCGAGGAGATCTGTGCCGGGTACGCCAGCGGCGGCACGGACACCTGCCAGGGTGACTCGGGTGGCCCGATGTTCCGTCGCGACGCCAACAACGCCTGGATCCAGGTCGGCATCACCAGCTGGGGCAACGGCTGCGCCCGGCCCAACTACCCGGGTGTCTACACCCAGGTGAGCTACTTCTCGTCCTCCATCGCCTCGGCCGCCGCGAGCCTTGGCGGCTGACCGTACGACCGATCGGGCGGCCCGGCTCACGACCAGCCGGGCCGCCCGCGCGTCGTCACCGGCGCCGTCGGCGGGACCGACGATCCGGCCACCGTGATGCTGTCCCCGGCACTCTCCTTCACGGCGATCGGGCCGGCGTCAGTGAGTTGACTCGGACCTGTCATGGGATGTCGACGAGCTCGCGCCCGAGGGGCCAGAACGCTGCCGGGACGAGCTTGAAGTTGGCGATGCCGAACGGGATGCCGATGATCGTGACGCAGAGGGCGATGCCGGCGAGGATGTGGGACAGGGCCAGCCACCAGCCCGCCAACACCACCCACAGGACGTTGGCCAGGCCGGAGGCGACGCCCGCGCCGGGCTTGGGCACGAGGGTGCGCCCGAAGGGCCACAGCGAGTAGACGGCCAGCCGCAGCGATGCGACGCCGAACGGGATCGTGACGACCAGAACGAAGCAGATCAGCGCGGCGATGCCGTAGCCGATCGCGAGGACGAGCCCACCGCCGAAGATGAGCCACAGCACGTTGAGCAGGAAGCGAATCACCTCTCCAGCATGACCGCCGTGCGCCACCGACCTGCTCCGGGCCTGGTTCGCCGGGGTCCGTGGAGCACGGCCTGCCAATCCCCTGGAGTCATCTGTTCATGAGGTCGCCCAGCAGCGCGGCTACGACGCTCTCCTCGTGCACCACCCGCGCGTGCCGCCGCATCGCGGCGGCAAGTGCCGGGTCCCACGGCGTGTCGAGGTTCGGTCCGCTGAGTTCCCGCAGCGGCGTGCCGCGCAGCCGGGCCTCAGCTATCGCTGCCTCGTAGTCGGTGGACCGGAACCGCCAGGGAAGGGCGCCGGTCCGCCGCATGACACGCTCGGCGATGCCGATACCCGGCCAGTCGAAGTCGCCGTGGTAGGTCAGCCGTACCCGGTCCTGCGCGGCCAGCGCGTCGAGCAGCGCGAGCGTGACGGTGGTGGGATTGCCGGAGGTGCAGACGAGGGCGGCGGGCGCGGCGGCGTCGACGGCGGCTTCGAGCACGCGGGGGTTCTCGCAGACGTACACCGTGTCCTGGGCGATGAGCAGGTGGCCGAGTCGCCGGACGTCACGCAGGGTCAGGTGGGTCTCGGCGTGTTGGTCGGCTCGTTGACGGAGGGAGCGGGCAAGCCAGTCATCGGCGAGGGGACGCAGCCCGTAGGTGAGGACGGTGGTGGCGACCGTGTCGCCGGCGACACCGGCCGACTCCCACAGTGCTCGCCGGGCGGCGGCGTCGGGCGGCGGCTCGGCGGAGCCGGTCAGGGCCAGGGCGATGCCGCGCAGAACGAGCCGGGCCAGCAGGGTGTCGTCGTCCAGGCCGTGCGCGGTGCCGGTGACCCGTTCCGCCAGCTCGGTGCGGGACCACGGCGTGGACCGTCGGCTGAGGGTGAGGCCCAGCGCCGTGGTGGCCGCGGTGATCAGCCGGCGGGCCTCGGCGGAGGTGAGCCGGGCCAGCACGCCGCTGCGCCACAGGCTGTCCAGCCACCTGGCCGCCCAGTCCCGGTCGGCGATTCCGGCGGCTTCCACGGCGACGCGTCCGTGCTCGCGGAGCTGATCTCGCCGGGTGACCTCGGCTGCGGCGTCGGCCGGTCGATCGGGTACCGGACCGGTGAGCGCCTCGACCACCTCGATCAGGCCGGCAGCGGCGGCGCTGCTGGCGAGCGCCCGGTCGAGTTCGGCCAGGTCGAGGGTGACCTGTGCGGCGACGGGCCGGCCGATCAGTAGTCCGACCGCCTCCCGCTGTCTGTCGTCGAGGGCACGCAGCGACAGTCGTCCGCGGGCCGCGCGCCCGTTGCGGATCAGTCGCAGGCGCACCGCGGACCACAGGGGACCGAGTTCGGGTGAGCCGAGCCAGGCCAGCGGGGTGTTCACCGCGTCACCAGGTTGCGTCGGGAGCCGTCCCAGCGGAAGTGCAGGGTCGCCACCCCCGGCTGGGTGGGGTCGCGCAGGCATTCGTAGATGCCGAGCGACGGCACTTCCGGAAAGCAGCCCCACAACCGTTCGCTGGTGAGCACCGCGTCGAGGTCCAGGTCGACGAGCAGGCCGAGGAGGCGGCCGTGGGTGGGCTCGTCGACCTTCGCGAACGCATCGTCGAGCAGGATCAGCCGTGGGGCGGGCGGGTGCGCCGCGCCGACAGAGGAGAAGTGAGCGGCGGCCGCGGCGAACAGCACGAGGTACGACACGACCCGCTGCTCGCCCTGGCTCATCGCGGTACGCGAGGACAGTGTCCGTTCCCGGTCCGGGTTGGCCTGGTCGGTCACCTTCACCGCGAAGGTGAACCATTGCCGGTAGTCCAGTGCGGTGCGCAGGTGGGCGCCGTACCCGGCGGAGGAGTCGGCTCGTCGGGCGTCCTCCACTCGTCGGGCCAGCACCTCCCGGAGCCGGTCGTTCTGCTCTCTGGTCCGCATCGCCAGTGGCGTGCGCAGCAGGTCCACCGCGGCCCTGGTGTCCGCGTCGGAGTCCGCCCGCAGCGTCCACACCAGCCGGGCGCCCAACCCGTGCGAGGTGCGGACCCCGTCCAGGGTGTCGTTCATGGCGGCGACGAGGTGGTGGGCGGCGAGGATCTGCCGGGACAGGGCGTCGCCCAGCTCTCCGAGCAGGAAACGTTCGAACGCCTGCCGTTCGCGGTCGGCGACCGCGGAGCGCTTGTCGTCCAGTTCCGTGCTCAACCTGGCCGCTGCCAGCGCCACCGGGTGCTGCCCGATGTCGTCGGCGATCTCGATCACCTTGACCCCGTCGCGGTCCTCCCAGATCAGGTCGTATCCGCCGGCGAGCCGGCCGCGTACGTCGTTGTACCGGTTGTGCAGGGCGTTTTCTCCGGCGTCCTGCGTCTGCGCGCCCATCGTGGAGTGCAGGCGTCTGGCCAGTTCGTCGAGGTGCTGGATCCGTTCGCGGGCCGATTCGCCAGCCGGCCCGGCGTCGGTGAACGGGGGCAGGCCGAGTGCGGGGGAGACGCCGGGGAGGGTGAGGACCCGGGGCAGGGCTGTCCCGGCGGCGAGGGTGGCGTTCTCCTGTTCGGTGAGCCGCTGTCGGGCCTCGTCCCGAAGGTTTTCGGTGCGTATGCGGTGGTCCCGGGCCTGCTGGTAACGGTGCCGGGCAGCCGGCAGGCTGTCCTGGGCCGCGCGGAGCCGTCGGTCGGCGTCGGCTTCGCGGGCGAGGACGTCGGCGGGGTCGGCTCCGAGGGACTCCTGGAGTACGGCCAGCGCCTGCGCGGCATCGGCATGACGCCCCGCAGCGGCGCTGGCCTCCTCGTCGGCGGTCTCGCCGCGCTCCACGGCGAGCGCGTGGTCGGTGATCTTCTGCCGGTAGCCGGCAAGCTGCTCGGGCAGGGTTTCGGTGCTCCGCCGCTGGCGGGGCAGGTCCTCGCCGAGCATTCTGAGCCGGACCTCGACGCGGCTCAGGTCGTCGGGATCCGCGGGCAGCAGGTGGGCCTCGGCGGCGGACGTCGCCTCCCGGTGCCGGGCGGTGGCCTCGGTGCGCCGGTCCCGGGCGGTGCGGCGGGCGCGTCCGACGTCGCTGGTGAGCCGTGCCAGCGCCGATGCCGCCTCGTCGCGGCGCGCCCAGGCGGCCTGCAGCGGCCCGCCGTCGGGCAGGTCACGCAGAGTACGGGTCAGCTCGTCGCGGGTCTCGTCGGCGATGGTCAGGTCGCCGTCGAGGGAGTCCTTCTCCCGCTGCGCCTGTTCGATCTGGGTGGCCAGCTCGGCCAGGCGGCGGGCGCGTAGCGCCGCCCGGTTCGCCGCGCCGACGTACTCGGCGGTCGGTTTGTGCCAGGTGCCGTGGGCGACGCCGAGCCGCCAGCTTCCGTCGTAGCCGACCCAGCTGGCTGCTTCGGCGGGCCCGAGGGCGATACCAGCCAGCAGCGGGGTCACCCGCTCCGCCCCGGGCACGGGCTGCAGCGCCTCGCCGAGGCCGGCTCCGCCAACCGGCGGCCCGGGGCGCAGCAGGACCTCTCCGCTGCCGGCCACCACGGACCCGTCGGCGGTCACCCGGCCGTCGAGCAGGCCACTGGCCTCCAGTGCCGCCTCCAGCCCGGCCCGCTGCTCGGCGGTGACGTGCCCGGCGAAGTCGACGAGCCGGTACAGCGCGTCCTCCGCCGGCATGATGCTGCGGAAACGCGATGCTGGGGGCTGCGGATCGGTTTGTTCGGTCCACCGTCGGTGCGCTGCCCGCAGGTCGGTCATGGTCGCCTTGACCCGGTCGAGGGCGCGCAGCAGGTCGTCGCGGCGGGCGTCGGCGGCGCGGCGTACCGGTTCGAGCGCGGCCTCGGCTGCGGACCGCACCGCCGCCGGTGTGTCGGCGGGCAGCGCCGCGTCGTCGTCGGCGGTCACGGCGCCCCGCAGCGCGGCGACGTCCGCGCCGACGACGGCCGGTCGGGCCAGCCACGCCAGAACCTGACCGGCGTACGCGGTGCTGGCCGCGAGGAGTTCCTCGGCCCGCGCCTCCAGCGTGTTCTGCGCCGTCTCCTGCTGGGCGTCCAGCAGCTCGGCGTCGGCCTCGGCCCGGGCCGCGATCCCGGCCGCCGAGGTGGCGCGGTCCAGTAGCCCGCGAAGGTCGGCGGCAGCCTGGCGGCGACCGGTGACGGCGTGCGTGGCCGCCCGCAACTGCTGCGCGCACCGCCCGATGTCGGCTCCGACGGCGGCGACATCGATGGTGGAAAGCCGGCCGTCGGCGGCTGCCGGAGTGAAGCGCAGCGTGAGCGGCTCGCCGAGATGGGCCACGTCGACCCCGGCCGCGGTCGCCGTATCGGCCAGTCGCCGGTGACCCTCGCGCAGCTCCGCCGCCGTCCGGCCGAGTCGTTCGGTTTCCTCCACGAGCCGGGCCGCGGCGTCCGCTGCGGCGCGCCGCTCCGCCGCGGCGGCCCGTTCGGCGGACCGGGCGGCTGCCTGCAACGCCTCGACCGCCTGCCGCCGCTGCCCGAGGTCGCGGACCGCCCGGTACTCGGCGCTGTCCCGCAGCGCGGCGAGTTCCGTTGTCGTGTCCCGCACCTGGGCTTCCCACCGGCGCGCCGTAGCGTCGGTCGTGGTCTCCGCATCCAGCGCGGCGGCCACGTCGCGTTCCCGCTCGCCGGCCTGCCGGCGGCGGGTCCGCAACTCGACCAGCGCGGTCTGCACGGTGGTGACCCTGCGGCGCAACTCGCCGCGCAGGTATCCCCGGTAGGCGGTCATCAGGTCGGTGAGGGCGGCGGAGGTGCGTTCCAGCCGGCCGAGGTCCTCGCGTACGGCTTCCAGGTCGTCGAGGTTGTGCGCCACCGTGTCGAGCACGTCGTCGTCCAGCGGCGGCAGCGCCTCGCTCAACTCCACGGTCAACTGGCCCGCCTCGATCCGGTCGCCGACGGTGGGTCGCCGCAGCCGGTAGAGGAGGTGGACCAGGTTGCGGTAGCGGCCGGCGTCGGTGATGCCGAAAAGCTCCCGGGCCACCCGCGCCCGGTAGTCCCGGGCGCTGGAATACACCGCGTCCTCACCGAGCCGGTCCCGCAGCCGGTCGATCGGCAGCGGCTGCCGATCGACCACGAGGGTGACGTCGGGGCCGACGCGCAGCGGGGTCACGAAGTACAGCAGCCGCGCCTCCCCGGTGGTCGACGACCACCGCACCACGGCGCCCAGGGTGAGGAAGCTGTCGGCACCGTCGCCGCTCTGGCGGCGCAGCTCGGCCCAGAGGAAGCCCTGCCGGTTCACCCCGGTGGACCCCTCGCTCATCAGCCAGCGGAAGGTGGTCCGTCCCGCTCCGGTGGCATCGAGCCGTTTGGCGTCGCCATCGAGGAGGAATGGCAGCAGCAGCTCCAGCGCCTTGGACTTGCCGGCGCCGTTCTTGCCGCGCAGCAGCAGCCTGCCGTCCTCGAACTGGAAGATCTGCTCGTCGTACTGCCACACGTTGCAGATCCCGGCCCGGTGCAGGCGGAACCGGTCGGTGTTCCCGGGCCGCGCCGTCGCGGTGGTCACGTCTCACACATTCCTTTCGAGTACGGCGTAGCGCGCGGCCGCCGCCAGCAGGACGTAACCGCCCGGCGGGGTGCAGCCGCGCCCCTGCCGGGCGTCCACCGCCCGCGCCGCGGCCACCGCATCGTCGTCCTCCGCGTCCGCGACCGTGGGTCCGGCGGGGGCCATCAGGCGCATCTGGACGAGTAGCCCCGTCACCGCCTCGCGGAGCAGGACCGCGTCGTCGACGTAGGCGCCGGCCCAGTGCCGACGGTGCCGCTCGACCAGGCCGGCGAGCAGATCGTCCAACAGGCCCTCCGGTACCGGCACCCCGATCACCGGCGTCGCACCCGGCCGGGCTGTCGGGGCGTCCGGGCGCAGTGCCGCCACCAGCGCCTCGACGCAGAGCAGGGCGGCCTGGGCCACCGTGCCGGTGCCGGGAAACCCGATGTCGGACAGGTCGTCGTCGGGGTCCACCAGTGCCGCGCCCTCGGCCCGCAGTTCCGCCTGCACACCGACGTACTCGGCGAAGGACCGCTCGTCCCGGCGCTGCTCGCGGCGCAGCCAGGCCCGCTCGGCGGCGGTCAGGTCGTCCACGTACACCACCGGAGTCTCGACCAGCCGCCGGCGGACGGCGTGCCGGGCGCCACCCGGACCTGCCGCCGAGGCGGACCGGAGGAAGCCCTCCGGCGTGTCCGCCCTGCTCAGTGGCGTCGCCAGCAGGTGGGCGGCGATGTCCCGGTCCACGGTCAGCAACGCCTCGGCTCGACCGTCGTCGGCGTACCCGGCGACGCTGCCCTGCTCCTCCACCAGCACCCGCCAGGCGACCAGTTGCCGCAGCGCCGCCCCCAGCGCCCGCCGCTGCGCGGGTCGGTCCACGTCGCCGAGGTCGATGCCGGCCTCGACGGCAGCCGCCCGGATGTCCGCGACGAGCTGGGAGAGCAGGATCTGCTCGGCGGAGGTCAACAGGACGGCGACGGCCAGCGTCAGATACGAGTACATCCGGGGGGTGAACGGCGCTCCCGTCGACCGGGTCAGGCCCCGTCCCGCCCCCGGGCCGAGTCCGGCCTTGAACAGTCGGGCGAACCCGGCCTCCACCACCAGCCGGTAGCCGAGGAAGGTGGCAAACCATGTCTTCAACCAGTCGGCATGTCGCCTGACCAGTGGGAACTCGTCGTGCCCCGGAAGCAGCAGAGGCACTGCCAACAGAGCGCGTACGGCCCGCCGACGCTCGGCGGCCAGGGCGATGTCATGCTCATCAGCCATCGCCGGTCGCCTCCACCGGCGCGAGCCTGATGGACAGCCCGTCAGCGGTGAAGTCACCGCTGGCCGATCGCAGGACCAGCGTCGCCCCCGGCTTCCCGACCACCTCACACCGCAGCCCGAGATCCATCGAGAGCGTCACCGCGGACCCGAACGCCGGATCACCCGCACCCAACGCCCGCGCCAGCAACTCCAGAAGCAGGCTCATCGCCGACGCGGACAGGCGGACGGCGGACAGGTCAGCCGCGGCGGAGAGCAGTTCACCGGCGGCGGTGACGCGCGCGCGCTGGGTCGCGGCCGCCTCCGCGAGCAACATCGCCTGCTGCTCGCTGCGGTCCACCACGCCGGTCGGCCGGCCGCGGGGCGCCCGGTTGCCCCGTTCCCGCAACGACACCGGCACCGTCACCGCGGGTGCCGGCCACCAGCTCTCCGTCGCCGGAACCACCGCCTCTGGATCTCCCGCGATCCCGACATGGCGCGCCCCGTACAGCCCGAAGGCCGCGGTGAAAAGATCCGCGGCGGTGTCGGCGTCGGCGCCGTCGAGCCACCCCGCCAGCCGCAGCAGGTCGCGGCGTCGCGACACCCCGTGCCCGGAGGAGCGGATCATCCGCTTCGCGTTGGCCAGCAGAGACTGCAACGCCCGCAGTGTCGCGTCGCGGAGCTGACCGACCTCGCTGCGCCGGCCGTCGGTGTCCCGGAACCAGGCGCGCAGCGCCTCCCAGTCGGCCACCTCACGGCCGCGGGTCCGCTGCACCGTGACACCCACCGCCTCAGCGGCTGAGACGAGGCCGTCACCGTCGGCGTCGATCCGGGCGAGCAGTGCGGGCAGCTGCGGCCAGATCCGGTCGAGGTCGCGCTCGATGCGTGGCGCCAGCAGCACGACCTCCTCGGTGATGGACTCGACGTAGTCGAGCAGGAGGTTCTTGAAGCCCGCGTATTCCCCGGCGTCGAGGTCGTAGCGGGCGAGCACCTGACCCAGGTAGGCGTAGAAGTCCCGCACCGAATCGCGGAACTGCCAGAACTGGGCGAAGGCGGTGACCACGACGTCCCGGGTCTGGGCGGGGTCCGGGCCGCCCGGCCGTTCGACCTGCTCCGCGACGCGGGCCAGGCCCGCCGCCACCAGTCCGAGCAGCTCCCGGCTGATCTCGCGCGCCGAGTCGGCGCTCGCCAACATCTCGTCCACCTGCCGCTGGATCCGTTCGCCCAGAGGTGAGAGCTGGTACCGCGAGCGCGCCCGGTGGTATTCGGCGATGCTCTTCACCCGTACGGCATGCGAACTCGGCAGCAGATTGCCCCAGCTCACCAGCCGTCCCAGGCGGTCGGCGGCGGTATCGACGGTCAACTGCTCACCGTTGCCGTTCAGCGCGTCCGCGACCTCTTGCGCCGACAGGTCGGTCATCAGCGAGCCGGCGAACAGGCGCATGATCGCCAGATAGGTGGGCCGTTCCGGAACGGTCAGGTAGGTGTACCCGTCGAGCCGGTCCAGCTCCTCGATGCGCGCGCCCACCTATGAAGGGTAGGCGGGATCCCCAGGCCCGCGTACCAGGGCCCCCTGTGAGCAGGCAGGCCTCGAGTTCGAGAAGTTCCGCTTGTCCCCAGGTTCCGATCGACGCCAACCGCGCGGCGACGGGTGTCAACGGACTGTCACAGGAACCGCACAGATTCTGGTGCGCGGTGACGCCGGGGTGACGCCGATTGCGCAGACTTCCAGCTGAGGCGAGCGATCCTCGGGCAGCTCAAGCCCCGTTTCACCGGTTCAGCCGGCGGTCGGTGGGCTCCAGCAGGGTGGCTCTTGCCGCCCACGGTCCCGGTGCAGGGAGTTCGATCGTGACGGGTGAGAAGAGCACGCGGTTGTCCACGACAGGCGGCACGCCAGCACAGCCGGGGTCCGACGCCGAGCCGGCGGTTCGTCTCCTGCTGCTCGGCGGCTTCCGGCTGCTGCACGGCAGGCGGCCCGTGGCGGTGCCGCGCGGGCTGCAACGCAGCATCGCCCTGATCGGCCTGCGCCCGGGTGCCACCCGTGCTCAGCTGGCAGGCCTGCTGTGGCCGGAGGTGGCGGAGGAGCGCGCCCTGTCCTCGTTGCGGACGGCACTGTGGCGGCTGCGCCGGGACCCGTCCTGCCCGGTGATCACCGTCGGCGACACGGTCCGGCTGCATCCGATGGTCGACGTGGATGTCGACGAGCTGGCCCGGGCCGACGCCCGGGTCAGCCAGGGCGGCGATCCGCGGCCGGCGACGGCGGTCCTCGCCGCCGGGCGCCACGACCTGTTGCCCGGCTGGTACGACGACTGGGTCCTGCTGGAGCGGGAACGGTTCAGTCAGTTGCGGCTGCACCTGCTCGACGAGATGGCGCGGGCCCACCTGCGTGCCGGCGAGCACGGCGAGGCGTTGCAGGCCGCGCTCGAGGCGATGGCGGCCGAACCGTTGCGGGAGACGCCGCACCGGCTGGTGGTCGAGACGCACCTGGCGGAGGGCAACGCGTACGAGGCTCTGCATGCCTTCTTCGTGTATCGCGATCTACTGCGGCGCGAGTTGCAGCTAGAACCGTCCGCGGCGATGTCCGCGCTGATCAATGACGTGCTCGCGCCGAACGAGGTGCCTGCGCGGCGGGGCCCGGCCCCGGCGGGGCCCGGTCCGTCGCGGATCGTCCCCGGCCCGGCCGCAGCGGCCGGCGGCTGCGCCACCGTGGGTGCTCGCCGGGGGACGGCCGTCCTGCTTCGGGCGGTGGCGGCGGTCGACGCGGCGTCGCGGACTCCACTGTGCCGGGGGCCCGTCCCCGCCGCGTCAACGCGCGCGGACTCGACACCGGCCGCCGGTGACGGCGGGGTGACGCGACGCCCGGCACGGTCGCAGGACGACGTCGTCGCGGTCCGGGTGCCACTGGCCGGGACCTTCTACCCGGCATCGCAGCCGGGAGCGCCACCGATCGTCGCGGTGGGCGACCGGTCGCGAAGGGACGGGCGTTGGCCACCGTCGTTCAACAGCTCCACCGTCTCGCGCAGGCCGTCAAAGGAGACCTCATGATCAGGACGATGTTCCGGATACGCGCGCGCCCGGGATGCGAACACGCCGTGGAATCCGCGTGGCGAGCGGTCGCCGGGCAGATCAGCGGACTGGCCGGCAACCTCCTGCGGGACCTGCTTCTCGACGCCAACGACCCGCGCTCGTTCGTGGTCGTCACCGAGTGGGCCGACGAGTCCGCGCTGCGCGACTACGAGAACGGGCCGGTCGCCGCGCGCTTCGCCGATGCCGTACAGGCGCTGTGCGAGACGCCCGGGGCGGAGAGCTACCGGGTGATGCGCGACGCCGACGGCAACGGCTCGAAGGTCTTCGTGGATGTGGAGATCACCGTGCCGGCCGCCAGGCTCACGGAGTTCGAGCGCGGGTACGTCGAGGTCGCCGCGAGGGTGGCCGGGGTGCCCGGGTACCTCCGCGAGGAGTTGCTGCGTGAGCCCGACTCGGACGTCCACCACATCTTCGCCGAATGGCGCAGCGAAGCGGAGTTCTACCGCTGGATCGGCAACCCGGCACACGCGCAGGAGGAGGCCGGGCCGATCGCACCGTTCCTCCTCAAGGACTTCCGGCGTCGCCTGTTCCACAGCGCGGCGCGTCCCGACAGCAGACGAGAACCGAGTACGGGCAAGGAGATCGACGTGCACACGACAACGGACGTACTCATCGTCGGAGCGGGGCCCACCGGGCTGACCGCCGCCGTCGAGCTGGCCCGGCGCGGCATCGGGTGCCGGGTGGTCGAGAAGCTGGCCACCCCGCCGGGGCAGGCCGACAAGGCGATCGGCGTGCACTGCCGCACGATGGAGATCTGGGAGAGCCAGGGCATCGTGCGGGACGCGATGGACGCCGGGATCTGGCTGACCGGGAACATGGTGTTCGTCAACGGCGTGCAGACCCATCAGATGAGCTGGGAGCTGCCCGAGCTGCCCTACGCGCACCTCGGCCTTCCCCAGTACGAGACCGAGCGCATCCTCACCGAACGGCTGGCCACGCTCGGCGTGCGCCCGCAGCGCGGCGCCGAGCTGGTCGCGTTCACCCAGGACGACGACGGCGTGCTGGCCACGCTCGCGACCGCCGCCGGCGAGGAGACGGTACGCGCGAAGTACCTGGTCGGCTGCGACGGCGCGCACAGCAAGGTCCGGGAGCTGCTCGGGTTGACGTTCTCCGGTGGGCTGGGCCGGTTCCCGCAGCTGTTCATGCTCTGCGACGTGGACGTGGACTGGGACATGCCGGAGGGGCACCTGCTCCGGTTCATGCACGAGACCGACGGCCGGATGGACGGGATGCTGGTCTGCGTTCCGCTGCGCGGCGAGTCCCGGTACCGGATCGCGACGCTGGCGCCGGGCCGGTTCTTCGCGCAGACCGGCGGGCAGGACGCCCCGCCGGGGTTCAGCGAGGAGCTCGCCGAACCGACCCTCGCCGACATTCAGGCCGCGCTCGACCAGCTGGCGCCGCCCGGCACGCGCGCGTCGAACCTGCGCTGGTCGTCGGTGTTCCGGATCAGCCACGGGATCGTGGACCGGTACGGCGACGGCCGGGTGTTCGTGGCCGGCGACGCGGCGCACCTGCACCCGCCCGCGGGCGGCCAGGGCATGAACACCGGGATCCAGGACGCCTGGAACCTGGCGTGGAAGCTGGCGCTGGCGGTGCGGGGGATCGCCGCACCCGGGCTGTTGGACAGCTACGAGACCGAACGGCGCCCGGAGGGCGAGGAGATCGTCGGGCGCGCGGTGCGGCTGGCCTTCACCGACGAGCTGGACCGCGAGGACCTGAAGCGGCAGTTCCTGCAGGAGATGTCCATGCTGCTCAGCTACTCGGACAGTCCGCTGGTCGGCGAGTCCCTGTCCGCACCCGATGCCCTGCGCGACGGTCCCGGGCCCGGCGACCGCGCTCCCGACGTCGGTGGCCTGAGCCGGCGGGGCGTCGGGCACCCGCTGCGGCTGCATGACCTGACCCGCGGCACCCGGCACACGTTGCTGCTCTACGCCGACGGCTCGACCGACGAGGGGACCGTGACGGCCGTGGGGAAACTGTGCGCCGACGTCCGCCGGCAGACGTCCGGGCAGGTCGACATCTACCTGCTGCTCAGCCCGGACGCCCGGGTGGCGTCGCTGCTCGATCCGCCGGTGGTGCGCGACGCCGGGGGCGAGTTCCGCGCCGGGTACGGCGTCGACGGCACCGCCCTGTACCTGGTCCGCCCGGACGGGCATGTCGGGTTCCGCAGCCAGCCGGTCGACGCCGACGCGCTCAGCAAGCACCTGCAGTTGGTGTTCGGAGGCGCGCGATGACGACGGTACGCACCGTGCTCGCCATGCGTACCAGGGAGGGCTGCGAGGAACGGTTCGAGGCGGAGTGGCGCTCGGCGGCGGAAGAGATCCGGGCGCTGGACGGATGTCTGAACCAGGACCTGGTCCGTGATGCCGACGACCCGCGCAGCTATCTGATCATCAGCGACTGGGCGGACCGCGAACGGCTGGACGCCTTCGGCCGCAGCGAGCACCGGGAGCGGTTGCTGCAGATGATCCGCGAGCTTCGCGAATCGGCGCAACGGCACACCTACCAGGTTCTGCACAGCGTACGGAGCGAGCCGGAGGAGTCGCGATGACCGAGGATGCCGTACCCGCGGCGGAGCTCTACACCCACGAATTCGCCGCCGACCCCTATCCCACCTTCGCGCGGATGCGGGCGGAGAAACCGGTGTGTCCGGTCAGTTCGCCGCGGTTCGACTCCTACCTGATCACCCGGTTCGACGATGCCAGGGCGGCGCTGACCGACCCCAGGCTGTCCAAAGATCTCTACGGGCCCGGCCAGCAGTACCTGCGAATCTTCGGGCCGAACTCCGAGGCGTTGAACAAGAACATGCTCAACGCGGATCCGCCGGAGCACACCCGGCTGCGCCGGATCGTGTCGCAGGCGTTCGCGCCGCGTCGGGTCGAGGCCCTTCGGCCCCGCGTGGCGGAGATCGTGGACAACCTGCTCGACAAGATCATCCCGCAGGGCCAGTCCGAGCTGATGCACGACTTCGCGATCCCGCTGCCGATGATGGTGATCAGCCAGTTGCTCGGGATACCGGAGACGGACCACGAGCGGGTCCTCGACTGGACCCAGGTGATCAGGACGTCCGGGTCGTCCGGCCGTGGTCCCGAGGAGGACAGGGCGGCCGTGCAGGAGGCCCAGCTGCGGCTGCACCACTATCTCGCCGACCTGGTCCAGGCCAAACGCGTACGCCCCGGCGACGACATGATCAGCGCGCTGATCGACGCCTGCGACCACGACGGACAGCTGTCCGAACGGGAACTTGTCACCACCACGTTCCTGCTGCTGTTCGCCGGGCACCAGACCACCGCGGACTTCCTCGGCAACGCGACCGTGGCGTTGCTGACCAATCCTGACCAGCTCGACCTGCTGCGCGCCAAGCCGGACCTGCTGCCCTCGGCGATCGAGGAGCTGCTCCGGTTCGACGGCCCGTTGCCGGTGGCCAGTCCCAGGATCGCCACCGAGGACGTCGAGTATCAGGGCGTACGCATTCCGCGCGGGTCGATCGTCGGCGTGGTGATCAACGCGGCGAACCACGACCCGGCGCACTTCGCCGACCCGGATCGGCTGGACCTCTGCCGCGAGCGGGGCCCGCACATCGGCTTCGGCCACGGCGTCCACTACTGCCTGGGAGTCTCGCTGGCCCGGATGGAGGCACAGATCGGCATCGGGGCGCTCCTGCGCCGGCTACCGGAGCTGCGGCTCGGGGTGCCGGTCTCCGAACTGCGCCGGCTGCCGGCGGCGTCGCCGTTCCGGGGCCTGCTGGAACTCCCGGTCCGGTTCACCGCCTGACGGCCTCTCCCATCCGCAACATGACATCAACGTCCACTCAGTCAACATGCACACCCGAGGAGCAGTCATGGTCTTCCGAAACGTGATCGTCTGTCACATGGTTCCCGGCAGCGAGGGCACCGTCGGCGATGTCTTCGGCTACTACGACAAGACGACCCGACCACAGGACCTCGGCGTGATCGGGCGACGGCTGCTGTCGCTGGACGACCTCTACATCCACGTGATCGAGCGCAGGGAAGACCCGCGGGTGTCGGGCCAGACCCGGGGACTGCCCGCGTTCCAGAAGATCGCCGAAGCCATCGCTCCGTACGTGACGCCGTACCCGAAGAACTGGAAGAACCCGTCCGACTCGGTCGCCAAGGAGTTCTACAGCTGGGTTCCGGCCGCGGATTCGGCGCCCGAGTCGGCCGGCAGGAATCTCACCGTCATCATCGGACGGATCAAGCCCGGCGCGGAGCCCGACGTCGCGCGGATCTTCGGCGAGTCCGACGCCGGGTCGCTGCCGGTCCAGCTCGGCGTCACCGGACGCTGGCTGTACTCGATCGACGACGTCTACGTGCACCTGTTGGAACGCACCGACGAGGCGGTCGCCGACGCCACGGGGCACGACCATGACCGGCCGGTCTTTGCCAAGATCATGGCGGAACTCAGCCCGTTCATCAGCCCGTACAACCCGGACACCTGGCGTGGCCACCAGGACTCGGTGGCCCACGAGTACTACCGCTGGCGAGCCGACGACTGACGACCATGACCACGACAAGGCTCGCCGCGGCGGGCGAGAATTCACCCGGACGAGAGGCCGTGGTGTGACCGGACCGTGGCCCGGGGCGAGCGCCGGTACGTACAGCTTCAGTTCGGCCACCGGGTGACGTACGCGAACCTGGACGACGTCCTCATCCTGTCCGCCGTGGCGGGCGCGCCACGGTAGCCACCCCCGGCGCGCCGAACCCCCCGGGTCGGTCGACCGGGGGGTTCGGCGTCGCGCGACCCATCCGATGAGCGCTGTCGTCAAGCGGGAATGTCGGACCGGCGCCGCTCGTCCGGGTGTGCCGTGGGTGGGTAATGCCGGCGACATGCCCCCGCCGAGCAGCGCCCCCACCCCCCCGGCTCATTCGAGGCGGCGGGCGAGCACCTGACCCGGCCAGGGCTCCCGGCCCGGCCGTCGCACCAGGAACGGGTCGGTGGCGGTGAAGCCGCACCGCTCGTAGAAGTGGACCAGCGCCCGGTCGTCGCCGCCGTAGCAGTCCACCCTCAGCAATCCCAGACCGCGATCGCGGGCCAGCTCCGCGGCGTGCTCCAACAACCGCGCTCCGATGCCCAGGCCGGCGTACGCCCGGTCGGTGACCAGCAGGTTGACGTACAACTCCGGCTCGGTCGCCGGCGGCACGTAATCAGTCGCCGCGCCGACCACCAGCGCGCCGATGGCCGTGTCGCCGAGCATCGCCAGGTGCAGTCCGTCGCTGGCCGCCCACGCGTCGGCCTGGGCGATCCGGCGGGGGTCGGACGACGCCGGCTCGGTGCCCCACTGACCGGTCCGCCCCCGCGCCACCAGCCAGGCAGTGGCGCCGTCGAGCAGTGCCAGCACGGTGGACGCGTCCGCCGGCCCGCCCGGCCGGATGATGACAGCCCGCTGATCGGTCATGGCCGTCATGCTGCTACACGGCGACGGCGGGTCGTGCACCGGGCCGACTCGTGACCCGGGGCGCTGGCGGGTCGAAACGGGTGGATTTCTGCTGGGAGAGCGCCGACTGTCGTTTGGACTACATGGTCCGCCTGCTGCCCGAGCCGGACACCCGCCTCGACCCGTGGGCCCTTCACTGCGCGCGCTGCCGACCTTTGAAAAGGCCGAGCGACGTCGGCCCCGGGGCCACTTCGACAGCCCACGAAGGCGGCGCGGTGTCCCGAACCGTTGTCGAGGCGTGTCTTGTCCCCGGAACCTCCCGTGGGACCCTTTCGATCGAAGGGCATGGAGGTGAGCGGGGATGGCTCGACGGCGTTGGATGCTCTGGATCGCGGTGGTGGCCGTGCTCGGCGGCTGTGGCACGGATGGGAACGGGCCGGGTGGGGAGGGTCTGGACAGGCAGCGCCAGCAGGCGCGCGACGCCCTGGCCCGGTACGACAAGGCGGTCCTCGACGCCGGCGGCTCGCAGCGCTTCGTTCCGGTCGGGGACCTGACCGGCCAACTCGGCGACTGGGAACCCACGGACGGAGACAACAAACAAGCGTTGATGTCCGGCCTGGTCGTCGCCGCCAACGCGCTGCCCGCCCCCCGGCAACCGACCGGACAGGTGGTCTGGGAGAGCGGTGCCACCCAGGCAGTTCCCTTGCTCTCGGCCGACGAAGCACTCAAGCAACTGGCGGCGGCGGGCGCCGGGGGTTGTTCCGAGTGCGTACCGCTGGAGGTCACCGCCGCGCGCCTGACCACGGCGCGGATCCAGACCACGCGCGGCCCGGCGACAGCGCCGGCCTGGGAGTACACGCTGAGAGGAACGGCGGCACGGGTGACCCGAGTCGCGGTCGCCAGTTCGGCCACGGTCAAGGTCACCCCGCCGTCGTGGGACCCCTACGACGTATCCGCTGGCCTGCCAATCGACTCGGCGACCACGACCACGCCCAGCCGCCAGCTGACCGTCACCTTCACCGGCGCACCGAACTCGGGAAGCCAGCCGTGCGGCGCCGACTACAGCGCGGAGGCCATCGAGTCGGTCAACGCGGTCGTCGTCATCGTCATCGAGCACCCCCACGCGGCCGGCGAGACATGCCCGGACATGGGCGCGCGGCGTACCACCACCGTCGATCTGGCTCAACCGCTGGGCGAGCGGGCGGTCCTCGAGGTGCAGCAGGGCCTGCCGGTCCCACTGACGGTCACCGCGTGATCCCCTGCGGTCTGATGACCTTCATGGTCGGACGGTCGTGACGGACACCAACATCCGATCATGGCGCTTACTCCGCGTCACGGGGGCGTAGCTGACTGCGACCGGGCAAGGCGTCCGGACGTGCCGAAGAGCGGATGTTGCCCGCCGGCTACCTCCGGCCGGACTCTTCTGCAGTTGCGCCCCGTGTGTGGCCGTCACGCTGACAGGCAACATTCGGTTCCACGGTCATAGGCAGGACTGCCTCGAGGATCGTGGCCGTCTGTGCACCCAGCGCTCGGCCCCACACGCGGTATCCGGCTGGGCCGGGATGGAAGCGATCCGAGGCGAAGAAGTCGTCTCGTTCGATGGGTAAGTGCCCGACCGGCAAGTGGAACACGCCCGTGTCCCGTCGAGCCAGGCGCGTGAGTTGACGGTCCAGCCGGCGCGCGTGGATCCCAAGCAGCAGCCGCGCTGGCGCAGGCAGTGCGGGAAAGCGGTGTACGGGGGGCAGCCCAGCCAGAAGCACAGGGATCGGGGCGCCGAGCCGACGCCGAATCACCGCCACCAGATGCTCGACATCGCGCCGGAACCGGCCGGGTCGCCGCAACCGGACCGCATCGTTGACCCCCACAACCACGAGGACCAAGTGTGGGCTCCACCGCGTGTGTGGATCCGTGATGCCGTCCACCAAGTCTCGTCGGATCGTTCTGGCCGTGGCTCCCGATCGTGCCACGACCCGCCAAGACAGGTGCCGCCCGGTCAGTGCGGCGAGTGCAACCGCAGTCTGACCGGCCAAGGCCGCCTGATGGTCGGGAGCACCGACCCCCGCCGCCGCGGAGTCGCCGAGCACGGCCAGCCGAAGTGGCTCTCCGCCGCCGGCCACCGTTCCCCAGTCGTCTCCGTACGCTTCGGCAAGTCGCGGGATCCGTGCCCGGATCCGTTCTGGCCCCAACATCCAACCACCCCCTCATAACACCGTTATGTCAATAACACCGTTATGATGAGCTCGTGTCAAGGACAAGCAGCGATCCGCGGCAGGAACTCGTCGAAGTCGCTGCTCGGCTGCTGACCGAGCAGGGACCCCGGTCGCTGTCCGCGCGAGCACTAGCACGCGAGACCGGCACCTCCACAATGGCCGTCTACACGTACTTCGGCGGCATGCCAGGCCTGGTGCGAGCCGTCATCCGGGAAGGCTTCGCCCGGCTAGCTGACCGGTTGTCGACGGTGCATGCCAGCGACGACCCAGTCGCCGACAGCTTCCAGTTGGCCATCGCGTACCGGCAGTCCGCGCACCTGGCGCCTCACCTGTACGCGGTGATGTTCGGCGGTTCAAGCATCGCCGGGTTCCAACTGTCACAAGAAGACCGGCGCATCGGCCTCTACACGCTGCACGCAGCCCGGGATGCCGTCACCCGATGCATTCAGGCAGGCCGATTCCGTCCCGCCGACCCCTGGTCCATCACCCAGCACACGTGGTGTCAGCTGCACGGCCTAGTCAGCCTCGAACTCGCCGGCTACCTCACCTCAACCCACCCGTCTGACGACGAGTTCCGCCAGTACCTACGAGACCTTGCGGTTGGAGCCGGCGACACGCTCGAGCAAGCCCAGGCATCGATAGCGCTAGCCATGGACAGGGCGAACAACACCTGACGACAGCCCGCCGCGCCAACACCGACGGGTAGGAGCAATTCACCACAAAACGCATCAGCGGGATGCTGCAAACCGTCGTTTGGAACGTACGCTCACGCCGCCCACCGTGCGTCACGCTGAGTGACGGGGCGTGGCGGCGCTCGGCGCGCGGTCCTGTCGAGAACAGTGCGTTGAGGTCGAGGATCAACAGACTCACTGAGCCGCCCTGTGGCAGCTCACTGTGGGTCTAGTGCTCGTCTAGTGTGGTGCGCCTGAAATTCGTTTGCAATATCTGGCGAGGGAGTCGAGGATCTCCTCGGCGGTCTTGGTCCACACGAACGGTTTCGGGTTGT